>JBKDOR010000159.1:0-3165 GCA_046342775.1 Synechococcaceae cyanobacterium
TGGAACCCGTGGCTTCGTGCTCAACCGCCGCAGCACCGATGGCGTGGTGGTGGAGCTGGCCCCCGGCGCCGGCACCGATCTGGTCTGGAACTTCTACGCCGGCTCCCACGACGGCACCAGCCGGCGCCTGAACGACTGGAACGGCGCCAGCAGCGCCCCCAGCAACGCCCCAATCAGCGGCGAGCTCTACACCCTCGATCTCAGCGTCAGCCAGGTGGAGCTGGTGGGGGGCGGCAGCGAGATCCGCTACGACCTCGACATCAACCCGGTCGAGACCGATGTGGTGTACCTCACCGCCGGCCTCAGCTTCGGTTCGATCGATCTTCAGTGGCGCAGCTGGAGCATCGCCGATCTCACCGACCAGTTGGTGAGCGATCTGGGCACGGCCCAGGCGATCAACCTGCTGCGGCAATACGTGGCCCGGTTTGAGGCCAGCCTGCCGGCCACGGCCCCGGACGGCAGCGGCCTGGCTGTGGCGGCTGAACTCGACTGGAGCTTCCGCAACAACCCGGCCTTCAGCTCCGCCGATGAAGCCCAGTACAAGACGATCCTCGACAATCCCCTCAACAGCAACGAGATCTGGATTGCCCTGAGCCAGATCTACGCCCCCAACCAGCTGTTCAACCCCAGCGTCGGGGTGATGTCGCTGATCGATCGCGACACCGATCAGGTGCTGGCCCGCTTCCTGAATGTGAGCGAGGACGCGATCGGCCGCCACAACATCGATGAGCAGAACGTGCCACCCGATCGGCTCGTGGCCGAGCCCGGCAAGGCCGCCTTCTCCGCCAGCGAACGGGTCACGGTGCCCGAGGGCATGGCCCGCGATCCCAACGGCGCCACCGATCTGGCGGCGATCGAGGCCCAGATCCGCAAGATCACCGCCATCGCCAGCGACGGCGTGGCCAGCGGCAGCTGGAACAACTGGCGCGGTTTGGGCCTGCTCGGCACCCGCTTCGGCAGCAGCCAGTGGTTCGACCTCAATGGCAATGCCGACGACGGCCTCGAACTGCTGATCACCTCCGGCGGCACGATCCAGGAGCGCATCGACCGAGCCCTGCCGATCTGGGGCATCGATCTCGACAACGACGGCCTGATGGGCTCCAACGGGGTCTATGGAGCGGCGGCCCTGCAGATCCGCAACCCCAATGGCCTGCTGCCCGCCTACCAAAACGAGCTGGTGATCGCGGCCGACACACCGATGGCGGTGTCCCTCTCGGCCCCCTGGACCGTGACGGCGCCCAACCCGCTCGGCAGCACGCCCCCGTACAACCCCCTGGGCTACACCGTGGCCGCGGGCACCTATGCCTGGCGCAACGATCTGGTCTGGCTCGACAACGATCGCGATGGCCGCCTCAGCCTGCCACTCACCGACCGACCCAAGGGCACGGCCGCCAATCAGGAGCCGGCCGGCCCGTTTGATCTCATCCGGCCTGCCTCGGTCTGGGATGGCCTGCTCAACTTCATCACCCCCGGCTTGGTCAAGCCGCTGAGCAGCGTGGGCGATGTGGTGGATGCCGGCGGCTGGGAGCTGGTGGAGCAGCTCTTCTATGCCGGAGAACCCACCAATGAGGCCGCCACCGGCCGGGTGGTGGTGAGCATCAACACCTCCATCCCCGGCAGCGCCCTCTACCTCAACACCACCCGCTCCGAGGATCTCGATGGCGATGGTGAGGCCCGCTTCGATGAGGCCGGCACCGGCTTCCGCGAGATCACGGTGCTCAGCCAAGGGGTGGCCTCCGCCTCCAGCCCGCAGGTGGTGGGGGGCGATCCCTCCCGCGACCGGCGCTATCCCGGTGGCCTCAAGGCCCAGCTCAATCCCAGCTACACACTGGTGCCAACGACTGGAAGCCCCCTCAGCCATCGGCTGCTGCAGGCGGGCTGGCGCAGCAGCGGTGCCGGCAACCTCAGCTTCGAGGCCTGGGGCTACAACCTGCAGGCCCAGACCGATGGCGCGGGCGGCCGCGTGGTGGATCTCACCGGCACGCCGGCCACGGCCCTGCGGCTGCAGATCCCCTCCGCCAGTCCCAGCTGGCGCAACGACAGCAGCCTGGCGCCGCTGTGGAGTTTGCAGAACGCCAATGCCGAGCCGGATCTGCTGCTCGGCAACTGGTTGTGGCTCGACCCCGGCACGGCGGCCAGCCCGGTGGCCCCGATCCAGCTGGTGCCCGCCGCGGCGGCCGAAGGCAGCGAACTGGTGGGGTACTCACCGCTGCAGACCGACTGGCGCTCCGTGGTGCTGGAGAGCACCGGCTGGCCCCTGAACGACACCGCTCCCCTCTGGGCCTTCCTGAGCGAGGCCAGCGATGGCAGCCAAGACAGCTTCTCCCGCTTCACCAGGGCCGATGGGGTGGGGTCCAGCTGGGAGGGGCAGTACCGCCAAGCGCTGCTCAGCACCGCTCTCACCCCAGAGGCCAACAACGATGTGATCGCCCTCCAGGTGAGCGATCTCGCTTCCGGCGAGGGCACGATCCAGGCCACCGGCGCGATCAATCGCCTCCAGGATCTGGGCGGATCCGGCGTCGTGTTCGAGCTCACCAGCGCCCAGGGTCAGCAGGTGCTGCTGGCGGGTCTGAACAACGGCGATGGGCTGGCGGAGTTTCGCGTCAGCGATACCCGTGGCCTGCCGCTCGCTCGCGTCGAGATTGCAGGGATCAAGCGCGTCAATGGGCTGGGCTGGTTCAGCCCTGAACGGGCCTGGGCCCTGGTGCAGGAGGGCGATGAGGGGCTGCAGCTCCTGGCCATCGAGCTGGTCGGCAGCTCCGGCGACCTCAAGCTGGTGACGCAGCCGCTAGCCACCCTGGCCTCCGACAGCGGCCTGCTCAGCCGGGCTGACCAGGCGCAGCTGCAAACGGCGGGCGATGGCTTGGTGCTCACCTTGCCCCTGCCGATTCCTCTGGGCAAGGGGGATCCGATCCTCAGCCTCAGCCCACCGGACTGGCTCAGGTCGCTCAGCAGCGACGCTGGCATCGACCTCGTCGATGCCAGCCGCAACGGCAAGCTGAACAGCATCAGCCTGCGGCTCGATCCGACAGCGGAAGTCAGCCAACCAAGCCTTCAACTGCTCGCTCTGCAGTTAAACGAGAAGAGCGACAACGCCACCAACTTCGGCTGGATCAGCGATAGCAGCGGCCAGATCTGGCAGGTGCAGATCCTCCACGACACCGA
>JBKDOR010000160.1:0-6510 GCA_046342775.1 Synechococcaceae cyanobacterium
AGCTTGCCCCCCAGGTAGTCGCAATCCGCCAGCCACTGCCGGTCAGGATCAACATGGAACCGCTCGCAGGTGGCCAGCTCGCGCCAATACCGGCCGCGCTGGCCATCATGCGCAGCGATGTGCGCGCGCGCAACCGCGCAGTGCTGCAGGTTCAGGATCTGGGTTGGGGTCATGATTCAGGTGGTGAGGTGTGAAGCCAGTCGGGGATCCAGTGCCAGCGGCGGTCAGCGCGGGCAAGGATCCAGCGCCCGAAACGGCGGGCGATGGGCTTGGCGAGGGCCTCGGAGATGGTGATGGCGAGCAGGGCGTCAAGAACACCGCGCAGGTCGTCGTGCATGGAGGTGAGGGGGATGCGTCGGTGGGTGCGTGATCCAGGTGCTTCACGGGGCCTTCTGCGGCGCGGCCCCTGGGCCTGCCGGTTGGGCGGCGGCTTGCCCCGCCTTCCACGACTGGAGCCAGTCGAGCATGTACTCGCTGGCACCTGGCATCATCCGGCTGGGTCCGCTCACATGGGCCAGCCACCGGCCGAAGCTGTCGGCCTTGACGGTCTCGATCACCAACCGTTCTGGTGCCATCAGGAACAGTTGCAACGCCTCCGCTGCTTCCCTGCCCCCCGGCTCCCGCCGTTCCGGCAGGTCGCAGCCGAGCAGCCGGATCCGTTGGGTGGTCGTGAACCCGAAGCCGACATCAATCGAGGCAATGAACGTATCGCCGTCGATCACCCGCACCAGGCGGCAGTTCTCGAATCTGTAGGTTGGTGTGGTCATGATTGGGACTCCTCCCGTCGTGCGCGAATGGCAGCCTCCGCGTAGCCAGCAATATCGACCCAGTGCTCAGGGTCGTAAGGATCGGCGCCGCATAGGATGCGGGCGATCTTGTGGGCGATCATGTCAAGGGCCTCGCGCTCGCTTGCACCTAATGGCCCCCTCGCCCAGTTCGGGGCGTGTCGCATGGCGGCCTTGATCTCCTGTGCACAGGGGCCGACCTGCGCCAGCCCGCCGTGCTGCTCATCGCGATTCGGGTTCATTCCGCCACCCCCATCGCCGCCGGCGCTGATGCCTGGCGGTCCATCCACTGCCCGGTCCAGGTGCCGCCTTGCACCCGCGCGGCTGCGCCGACATGGCGCAGCACGGCACGGGCAGTTGCGACGGCATCCTCATCGGTTCGGCCGCTGTCGCGAATCATGACCGCGACCTCTCGCAACAGGCTGTTCATTGGCCAGGCCCCACGCCGCCGATGCCGGTGCCGATCGTGCCGGCAGGAATCAGCAGGTTGCCGCCGTTCGCCGGTGTGTTGCCCACACCAGTCGGGCCGGCGCTGCCGACGATGATCCGATGTTTGATGATCCGCCGCGCCTCGGCACGGCTCACGCCCAGGTTCTTCGCCAGCCTGGCGGCAGGGCCAGCCTCAGCGGCAGGGGCGCTGCTCAGCAGCAGCGCGACGATCAGAAGGATTGAACGGGTCATGGGTTCAGGGGGTGAGAGGTTCAATGATGGCGCCCGGCCAGCGCTTCAATGCGTAGCCGATGGCACGGGCCTCGGTCGCTGCTGACAGTGTGACCGTCAGAGCGGGCTGTGCAGGTGGCCGCACCCGCAGGCGGTACGGCCGCACCTTCTCGCCTGGTTCCGGCCGCGACAGGCCAGGCCCCAGGCTGCTATTCGGGTCCTCGTCATTCCATACGAATGTGCCGGTGTTGCTGACACCGCCACGGTTGCGCGTCGTCGTCATTCGTCAAACAGTGGATGGGATGGATTGATGACGCGTACCTCCGTTGTAATGCCGAAGGCCGCCTTGAGGACATCACGCTGGTCGATTGCTTCATCGAGTGAAACAACCTGCCATGCCTTCTCCCGATCGGCGGTGAGGTTCGGCGTGCGGCCAACCTGCGGCAACAGCCACATGCCGGCGCGCATCAGCCCGAACCGTCGTGGAACGCTGCGCACCAGGTCGCGAAGCGAAGGCCGGTCCGCTTCGGTTCCGGAAATTCGAGATCGCATTCCCGCCACCGCCAATGGATGCATTGCTCGCAGGTCAACTGTGGTTCTGGGGTGCATAGTGGAATCTCAGTGCAGGCATCGGTGCTTTTCTCGCCGCTGGTTTTACGTTGAAATCGTGGGATCTCAGGATGGACCTTCGCGTAGCTTTTGCCGCCGCGGATACGTCGAACCAGTGCGGAACTGATGCCATGATCCGCTGCGACAACAAGTGAAGAACGTGGATCATTCAAGATTGTGATGATCGTCTGATCTGATAGTTGACCCTTCATTCAGGTGATGTGCAATCAAAGGCAGTGAAACGTAGATCAGCGGCGTCAGGCCGAGGATCATGCCGAGGATGTAGGAAGCGGTTCTCATGGTTCAGAACGGGGGCTCATCATCTGGATAGGGTGCTGGCGCCATCGCCGGCGGTGGTGTGGTCGGCAGTGCCGCCGGTGCCGACTGTTGGCCCTGCTGGGCTGGTGGCCGGTCGGTCGGCACGATCCGCCACTCCTCGGCTGTGATCACCAGCCGGGTCCGTTCCTCGCCGGTGTTGCGGTCGGTCCATCGGTCGGACTTCACACGGCCGGAGACGTCGAGCAGCATGCCTTTCCGGGCCTGGTCAGCGAACGCGGCACCGGCCTGGCCCCATATCGTGACCTTGAACCAGTCCGGTTCCTGCCCGTCGCCCTGCCGTTGGCCTGGGCGGTTGACGGCAATGTTCGCCTCAGCCACGCAGCTGCCCGACTCGAAGTAACGGACCTCAGGGTCACGGCCAAGGCGGCCGATGAATCGATGCACGCTCGCGCGAAGCACTGTTGCAATCGGATCAGACATCAGAAGGGGTCAGCGGATGGGATGGACGGGGTGGATGGTTCGGTGACAATCTCAGCCTCAACGGCATCATCGATCACCTCAAGCTCAGGCTCAGGCGCCGGGGCGGCCCGGCGGCGGCGGGGTGCTGCGGTCTCGGCAGGCGGCTCAGCCGGTGCCTCGGCCGCGGCGGCGATCTGGCGGTTCAGGTCGGCGATCGGGTCGCCGGTGGTTTCCACCTCGCTCACCGCCGCCCGCTGAATCCGGGTCTCCGCTTCCTCCCGCACGCCCAGGCCGAACCGCACCTCAGGAAGAGAGAGGTTGATCAGCCGGGTGGCCGCCCGCCACCGAAGCATCTGCTCAGGGATGCTGCGGTACTTCGGGTTGCGGGTCCAGCCGTCGGCGGCGGCCTCCTTCATGGTGACCGTGGCGGTCACCTGCTCCTGTGTCTCCCACAAGGTCGCGGTGGCGGTCACCTCCAACGTGTCGCCGGCCCCTTTGCTGGTCCAGGTGATGGGGCCCGCAAGCAGACCAGAGCGGTTTGCGCGGCTGATCGCGTACCGGGCCGAGGTGTTCGGCCGGCCGTTGATGATGCTCACCTCCTGGAACATCACCATCGGCGACTCGCCCAGCTGCTGCGAATACATCAGGGCAACCATGCAGCTTTCGGGCTTGGCCTGGAAGTGGGCCGGCACCATGCCGCTACGGCTGAAGGCCTGGGCGACGCGCCAGAGGTGATCGAAGGCAGAGGAATCAGAGAGGAACGCCAGAGCACCTGGCGCTGCGGTCGCGGTCGTGATGGATGTGGATTCGGTCATGTCTCAGAGGATGGTGTGTTGGTGGACGCAATCGCAGCCGCCAGCTGTTCAAGGGCAGACGCTGGATCGAGCCGGAGAGCCGCCAGAAACTTCTCATTGCGGCTGGCCTCGCGGATCATGTCGGCCGCGCAGCTGATGCCCCTGTCGAACGACAGGCTGGCCGCAGCGATGGCGGCGCGGAAGATGGCCTCTCGGGTGGAATCAGTCACGACACCACCAGGACAGCGCGGATCCTGTAGTAGCCGTTTCGCGCGCGCTCGAAAGGACTGTCTTTCCATGTAGCAGGCTGAACAGCATGGCCGACCTGATGATCAAAACGAGTAGTTGTGGACTTTCCGGTTTCGGCGTGCGGTTCCGTGTCCTTGGATCTCATGATAACTTTGCTGGCAAGAAAGAAACGCAGGAAGCTGACTGGAAACTCCCTGTCTTTCACTTGATCCCGAAGCTCTGGCAGGTGCTTCAAGACAAGATGCCGGATCTCAGGAGTGGTGTGATAACTCTTCGGGTGTGTAGCGGTTTTCCGCGAAAGCATCAGAGCGAGCCGCGCGTCAACGATCTGCTCGATTAAGGCGACCAGTTCAGGTGTGGGTGTCACGGTTCAGTGTGTGGTGAGTTGTGGTGGACGGGGCATCCAGGTAGATCGCCTGCGGATCCCATGGGCCGGGTGCCGACGGCCTGGGCCTGCTGCGGCGCCAGTCGGGGTCGGGCGGGAGGCCGTAGTTACCACTGGGCGGGCCCATGCGAGACGTCCGGCGGTGAAGTCTGGCCATCCTCCGCAGGTCCTTCGCCATCTCTTGGCTGAAACCAAGGCTGAAGCCGAACACGGCAGCGGCGGCGAGGATCTCAATCACGACACCACCCCGGCAGATCGATCGGCTCCTGAATCAGATCGCCGTAGCCCGGCCAGCGATTCGTCCGGTGGCATTCGGCCAGCAGCTCGAGGGCTGCCGTGAACCGCCGTTCACCCGCGGCGATCATCGCCGGCGAGGCGGGATAGACCGCGACCGCGTAGGGCCGGACGTTCTCAACCGCGATCGACAGGAACTGCGCAGCACCGAGGGCCCGCAGGTTCCAGGCCGCCTGCAGGTGATAGTCGAACCCGGCGATCGACCGCACGAACTCCGCCCGGCTGCCGTCCCTCGTGGTCTTCAGGTCAACCACCAGCAGGCCATCCATGCCGTGCCAGTCGGGTCGGCACTTGCACGGCAGACCCGTGGCGGGGTCGGTCCATGTGTAGCTGGCCTCGCGGCGGCCCTTGATGTCGAGCAGTGTCCGGGCCGCCGGGTGGCGGTGGACGGCATCAGCCATCCGGCGCACGCGGTCGGCATCATCAGGCGTCAGCACCAGCTTTCCCGCGTTCTCCGCCTCGAACTCCTCGGCCAGCTGGCGGCCGATCTTCGTCCGGCGGTCGAACTGCTGCGGTGCGACCGCGACCGTGGAATCCCACAGGTCAGGTTCCAGTACGGCGGTGTGCAGTGCGGTGCCGACCTCCATCGCTGGTGTCGGCGGCTTGATCTCCCGATCAGGGGCCAGGTAGGCGTCGAAGTAGTGGGCAGCTGATCGGGCGAGCAGCTTCAGCCTGCTCGGGCTGTTCGCCGGCAGCTGGTGATACTGCTCGTTGGTCAGGCCCGGGTGATAGGTCAGACCGTTCGGGCCGTTGGTGGTGACGTCGTAGCCGTTGGCGGCGAGCGCCTCGGCTGCGGTTGGTGGTGGTTGCTCCAGCGTGAGCGCTGGTTGATCCATGGCGGTGGTGTGCCGTTGGCCCCGGAACCATACAGGTTGATCGCGGTGCTGGCGACTTCGGCTGTTGTAATCCGTTACGTGGGTTGCCAGCCGTAACGCCGTGCGCTACTATTAGGACATCGGAGGGGAGGCCTTCCGGTCCACCATCGACCGGCCACGCAGCCGGTGCTGAACATGCAGACGATCACCTCGCTGCCCACCATCTGCGGAGAGGACACCATCTCCATCGGCCAGGAAGTCTGGGTCAATGACCTGGCGCCGATGGCTGGCCGCTTCGGGCTTGTCGACTCGATGCCTGCCGTTGTGCTGGGCTTCAAGCGTGATGGTGCCGAGTGGCTGGTGACCGTCAAGCAGAAAGGCACCCTGGCGCTGCCCATAAACGGAGAGGCCTGGGTCCATCACGCGCAGGTCAGGCAGATCAGCGTCTGATCCACAGCAGCCCCGGCCATCCGGGGCTTTTCCGTAGGAGGGCTTGCCAGCCGTAACGGCGCGCGCTACGATATGGGGACCGGGGCGAAAGAGCCCCACCGCCACACCAGGACATGACCGCTTCTACCTTCCAAGTCGGCAACACCTATAGCGGCCGGTTCATCGGTGATGCCGATGCGGTCTTTACTGTGAAGATCCTCAAGCGGTCCGCAAAGACCGTAACGGTGCTCGGCCCTCAGGGTCTGGCTCAATACCGCGTCAGCCGCGATCACGAAGGCGGAGAACTGATCTATCCCTTCGGGAAATGCTCCATGGCACCCGTCTGCCGCGCCAAGCGGCTGGTAACTGCCTGACCCCACCCGCCCCCGGCCACCCGGGGGCTTTTTCATGCTCACCCGTAGCGTGTGACGTTATGTGAACTGGCCGGCCGGATCAGACAACGGGGTAACGGTCTGCGCTACTGTATGTGCATCGGGGGGAGAGATCCCCCTCCGGGGCTTCAGCCCCTGGCCCGCCCGGAGCCCGCCAGATCGTCGGCAATCCGGGCACACCACACCACCGCACCACCAGCCATGACCATCATCGACATCCAAGGCAAGAGCTACGAAGTGCACAGCGTCAAGCCTTACTTCCACGCCGCAGGCGCAACCGGCAACGCCGCTGATGTCCAGGGCGAATCCCTGATCGTGCGTCAAGTCCGCAGCAAGAAGTTTTGGCTTGTCAACCGCTAC
>JBKDOR010000161.1:0-4034 GCA_046342775.1 Synechococcaceae cyanobacterium
CACCAGAAGCTCGCGCAGCAGGCTCACCAACCCCACCCACACCACCGGCGCCACATCCACGCCACCGATCGGCTGGATCAGGCGGCGGGTCGGGGCCAGCACAAGCTCGGTGGGCAGGCCCACCCAGCGGCCCCAGCCCTGGCCGAGGTCGACCTGGGGGTACCAGGTGAGCACGATACGGAACAGGAACAGCAGCGTCCAGAGCCCCAGCAGAAGGCCGAGGGCCAGGTGGACCTGGGGGAGCGCAGCCGTCACAAAGCCCTAAGCGGTGGTGGCGCAATCGTAGGAAGTCGCCCCCACTGCCTAGGATCTGGCCCGATCGATGCCGGCCCGCCGCGATGACCCCCTCCCTCTCCAACTTCCTGAGCAGCCTCGTGTACGGAGGTTTGATCGTGGTGGTGCCGATCTCGATTGCCCTCTTCTTCATCAGCCAGAACGACCGCGTCGACCGCAAGCTCTGATCGGAAGCGGCCCTGAGGCCGCGGATAGACCTCGGGACACGACGGTCCCCGAGGGCAAGACAGCCAGGCCAGACAAGACCGGCTGCCAGGGCTCACCGGCTCAACGGCTGCTTCTTTTTCAGCGCCTGGTTCTCAGCGCCAGGGTCCCGGTGGCGAGTTCCAGTGGCGAGTCCCGGAGAGTCGTCCCGGCTCGGCACCCCTTGGCCCTGTCCCTAAAGTGAGGGCACGCTCGCAACCGCCCGGGATACCTCCCGGCAAACCCCTTGGTCAACGCCAGCCTCAATTGGGCCAGCATCGTCGGCATCGTGCTGGCCGTCGGCGGCGCGCTCCTCTACTTCATGCGGAGCTTCAAGCCGGCCCTGGCCCGCGACTACGACGTGTTCTTCGCCGCCATCGGCCTGTTGTGCGGCGGCATCCTCTTTTTTCAAGGCTGGCGCCTTGATCCGATCCTGCAGTTCGGCCAGTTTCTGCTGGCCGGCACCACCGTGTTCTTCGCCTACGAGAGCGTGCGCTTGCGGGGCGTCACCACCGAACAGGCCCGGCGCTCCTCGTATTTCGACGAAGAGGAACCGCTGCCGAGCCGCGGTCGTGGTGGCCTCGGCCCAGCCCGGGATTGGGAAGCAGAGCCCGACCGCTTCGACGAGCCGACGCCGGTGAACCGCCGCTTCCGCGCCTACGACGAGCGTGACGACGACTTCTACCGTCCGCGCCGCAGCAGCAGGGCCGCGATTCCCGAACGGGCGGCCAGCCGTGGTGAAGACCGCGAGGACTGGGCGACGCCCCGTCGCGAGGAGCGCGAACCCTCTCGCACTGGCCCCGCCGAGCGGGAGGCCAGCGATCCGAGCCGCTACACCGCCAGCGCCTCCCGTCCGGCCCAGGAGTTCGGCAGCCGGCGCCGAGAGCGCGACAGCGCCCCGGAAGCGCGCCGCGGCAGTCGCCCCACCCCTGCAAGCGACTCAATGCCGCGCTCCAGCCGCCGCTCCGAGCCAGGGGGCTCCGCCGGCCTCGGCACTCGCGGCAGCGGCAGCCCCCGCTTTGGCGAATCGCGCCCAGCCACCCCCCCCGGTGTGCCCGAGGGCAGCCCCATCAGCCGCGGCCCTCGCTCGGCGGCTGAGGTCAGCGACGCCGACTTCTCGCCGATCCGCTCCGCAGCCGCAAGCGCCGCTCCCGCAGCCTCAACCCCAGCCAGCGGACGCCCCGAACCCTCAACCGCTCCGCTCAGCACACCGCCAGCTCAACGCGGCGTCGCCCCCCGCGACAACAGCTCCCGCTTCGATGACTGAACGGGCTGGATCGGCGCGAGCGGCTGGCCCCTTCTCCGAGGCTGGCGCCGGGCTCCCGGCCGAAGAGCGAGCCTCAGAGAGGCAGCGACTCCAGCGAAATGGGCCCAGCTCTCCGGGTCCTTCGCCGATTCTCCGCACAGGCAGGCCCCATGGGCCGCGAGCCCAAGCTTCCGTTGATGCAACCCTTTCTCGGGCTGGAGGACCGTCGCCGGCAACGCCGCCCTGGCGACACCGCGTCGCGCCCCAGCTCTGCACGCCCCAGCTCCACGCCCCAAAGCCCTACGCGGCATAGCCCGCCGTGCCGCACCCCTTCACGCCCTCGCCTCGGGCGCCGCTCCCGCGGCCGCGGCTCGACCGCCCTGGCGCCGCTGCTGGCCCTGCTGCTGGCCGGCTGCCTGCCCTGGGCGCGGCGCTCGGCCGGCCCTCCCCCTGGCCTGCAGGGCAACCGGGAGGATCCAGCCCTGAGCGGCGACGGCCGCCTGCTGGCCAGCGTGGTGGAACGGGGCGGCCGGGCCACCCTGCTGCTGCAGGAGCAACCCTCCGGCCGCCTCGTGCCCCTGCCCCAGCTGGGCCGCCTCCAACCCCATCGCTCCCCCTCCCTGAGCTGGAACGGTCGCTACGTCGCCCTTCTGGGGCAGGAGGGGGACCGCTCCCGGCCGTTGCTGCTGGATCGCCTCACCGGGCAGCTGCGCAGGCTGCTCACCCCATCGGGACTTGAGCCCCAGCGGCTCAGCCTCTCCCCCGATGGCCAGCGGCTGGCCTTGCAGCTGCTGCAGCAAGGCCGCTCCCAGGTGCAGGTGTTCGATCTCTCCGGCCTGCTGGAGCCCGACCGGCCGCCAGGACAACTGCAGCGCGGCGGGGGGGCGCGGTGACCGCGCCAGCCATGGACGGCGTGAGCGAAGCGGCTGCCGGCAACGCGGCTGTGGGGGATGCGGCTGCGGGTGACGCGGATTTGGGTACGCCCCTGGACGCCGCCGCTTGGGCAGCGTGTGCGAATGGGGCTCGCCGCACGGCGTCCGCGGGCGGGTGGGCCCCGATCGGGACACGGCGGCACCCATCCCGCCGCCGTGGCGACATGGGGCGGCCCTGGCTCGCCAGCGCCCTCGGCGCCGCTCTGCTGACGGCCTGCTCCGGCGACCTGCCACGCCCCCTCAATGGCCTGAACCGCCAGCTGGAGCAGCTGGCTCCGGCGCGGGAACCGGCGCTGAGCGGTCGCTGGCTGGCCTTGATCGGCCAACGCGGCGGCCGCGATCGGGTGATGCTGGTGGACCTGGAGCGGGGCTTGCCGGTGCCGCTGCCGGGCCTCGACCGCCCCGATGCCCAGCCGCTGGCCGTGGCGGTTGACGCGGTGGGGGAACGGCTGGCGCTGGTGCGGCAGCGCAACGATCAGACCGAACTGGTGCTGTACCGCCGCTCCTTGCAAACCAGCGAGCGGTTGCCGATGCTCCCAGCCGGCGTGCCGCGACGCCTCAGCCTCCAGGCCGATGGCCGCCAGCTGGCGCTGGAGGTGAGCCGCAATGGCGTGTGGCAGGTGGACCTGATCACCCTGCCTTGAGCGCCCCAGCGCCCAGCAGAGCTGGGACCATCACCGCAGCGCCAGCAGCTTGCGGCCCCTGATCAGCCGTCAACCCGGGCGGAGCTGGGCGACGCAGGCTCCCTGCGGCGCCGCCGGAGCGCTGGCCATCCCTTGGCGAGGCACTGCTGCTGAAGCACTGGTCTGGCGTTGAGAAAAAAGGGGGATGCCACCGGACAGCCAGGCGTGACCCAGTTGGGATGGGCTTCAGGGAATCAGCCCGGCCCAGTGCAGGAAGGTGTCGCCGCTCCGGGCTTCGACCAGCAGCACCGCCACGAACCCCAACATGGCGAAGCGGCCATTGATCCGCTCGGCATAGGCGCTCCAGCCGAAGGCGGGAACGTCGCCGCTGGTGGCGCTGGTGAGGGGTGGCGACGCCGGCTCAGATGTGCTGGAGGCGGGGGGATCACTCATGCGGCGGGGACGGATCGGCCAATTTCATAGCCCGCCGCCGGCAGCAGCCGCCAGCCGCCGTGGCCGTCGAGCTCCAGCACCGTGTCGTGGAAGCCCAGCAGCGTCGGACGATGGCCCACGCTCACCAGCGCCGTGTCGCGTTCGGCCAGCAGGGCGTACAAAAGCCGTTCGGTCGGCACATCCAGGGCGCTGGTCGCCTCATCGAGCACCACGAAGCGGGGGGCCGCCAGCAGCAGCCGGGCGAAGGCCAGGCGCTGCTGCTCACCCAGCGAGAGCAGCCGCGGCCAGTCCTGGGTGATCGAC
>JBKDOR010000162.1:0-9882 GCA_046342775.1 Synechococcaceae cyanobacterium
AGGCCCCCGATCCAGGTGCTGTAGCGGGCCCGGGCCAAGGCGGTTTCCAGCCGCGACAGCACCACTTGCAGGTGGCTGAGGGCCTCGATCTCCTCCCCCACCAGCCCACTGAGCTCCAAAAGCACCGTCCGCTCCAGCTCCCGCTCCTGGCCCTCCAGATCGCGGATGCGGTTGCCGAGGGGGATCACCGCCTGGGGTTCGAGAAACACGGTGCTGCCGGAGGCGGAGCTGTCGTGCACCAAGCCGCTCAACTGGCTGGCGACGCCGGCTTTCACCGCGAGCACAGGCCTGCCGTTGCGTTCGGCCACCACCTGGTCCTGCAGCAGCGGCGCGTGGCGGCGCAGCAGCTCCTGCAGCCGCTCGCGCCGCTCGGCCCGGGCCGCCAGCAGCTGCTGGCGCAGGGCCTCCAGCGCTGGGCTGGCCCGATTCGCCACCCGGCCGCCGTCCTCCAGGCAGAAGTGCAGGCGCTGCTCCAGCTCGGGCAGGGTGCGCAGGTCGGCCACCAGGGCGCTGCACACCGGACGCAGCAGTGGCTCCTCGATCTGGCGGCGCAGGCGCCGGGCGGTGGCCAGGGTTGAGGCCACCGCCAGCAGAGCCTCGCCGCCGGCGCAGCCGCCCTTGGCACAGAGAGGCACGGTGGTGCTGATGTCGTGGCAGCCCTGGAAGCTGAGGCCTCCTTCCAGCAGCCCATCGAGGCCGAGCAGCTCAGCGGTTTCGGCCAGCCATTCGCGGCTGGCCGCCGCCGAGGACGCCAGCGGCAGCCGCTGGCAGTGGCACTGACCCGTCGCGGTGCTGGCGAACTGGGCCACGTGGGCTGCCAGCCGCGGCCATTCGAGCAAGTCCAGGGTCTCGACCGCGATGGCGGGCTCCTGGTGCTGGGGGCTGGGGGCACCGCTGGCCGGAAGAGGCCGCGGCAGCTGCAGAACCTCGCTCACCCCAACGCCGGGCCAGGGGCCGGGATCGCGGCGGCGCCCACATTCGAGGGGATGCCTCCGGGAGGTTCGTAGAGGATCTCCAGCCAGTTCCCCTCCGAATCCTGCAGGTAGAAGGAGGCGGTGCCGTCGCGGTGGTCGTGGATCGGGCCCACGGGGTGGCTGCCCCGGGCCAGCTGGCTGTGGATCGCCGCCAGGGCGTCGCGGTCATCCACATGGAAGGCGGCATGGGGGCCTGCCGCCTTGTAGTCGGGGCTGAGCAGGGCCACGCCGTCGCCGGTGAGGGGCGATTGCAGATACGACCAGTCGGGCGCATCCCAGGTGACCTCCAGGCCGAGGCCGCGGTAGAAGGCCTTGGCTCGCTCCATGTCGGCCACCCGCAGCGCCACATGGCCGAGACGATGGACGCCGGCCGCAGCGCTGGCCGCAGAACTGGTTGCCGCGGAAGCGGCTGTTGCAGGAGCGGCTGTTGCAGGAGCGCCGGCTGCAGGAGCGCCGGCGGCGGGGATGGCGGGATCGGCGGCCGGCGCCATGGCGAGGTCATTCACTCGTTTCATTCTCGGCCAAGAGCGCCATGCCTGCGCCGCAGCCCGTCGGGCGCTGATCCCAGCTGGAGGCGAGCCTGCCCTCAGCGCTGGCGCAGCCAGCCGGCGGCGTCGCAGGCGTGGTAGGTGAGGATCAAGTCGGCGCCGGCCCGCCGGAAGCTCAGCAGCGTTTCCAACACCACCGCCCGCTCGTCGATCCAGCCGCGCTCCGCCGCCGCTTTGACCATGCTGTATTCGCCGGAAACGTTATACGCCGCGATCGGCAGTTCGCTCTCGCCGCGCAGCCGGTGGATGATATCCATGTAGGCCAAACCGGGCTTCACCATCAGGATGTCGGCGCCTTCCTGTTCATCGAGCAGCGCCTCGGTGAGGGCCTCGCGGGCGTTGGCCGGATCCATCTGATACGTGCTTTTGTCCTTGGGGATCGGCTTGCTAGAGCCGCCGCGGGGTGCGGAGTCGAGCGCTTCACGAAATGGGCCGTAGTAGGCGGAGGCGTATTTAGCGGTATAACTGATGATGCCTACATGGGTGAAGCCTTCATCATCGAGGGCCTCGCGAATCGCTCCCACCCGACCATCCATCATGTCGCTCGGCCCGATCAGATCGGCTCCGGCCCGGGCCTGCGCCAGCGCCTGGCGGCAGAGGATTTCAACCGTTTCATCGTTGAGCACAATTCCCTCCTCTGAAACAATCCCATCATGGCCATCGCAGTTATAGGGATCGAGGGCGACATCGGTCATGATTGCCATGCCCGGATGCACTTCCTTGAGGCGGCGGATCGCCCGCGGAATCAGGCCATGCTCATTGGCGCATTCCAGGCCATCCTCGGTTTTGAGGCCATCGGCCACCTTGGGGAACAACACCACGCAGCGGATGCCGAGATCCCAAGCCCGGCCCACCTCCTCCAGCAGCCCCTCCAAACTCCAGCGGTTGGCGCCTGGCATGGCACTGATCGGCTCATTCGTCGCCCCTTCATGCACGAACAGGGGATAGATAAAATCGCTGGCTGCCAGGTGGTGTTCGCGCACCATGGCGCGCAGGGCGGGTGTGCGTCGCAGCCGCCGCGGCCGGTAGGAGAGATCCATGCGGTGAATCGGTCTGGCCGGATCCTACGGACCGCACCGCTCCGACGAACCAGGCCAGCAGCGCCTTCAGACCTGGCCAGCCACGCTGCCCAGCGGCCAATGCTGCTGGGGCGGTTGATGCGCCTCAGATCGTGTTGAGGGCACTCGGGGGCGTCCTCCGTCCAACGGTTCGCCTCCCCAGAGAACCAGCACGAACAGCCCGACGCCTATGAACCAACAGCTTTTGGACAGCCTGTCAAGGGAGGCCCAGTCAGCGATCGAAGCCATCCAGGAGGGAAAGGCAACGACCGCGGCAACGACACTTCGGCGGCAGAGACAACGTTGGCGACAAGGATGACGTTGATGACAAGTATAGCGTTGATGGCAAGGAAAAAACTGGTGAAGATTATGCTGGCGATGAAGATGGGGTTGACGACGAAGGCAGCGTCGACAGTGAAGACAAAGTCACGATGGAGGCAAGATCACGATGGAGACAAGATCACGACGGTGGCAAAGTCACGATGAAAACAAAACAGGCGTTCAAGACAAGCTTGACGATCAAGATCAAATAGTCGTTGCGGGAATTCCGTTATTCATAGGCTGCTGCAGGGCCACCAGGGTGCTTCAGAAAGCTCTCCAAAACCACGATTTCTGCGCTTGTGACTCCTGAAAACCCTTGCGGAGCCTTCGCTGCTTGAACCATGGCCGAGGGTTTTCCGGAGTCTCCTTAAGGAGGTGCAGGGAACGGTGAGTCAACTGTCGCTTCGAGATCTCTCAAGGCTTGGGGCCAAGAGCGCCGGGCCGTTTCGTCGCCGAACCCGGTGTCGCCGCGACGCCACGGTCGGGGCGATCGCGACGATGACAACGTCCTAGAGCCGGGCCGAGGCCGCCCACCCCTGGCGCGGGTCAGCGCTGCGGGCTTGGCGCAACTGCTCGAGCAAGCGGCGCTCCTGGTCGCTCAGGGTTTGGGGCAGCTTGAGGCTGGGGGTGAGCAGGAGGTCGCCCCGGCCGCTTGCCAGCGGCCACCCCTTGCCTTTGAGGCGCAGGCTGCGGCCGAGGGTCATCCCCGGAGGCACCTGCACCGTGGCTTCGCCATCGGGGGTGGCCACGCTCACCTCACCACCGAGGGCCAGTTCATCGAGGCTGAGCGGCAGTTCGGCGCGCAACTGATCGCCATCGAGGCGCCAGATCGGATGGGGCTGCAGCCGCAGGTTCAGGTACAGATCGCCGCGGCGGCCGGTGCCGGGCTGAAGGTTGCCCTTGCCCTTCAACCGCAGGCGGCTGCCATCCTTGACGCCGGCTGGAATGCGGACCTGCACCCGTTCATCGTTCACCGCCAAGGTGCGCTCGCAGCCATGGAACGCATCGGAGAAGCTGAGGTTGAGATTCACCTCCGCATCCAGGTCGACGGCTGGCGCCGCCCGGCCAGGCCCGCCAAAGCCGGTGCTGAAGCCACCGGGAAAACCGCTGCCAAAGCCAAACCCGCCCGGTCCGCCAAAGCCACTCGCAGCGCCGCTGCCGCCGAAGCGGCCGAGCAGATCGTTGATGAACTCATCAAAGTTTCCATAACGGCTGAAATCGACATCGACGCCGGCACCGCCGCCACCCTGGTTCCAGTACTGCCCGAACTGCTCGTACCTGCGGCGCTTGTCAGGGTCGGACAGGACTTCGTAAGCCTCACTGATCTCCTTGAAACGGGCTTCGGCGGCCGGATCGCCGGGATTGACATCGGGGTGGTACTGGCGAGCCAGGCGGCGAAAGGCCTTCTTCACCGTGTCGGCATCCGAACTCCGCTCCACACCGAGGATGCTGAAGTAATCGCGGTAGCCGTTCACGGTCATCAGGAGGGCCTCAGACGATCGCCGCGCCGGGATCACCGCAGTGAAGGCTCAGCTTGACCGCCATTCTCATTTGGAGAAGGCGCAAGCCGACGCTCTGGTTTGGGCGGAAGCCCGAACGTCGGCCTGTGGTGGCAGGGCTCGCTCCCTGGGCAATCCAGGGCGATCTCCCCCCTACGATCCAGGCACTGCCTGCCAAACCCTGTGATCGTCCGTTCTCGCGTCTTGGGTGTCCTGCCCCTGAGTCTGTGGGCGATAACATCGTTGGGGGTGGCGCTCACGGCCCCGCTGGCGCGGGCCGCGGCCCCGGGACCGCCCCAGGATTCGACCAGCCCCAATGTTGGTCAGCCATTTCGAGGCTCCAGTCCCGAACAGCAGGCGCTGAGTGCGTTTCTGCGGGCCCGGGGCTTCACCTTTTATGGAGCCTGGTGGTGTCCGGCCTGCTTCAAACAGAAGAACCTGTTCGGCCAGGAAGCGGGCAACCAGCTCCCTTATGTGGAGTGTGACAAACAGCCGCAACAGCGGGAGCGCTGCCAGGCGGCCGGCATCCAGGCCTACCCCACCTGGGTGCTGGGCAACGAGCGCCGTGAGGGCGTGCTGACGCTGGAGGAACTCAAAAGTTGGAGTGGATTCCAGGGAGTTGGGCGGCCTGGGGTCAGCGCTCCCCGCCCGGCTACCGGGGCCACGCCGCCCATCGCCAACCCCTGAAGTGGGCGCGGAGGCTGGGCATGCTCTAGCCCGGTGCCAACGGTCCCGCAGCGGCTGCCAGGCCGCTGATCTCCCCCCAGGGGCACGGTGGGGAGATCAAATATCCCTGGAAGCGATCGACTCCCAGTTGCTCCAGGATGCTCCAGGTTGATCGATCTTCGACACCCTCGGCCACCAGATCAATGTCGAGGCTGCGGGCGAGGTTGGTGATCACCAGCACGATGTGATGGGCATAAGGATCGCGCTCCAAAGCCATCACAAAGGAGCGATCGATTTTCAACTCATCCGGCCGCAGTTCGCTCAGGAGCGTCAGGGAGGAATGGCCGGTTCCAAAGTCGTCCAGCGCGATGCGAATGCCGCGCTGCCGCAACAGTTCAAGGTTCTGGCGCACCAACGGCGAGGCTTCCAACACGGCCCGCTCCGTGATCTCGATCGTCAGCAGCAAGGGGGCGACGCCGAACCGTTCCAGCTGCTCCCCGAGCTGGGGCACCAGCTGTTGATCCAAGAGTTGGCTGGGGGAGAGATTCAGCGAGAGATGAACATCGGGAAGCTGCTGCCTGAGCGCGGCGAAGTCGTGTAGCGAGCGCTCCAGGATCGCTTGCCAGAGAGCCCCCAACTGGCGGTGTTGCTCGGCCAGATCAAGAAATTGCTCCGGCGGCACAGGGCCGCGCTCAGGATGATTCCAGCGGGCTAAGGCCTCCACCGCCAGGATCTTGCCTTGGCGATTCACAATCGGCTGGAACAGCACATCCAACTGCTGCTGCCGCACCGCCTGCATCAGGTCGAGGTAGAGCTGGTAGGTGTCGAGCTGGCCGGAGTCGTCTGCCACATCAAAGATGGCGATGCGACTGTGCTTATGGCGCTTGGCCCGATACATCGCCAGATCCGATTGCTGCATCGCCTGATCCGGTTCGGTGCGGCTTGGATCCACCACGGCGATGCCCACGCTCAGGCTGAGCTCGATCGGCAGACCATCGACCAGCACCGGTTCGGCCAGGGCGTTGCTGAGGCGGCTGGCGAACTGGTGGGCCGCGGCCCGTTGATCCGCCTCCGAGGCGCTGGCGGCTCCGCTCAGATCCATCAGGATCGCCAGCTCATCGCCCCCGTAGCGGGCCAGGAAATCGCCGGCTCGCAGCTGCTGCCGCAGGCGTTGGGCCACGGTTCGGAGCACCTGGTTGCCGCACTGGTGTCCGAAGGTGTCGTTGATGGCCTTGAAGCGATCCACATCCACGAACAGCACGGCGAATCGGCCGCCGTCCTGGCGATGAGCGCGCGACAGCACCGCCAGCTGGTCGAGAAAGAAGCGGCGGTTGGGCAGCTGGGTGAGGGGATCGATCAGGGCCAGGGTCTGGGCGCTTTCCAGGAAGTCCTGAAAGCGGTTGGCCAGGCGCTGGAGGCGCAGATCCAGATCCAGCGCCTTGGAGGTTGGTCGCGAGGCGTCCTGACCCGCCAAGGCCGGCGCAGCATCCTCCCCCGCGCCAGCTTCCCCCTCATGAGCCGGCGAATCCTCCCAAGGCGGCAGCACGCCAGCGTGGGGCTGGATCGTCAGGCCCCGCCATGCCTGCCGGCGCTGCAGCAGCCGGGCCAGGGCCACGCTGCCTTGGGAAGCGGCCTGGGCATGGATGCCCAGTTCGCGATGCAGCGCGTCCAGATCGCGGCAGACCCGGCGGATGCGGGCATCCGCCTGGCGTTCGCGCCGCCGGCTGATCAGGCGTTGGCGCCGCCGCTCCAGCAGCAGGATCAAGCGAAAGCCCAGCAGCCCCAAGCCAAAGGCCAGGGCCAGCAGCAGGTCTTCCAGCAGCACCTGCAGCAGGATCGGTAACAACGGCTGGGGGCGCAGCGCCAGAAGCCGCCCCTCGGCGCCGTGGATCAGCGGTCGAATCAGGTCTGCCGGATCGGGGCGACCGGAGCCGCTCAGCGCCTCGGTCCGCAGGGTGAGATTGCTCTGGAAGCTCTGAAGACTGGCGCGGATGTCAGAGGTGTATTCGGCTCGCGCCAGCGGCTCGAGAAACACCAAGGTGCCTTGGCGTGGGGCCGTGCTGGCGCTGTTGGAGATCGGCGTGGCGATGCCCAGGTAAGGCTTCCCATCGGCATCGCGGCAGAGCAACCGCACGCTGCTGGAGATCGCCGTGAGTTCATGCAGACCAGCTTTGGCGCAGCGCACCAGGGCGTTGAAGTCGTTGGGGCGGTGTTGGCGAACGGCATGGCTCAGCAGCGGTTGGCCGTCCTGATCGAGCAGGAGCAGCACCATGCCGCCATCGAACAGGGCGGTGGTCTGGATATCGGTGCGGGGGAAGTTGGGGTTGGTGCCGGAGACATAGCTGTAAAGGTTGTCCCAGTGGGCCCAGTCGAGGGCGGCGCGCGACAAGGGCCCGTAGGCGGCCTCGACCATGCCGAGCCCTTCCTGGAGCCGTTGCCGCTGGTCCGCCTGTCCGGCGAGGGCTCTGTGGCGCAGGTGGATCAGGACCAGCGGCGCCAGCAGCAACAGGGCCAGGGCCAGGGCGGTGCGCACGGACTTGGGGTTGGCTGGGGCATGGCGCTCCTCCTTCCACCAGGAGCGCAACAAGCGAGGCAGCCTCCTCATCGCCGCGGCACTCCTGCGCCGGCCGAGCGCTTGCTCCTCCCCAGCACGGTGGCCCAGCGGATTGGCTGCTTGGCGGTTGCGAGGGCTGATCGGATCAGGCTTCGCATATCCCCGGCGGCCCAAGCACAAAAACAACCTTACTCCCAATCGCCACAGCGGTCAGGCGCCGCTCCGCCCTGCTGATTGCACCGGCTGGATGATCCACGGATGGAGGCATTGCAGCCACCAGGAGACATTCAAGCTCCTGAACAGCAAGCCTCAAGATAACTACCATAAGTGGCTGCACATCCCACTGTTCGCTTCAGCTGTTTGGCTGCCGTGATCTGCAGCAGCTTGAACTTCTGATGGCCCCAAATCGGCCGCATCTCCGATCTGATGCTTGTGGTGTTGCTTTCTGGCTGGGCCAAGGAAGATCG
This sequence comes from Synechococcaceae cyanobacterium, assembly GCA_046342775.1. Classification (GTDB taxonomy): domain Bacteria; phylum Cyanobacteriota; class Cyanobacteriia; order PCC-6307; family Cyanobiaceae; genus Cyanobium. The sequence continues at coordinate 8,088 of JBKDOR010000162.1, forward strand.
TTCTGGCCATAATGGCGCTCATCACGCGGATCGGACGACAGGGTCCAATGAGCGACTCCAGCCAGGCTCCCTTGGACGCTGGTGATGCAGGACTGGCCCCGGACCGACCTGCCGGCGTCATCTCTGCCACGCCAGCCCAGGGGCAGTTGCTGGAGGCTCATCAGCGGCAGTTACGGGAGTTGGGGGCGGAGCTTCGCCAGGCCCGGCAAGCTCGCGGGCTCAGCCTGGAGGCGCTGGCCGAGCGCCTGCGACTGGGCCAGGAACAGTTGCAAGCGCTGGAAGAGGGAGACACACGGCACCTGCCCGAGCTGGTGTTCGTCATCGCCCAATTGCGGCGGGTGGCTGGAGCCCTTCAGGTGGACCTGGGCGACAAGCTGGCCCAGCTGCGCGGGCGATCGCCGGCCGAGAGCGGCGCCCCGTTCAGGCCGAGCGCGCCTGCGTCCCCGGTCGCTCGCCGACACCCGTTCGCCGCCCAATCCACCCGTCCTGGCGCGGGTCCTGCGTTGGCTTCGAGCCGGCCAACGCGGCGTTGGCCGCTGATGGCAGGGCTTGCCATCCCCGTTGTGGCGCTGGCCGCGGCCCTTGTGTTCGGCTTGGTGCGCCGGGGCGAGCAGGGCACGCCGGTCCCCAGCGGCCGCCTGGATCCTTCCTCCAGCCCAACTCCCGCAACCGCAACCGCAACCGCAACCGCAAGAGCAACCGCAAGAGCAAGAGCACCTGCACCTGCACCCGCACCCGCAACACCCGCAACACCCGCAACACCCGCAGCGGCCCTCCCACTGGCGGCGCCAGCTGGCGAGCCCAGCCTCAACTTGCAGGCCCAAGGGTCCAGCTGGCTGGAGGTGCGCAGCGGCAGTGGCGAGGTGCTGTACCGGGGATTTTTCAACGGTTCGCGCCGCTTCCCGCTCCGAGCCGGCCTGCGCGTGTTGGCGGGTCGCCCCGATCTGATCGAGGTGGCCGGATCCGGCCACCCAGCCCGCAAGCTCGGCCCCATCTCCGCTGTCGTCTGGACCACCTTCCCCGCTCCGGTGTCAGCCCCACCAGCTACTCCTTCAAACGAGCCGACTCAGGCTGCAGGGCGTTGATGCCACCCGGCAGGATTTCAGAATCCAACTGATCAGCAGTCATGGTGCCTGGAGCCAATTCCGTACCCACCGAGTGGTCTCTGTGTTGGGGATCAGGAACTCTCTGGACTATTCTTTCATTCTCAACACCCATCAGGCTGGGACTTGCCATCGGGACAACGGTTTGAGTGTGCCGCGCCGCACCGCAATTCTTCCAAGCACTGTAGCCCTGGTGAAACTCGCGAACTTGTCACATGAGACAGCCAAACAGTCTTCAGTATTTCAGATTTAACTGACTGCCGTCATGGGACTCTGAACAATCGCAAGTCCAGCAAACTTGTTTGTCACAGCCACGGGGTTCTATGGCGCATTGATTGGTGCGGCTTGAACCATCTTATTCTGCGCATTAAGCTGAATGCACCTCCCGCTGTCCCGGCTTTAGGTGCAGCCAATCCGATCAACACATCTCCCGAGCTGAAGTTGGAGCAGCTGATTGATGCAAAGACAGCTAGAATGTTGATTCAACCCCTGTTGAGGAGCCATCCATGTCGGCTTGATTGGGGTTAAAGGCTCGACGAAGGAGTTAGGGCCAAGCTTGCTTGTGTCTTGGATGGGATCAAGGCCTGAACCCTGCGGGTTCGATCAAGCGAACCTGATTGCCGCGGGCGGTGAATTCACGTCCTTGGTCGCTTTGCACCACCACACGACCACCGGATTTAACCCGGATCACA
>JBKDOR010000163.1:0-9669 GCA_046342775.1 Synechococcaceae cyanobacterium
GATGCGTTGGCGGGCCCGTTCGGCCGCCAGCCGCTCCCCCTCGCTGCCCGGGCGGGCATGGAGCGCTTCGATGCGGCGCAGCTTGGCCACCAGCTGCTCCTCCGGCCCGGGCGGCGGCGCGCTGACCGTGCGGGGCCGCTCTGACGAGGCGGTGCCGGCGAAGCCCTGGCCAGCCGCGGCTGGGCCGCTGGAGCCCCTGGCGGCGGATCGGACGCGGCGGGCGATCGTCTTGGCGGCAAGAACCGCCGTAGCGTACGGGCTCCGGTTCGTGCTGCGGAATCGACGGCCGGCAGACCTGGTTGAGCCAGCAGGGGCCCCTTCCAACTGTTTGCTTGCGCCGCATACCCGAGCCCGCCAAGAGCGGGGCGGCCGCCTTGGTGTGATGGAGTGCTGGCTGGTGGGTCTTGCCCTGGTGGCGCCAGGGGGCTACCACCAAGCGCGTGGATGGCCCGGGGTCGCCCATTGGCGACGGCCTGGCTGGTTGCCGCCATGCTGCCGCCAAAAAGCCGGCCCCAACCGACCTCATCAAACCTGAATCTTTGTTGCTGACGGCGCGGGTTGTTGCGTGTAGCCGACGGCACTGGAGGTGTATCCCTTGATGGGGGACAGGGGCTGTGGAGCACTAGTTGCAACGGATATCGCTTGCTCCGCCCATAAAAACCAAAGAAAACCGTGGCATGCGCCAATTGTTCTATGCGCGAAATGCATAGCCTTGACTTGGCTTCTGCGGATCAGGCATGATCAGTCCATCAGGCCTTCCGGTTTCCCAGAAGCCTGGTTTTCCCGAGCCTAGGTGCCGATGAGCCAGTTAAGGGATTTAGAGATAGATATTCATTCACTGTGGGCCAAATCCCCGACAGCCGGCTCTGTTCAGATTGAGGGGTATCCACTCCTTCCTCATCTACTCGATGTTGCGGCTGTCGGGTTGGCATTGCTCGATGCTGTGCCTTGTCCCGTGGTTCTGCCGATGTCCTCCGCCTGGATCGCGGCGCTGGTTGGCTTGCATGATCTCGGCAAAGCCAGCCCGGGCTTTCAGCGGAAGCTGGGCCGCGAAGCCATTGGCAGCAGACCGTTAGAACGCGATCAACCGGATCGCCATGATGCCAGCACGGTTCAGATTTTGGCTGGTTTGCTCAAGGGAAAAGGGGTTCGCAGCCGGGTTGCTGACGACTTGGCCCAGGCCGTCGGCGCCCACCATGGCTCCTCATTCACTGCCGAAGAACTAGAGAGGCGATGGGAGATTACTGAAAGTTGGCACACCGCCCACCAGGCTCTCTTGGAAGGCGTGCTGGCTGGTGTTGATGCCGTTAGGGAGCCGGATCTCACCAACGATCCGGCTGAGAGATCTGTGGCACTTCAGTGGTTGATGGGGTTGGCCACCACAGCCGATTGGCTGGGATCCAGCGAGGCCCTATGCCGATGGGAGCGGTTACCGGCTGGTCGGTTGGTCCCAGGAGAGTGGTTTGCCCAATCGCTGGCGTTAGCCCGTGAAGCGGTGCGATTCGCCGATTTGTCCCCATCGCCCCTGCCACCGCCGATCAATGGTGCGGACGCCGTGTTTCGGGTGTTGGGAGCGGAACAGAATCCCCGCCCTTTGCAGCAGGCCATTGCCGAGGTGATCGACCGCCTGCCCCCGGGGCCCAGCCTGATTGTGCTCGAGGCGCCGATGGGCGAAGGCAAGACTGAAGCAGCTTTGAGTTGCGCCCTGGGCACGAGGGGGCTCTATCTCGCGATGCCTACCCAGGCCACCAGCAATGCGCTGTTTCATCGGCTGGAGGCTTTCTTGGAGTCAAACCCCCCATTACTTCAGACGCATCACCCTATCGCCCTGGCCCACAGCTCCGGCGGGCCAGAAGCCGCAGCACTGAAGTTGCGAGACATTGGCATCGGTACTGAGGACAGTGCTGTGAGGGCGGGCTGGTGGTTTCGCGGCAGCAAACGCGTACTGCTTTGCCCCCACGGCATCGGAACGGTGGATCAGGCACTTCTAGGAGTGCTCCAATGCCGCCACAGTTTTTTACGGCTTTACGGGCTGGCAGGGCGCACCGTGATCTTCGATGAGGTGCACGCCTACGACAACTACACCAGTGGCCTGATCGAGAGGCTGATCGGCTGGTTGCGGAGGCTGGGATGTCGGGTGGTGGTGATGACGGCCACGCTGCCCGCAGAACGGCGTCAGGCCTTGCTAAACGCCTGGCAAAGCGAGGAGGAATCCCATGCCCCCGGTCAGAAGCTGGCTGCACCGACGGATTATCCCCGCCTCACGTGGATCGGCTCCAAGGGCCTCAACACAACGACTTTCGCTGCCAACCGGCGGCAGCACGTGGAGTTCCACGACCATCTCTCAGGGGCTGAGGTGATCGCCAGCCAAGCGGTGGCTTGGGCCAAGCAAGGTGCCCGCGTGTTGGTGGTGTTGAACAAGGTGGCCCGCGCCCAAGAAATCTTCCAGAACATGGGTTCCGTACCTGCCACCTTGTTTCACGCTCGCTTCCCGATGGACGAGCGGCTGGAAATCGAGCGGCAAGTGCTCAACAACTTCGGGCCGACCGGCGTGGCACAGGGTGGCCATGTGCTGGTGGCCACCCAGGTGGCCGAGCAGAGCCTCGACATCGACTTCGATGTGCTGCTCACGGATCCGGCTCCCGTCGATCTTCTGCTGCAACGCCAGGGCCGCATCCATCGACACCGGAGAGAGCGGCCTGCGGGCTTTGAGGATCCGGTGGTGTATGTGGCCGACCTCAGCCAGATCCTGCCTGCGGAGGAGCTAACGAGCTTCATCTACGACCGCTGGCTGGTGCTGCGCAGCTGCGCCTGGCTGCGGGCCAACCCCAAGCTTGAGCTGCCGGGGGGCATCGACCAGGCTGTGCAGGAAGTGTATGGCGAGTGGCAGCCCGAGGGGCCTGAGGAGCTTGAAGCCGCGCTGCGGGCAAGCCAACAAAAGCATCAAGATGACTGGCGCCAACAGCATTCCCAGGCGATCCAGGCCGCTATCAATGGTCCCGAAGACTGGAGGATTGCTCGTCCAGGTGGTCAGAAGGTCCATGAGGATGCGGCAGAAGCAGGGGGCATCCGCTTCGGCACTCGCATTGGGCGGAACAGCATCACCGCGATACCCATTTACCCAAGCGATCTGGCGGATTGGGATCAGCGCCGCCACAAGCTTCCCGAGCGATTCATGCGCATCAGTGACAGCCGCCTGATTGATTTGCTCAGAGCAGCCAGCCTCCCTCCTGGTTGGCTTCAAACACCAGGGCTCGGCCACCACTGCCCTCTGTTCCTGGATGCGGCGGGCCTGGTGCTCGGTTCGCCAATGCCAGCCCGTCTAGATCCTGAGTTGGGGCTCGTGGTGGGGGGCGCGGAATGAGCCGTAACGGGCTAAACAGGTTGGGTTCCTCGCGCCAGCGGGGATGGCCCGTGCATGAGTGGCTAAGCCATGACAGCGAAGGCCCAACTCCCCGCACACGCGGGGACGAGCTTCTGGCAAGCCATTGGCGACGGTCCCTGAAATCGGCGACCAGAAGCCCCAAAACGCACTTGACGTAAAGTACATAAGTGGTTATGTTCAAGGGGCCGCGACGAGGTGTCCTGCAAGCGCAGGGATGCAGTCCTCCCCCCTCCAGCGGCCTGAAGGCCTTGCCCTTCGCCAGAACCCTTTCCTGAACTGCGTCGACAGATGTGCTTTTCACTCCTGACGGAGCCCTGGCTCCCTTTGATCTCCACCGATGGCAGGCGCCAGGAGGTATCGCTCCTGGACGCCCTGCTGGAGCCCGGCCGTTGGCGCGGCCTCGATGGAGCCAACCCGATCGAAACCCTCAGCCTGCACCGCCTTCTGCTGGCCATTTGCCATCGCGCGATCGGGCCAAGCGTCGATCCCCGCACGGACCTGCTGGCGCGATGGCCCCGCTCTGCCCTTGAGGCCTATCTCGATCGATGGGCCAACAATTTTGATTTACTCCATCCCCAGACCCCGTTCCTACAGGTGCCCGCGCTGGCCGAGGCCAACCTCAGCCCGTCTCCCTGGACCCGTCTGGCGCACGACCGGGCATCTGGGGCGACGCGGATGATCTGGGATCACAGCATCGACGATCAACCAGAGCGGCAGCCATTCGCGCAGATGGCCCGCCTGCTGATCGCCCACCTGCAGTTCACCCCGGGAGGCCTGGTTAAAGCGCTGCGCACCTCAGCGGTGCGTGCGCCGGCCTGCAGCTTGTTGCTGATGTTGCCGTTAGGCGACAGCCTGCAGGAAACCATGGCGTTGAATCTCTGCACGCAAGCCAAACAACGCCATGCGTTAGATCTCCCCACCTGGGAACGGCCTCCCCTCCGGCTGGAGGACCTACGCAAGCCACGGGATGAGGTGATCGAGGGCCCAGCCCACCGCTACACATTCCTTAGCCGCGCTGTTCTCCTTCTCCCAGACGGCGCAGGGATCTCAGAACTGCTCTATGCGGAAGGCTTGAAGACCGGAGAGGACACAACGCCAGACAAGGACCCCATGGCCGCCACCATTACCTTGAAGAAAGGCACAATGGCCCTGCTGCTGTCCGAGCGAAAAGCCTTCTGGCGCGACTTTCCCGCTCTCCATGGCTCCAAGGGCTACACCGCTGCCGAGGTGGTGAACCATGCGATTGAGCTGCGAAAAGAGCTAAATCAGAACGGTCGCCTGGCCATGCTGGCCGGGGGGATGCTGTGTGATAAAGCCAAGATTCTGTTCTGGCGGCTGGAGCAACGGCAGCTAAGCCCTGAGGTTCTTTGCAGGCAGGCATTGATCACTGCATCGGATCGGGCCCTGGAGCTCGCGGAGGAAACAGGGTCGGAGTTCAGCAAGTCCGTGTACGGGCTGTGCTCGGCCTGGCTGAAACGGGGTGGCGACAAAGACCCAGATCCCAAAGATGTTCGCGGCTTGCAGGACTCCATCCAGGCTGGAGAACTGTTCTGGGGCTCCCTGGAACCAGCCTTCTGGGTTTTCATTCAACGCCTCGCCGACAGCGGCGACCCCGACACCTGCCTGTCGGAGTGGCGCGAGGAACTCCGGGCCCGCGTTCGAGATGCCTGGCGCCACGCCACGTTGTCCCTCGGCATGGATAGCAGGGCCCTGGCCGCCGCAGGAGCCCTGGAACACCGCCAGCGCAAGATTCTCGCCGCGCTCAAGGCCTAACGCCAAGCTGAAGTTCCTTCTCTGATTTCCCTGAACATGACCTCAACTCCCAAACAAGAGACGCCAAGCCAATTGCATCCTGACGCCTCAGCCGTGTTCCAACGCCTGGAGGAACGTGCCTCAGCGGACACCGCTGTGGTGGCAGCCTTAAGGCGATCAGCAGCCTATGAACCAGGCCTCTATCCTCCAGTGTTCCCCTATGTTGAACCGTTCTCGCATGGGCGCAGTGAATGGCAGCGGCAAGCCACCTATCTGGCGGCCGCCTGCTGGGCAAAAAGCCGCCGCCAGCGGGATGGCAGCCAACCAGGGAATGGGCAGCTTCTTGCCGTGGGTTTGCGGAAACTAGGCCAGGATCCAGCGAATTCCCATACGAGCAAAAACATCGAGAAACGCTTCACCACGTTGCTGGATGCGGATGCTGATGAGCTCTTCTGGCGTCTGCGCCAGATCACCGCAGTATTAGATGCGGCCTCAATCTCAATCGATTGGCCAGCCCTGCTTGCCGATCTCTGGTACTGGAATCATCCCGATCGCTTCGTGCAGGTGCGCTGGGCTCGGCAGTTTTGGGAGCCGGCAAGCACCTCGAAGAAAGCGGTTGAGGCGCAGGCTTCCTGACCATCACCGAATTCAATCCGCCAAACCAACTACACAGAGAACAAACAACCATGACCCGATTCATCGAGCTCCACCTCATTCAAAATTTTGCTCCCTCTTGCCTTAATCGCGACGACACGGGTGCGCCGAAAGACGCGATGTTTGGCGGTTACCGCCGCAGCCGTATCTCCAGCCAATGCCTGAAGCGTGCCATCCGGAGCACGTTCTCCAGCGCTAATCTTCTGAAGGCGGAAGAGCTGGGAACCCGCACTCGAAATATCATCTCGCTTCTGGAAAGTAAGCTCGCTGAGCAAGGAATTGTCGATGCTACGCAAGCCATCGAAAATGCCCTCAAAGTTCTTGACCTAAAAGTGAAGCCCGTGAAAGCCAAGCAGGATGCGGTGCCGCGCCTGCAGACTGAATATCTCCTCTTCTTAAGCAATAATGCACTTGCTGAACTTGTGGCTGTGATCCAGCAGCATCTTGAAGCACTCAATGCCGACAAGCCCACAAAGGAAGCCAAGAAAGCCATTGAGGCGTGCATCAGCTCTGCCTCGGCGGTGGATGTGGCCCTTTTTGGCCGGATGCTGGCGGATCGCAAGGAGCTGAAGGTGGATGCTGCGGCCCAGGTGGCCCACGCCATCTCCACCCACCGCGTCGATCGGGAGTCGGATTTCTTCACCGCTGTGGACGACTGGACACAAGCGGATGAAGCAGATGCCGGCATGCTCGGCACTGTCGAGTTCAACTCCTCTTGCCAATACCGCTATGCGGTGGTGAATGTTGATCAGCTGACCGAAAATCTAGGCGGCGATCGGGTGTTGGCCCAGCGCGGTCTGGTCGCGTTTGTCAGGGCTTCCATCCAGGCCATCCCAACCGGCCGACAGAACACATTCGCTGCCCATAATCTTCCCTCTTTTGTGGGTATCTCTGTGCATGACGGCCAGCCAGTGAGCCTGGCCAATGCCTTTGAGGTGCCCGTGAAGGCTGGCCAGCAAGGCCTGGCTGCCGCCTCAGTGCTTGAACTGCAGAAACACGCCCATCGGCTCCGTGATGCCTATGGGCTGGATCTCGCGCTTGATGTCATGGATCTGACAGGGGCTTGGCAAGGTGATACCAATCCCAGTCTGGAGGCGCTGCTTGCTTCGGTCACTGCCAAGGTGGGAGTGGGCGCATGATCTCCACATTGCTGATTCCCCTGGTCGGCCCCCTGCAGGCCTGGGGTGTGGATGCCCGCTTCGATTTGCGGCAGACCGGTAGAGAGCCCAGCAAAAGTGGGGTACTCGGCCTCTGCTGTGCCGCATTGGGCCGCGATCGCACGGAATCCATCGAGGATCTTGCGGGCCTGTTGTTCGGCGTGCGTGTGGACTCTGACGGACATTTGAGCCGTGATTTCCATACGGCAGAAAACGTGATTGGTGCTGGTGAAACAAAGCTACGCACCGTCGTCTCCGACCGATGGTATCTGGCACATGCCGCATTCCTGGCCGGATTCGAGGGGCCCGCCGCCCTGTTAAACACAATCCACACCGCCCTGCAGCACCCCCATTGGGCCCTTTCGTTGGGTCGAAAGAGCTGTCCGCCATCCGTTCCACCCGGAAGTGGTGCCGTGATTGACCTGCCCCTTAAGGAGGCATTGCTGGGCCACCCCCCGCTACTTGCAGCATTGGACAGTTATCGGCTCGTTCTTGAGGACCCCCTGGGCAGCCAGTCTCGCCCGGACCAGCCCTTGGGCCCCTTTGCGGAGCGCCGCTTTGGTGTTCGGCGTGTCACAACGCTTTTCGCGCCAGCACCTCCCACTGGTGATTCACGCTCTCCTGCACCCTCACAAACCTTGGTTGTTCAGTGATGTCTCTCCTGCTCTATCAGCTTGGGCTGAATCTTGCCGATCATGCTGTTCGCCGCGATCTCGCCAGCGCCTATGAAATGCACCGCACACTCTCCCGAGCTTTTGTTGATTCTGATCAAGGCCCTGTCAACCCATTTCTATGGAGGTTGGAGCCCAGTTTTGGCGACCAGGCTCCGCATGTGCTGCTGCAGTCCGCCTGCGAAGCTCGCTGGTCTGGGCTTCCCACCGGCTACATGCTCTCTTGCCAAGAGCGCCGTTGGGATCCCGCCGCCGTGTTGCGCCCTGGCAGACGCGTGGCATTTCGCTTGAGGGCTAACCCGACAGTCAACCGCGTGCCCCAATCGGAGAGCAGCGCCGTAACGGCTGGCCAAAGCGCCCGGGGCCGCCGCAAGCGCTTGGGGCTGTGGCGCGAAGCGGAGCAGCTGGACTGGCTGCAGCGCCAGGCGCAGCGGGTTGGCCTGGCCTCCGTGGAGGCGGCCGTGAGCGAGGCGGAGCGGATGCGCTGCCGTAAGCATGACGGCATGATCACGCTGGCATCGGCCCAATTTGATGGCCGTGCCGTGATTGCGGATCCTGCCGCTCTTGTGGCAGGGGTGTGTTCCGGCATCGGGCATGGGCGCATGCTCGGCCATGGCTTGCTTTCCCTGGCGCCGTTGAGGTCGTGATGGGGCGAGCCAATCTGCGCAGCCTGGCGCGCTACACCGACAGCCTTAGCCATGTCTACCTAGAGCATGCGGTGATCGAGCAGGAGGATCATTCGATCGCGGCCTTCACCCCCGATGGCCGCATTACATTGCCTGCTGCCAATCTGAGCAGTGTCGTTCTCGGGCCTGGCACCCGAATCACCCATGCCGCCATCAAGGTGTTGGCGGATTGCGGCGCTGTGATCACCTGGGCAGGCACGGACGGGTTGCTTTTCTATGCTTGCGGCCAAGCCAAGACACGGCTAAGCCAGGGGATTGAGGTTCAGGCCCGGTACTGGGCTGATCCCGCCCTTCATCTCCAGGTAGTGCGCCGTATGTATCAAATCCGATTTCAAGAAACCTTGCCAGCCACGCTGACCCTGCAGCAGATTCGCGGCAAGGAAGGTGTTCGCGTGCGCGACACCTATCAGCAGCTCGCCAAAACCTATGGGGTTGCCTGGAACGGCCGGCAATACGACCGCTCCAGCTGGGACTCTGCCGATCCGGTGAATCAAGCGCTTTCCGCCGCCAACGCTGCCCTCTATGCGATTGTTCTAGCGGCGTTGCACTCCTTGGGATACAGCCCATCCCTTGGTTTTGTGCATACTGGCAAGCAGCTCTCATTCGTCTACGATGTTGCTGATCTGGTTAAAACCGAAACCAGCATTCCAGCTGCCTTCGAAGCAGCTGTGGCTGGGGCGGCGCAGGTGGAATCCAGGGCACGGCGCATCTTGCGCGACCGCTGTTGCCATGATCGCCTTCAGGACCGACTGACGAAAATCCTGCCGGCGTTGTTCAACACACAACCTCCTGAGGATGAACGTGCGGTCAGTGATGCAGTGGGAGCCCTTTGGGATAGCAATGGCCCTGTTTCAGGAGGAATCCAATATGGACGTGATGATTCTTGAAAAGGTGCCCACCGTCCTGCGTGGTGAGCTCAGCCGTTGGCTCACGCCCGTCGGTGGTGGTGTTCATGTCGGCAGGGTGAGCGCCTTGGTGCGGGATCAGCTATGGGCTCTAGCGCTGGCCAAAGCCGGCCAGGGCCGTGTGATTCAGATCTGGCAGTGCCGCGGTGAACCCGGCTACGCCCTGCGCGTCCATGGCCTGGTCGCCAGCCAACTCGTCGATCTGGAAGGCCTTCCGATGATCGCCATCAAAGATGCTGCCTGGCGCCAAGCCATGGAACGCTTTACCCCACGCCCCGGACCCGCCATGCTGGATGGGTCTGAAAAGACTTCGGGCCCCTCGAACCTTTGAAAACCTAGTGTTTGCCAAGTGTTCTCCCCGCACGCGCGGGGATGGCCCGACAGGAGCCTGCTCAAGGGCTGGTTCAATAAGCGTTCTACCCGCACGCGCGGGGATGGCCCGGAGCGACGGGAGTTCGG
>JBKDOR010000164.1:0-3117 GCA_046342775.1 Synechococcaceae cyanobacterium
CCCACCATTAAGAATGTCATTACCTTCACCTCCAACGAGGCGGTTGTTGGCGGTGTTCCCAGTGATTGTGTTAGACAGGTTATTTCCGACGCCGCTAATCGCGGTATTTCCAGTGAGGAAGAGATTCTCCAGATTTTCACCCAATGTATAAGAGATCGAGCTCTGAACCCAATCGGAGCCTGCCAAGGCAGCCTCTAAAACTACATCATTGATATGATCAACCACATAGGTATCATCGCCTAATCCACCGGACAGAATGTCTGCACCTTCGCCACCATCAAGGATATTGCTGCCCGTGTTCCCCGTGATTTTGTTGGCCAGACCGTTACCTTCGCCATTGATAGCGGCCGTCCCGAGAAGGATGAGATGTTCCAGATTTGCAGCCAGTGTATAGCCAATTGAACTCTGAACCGTATCGATGCCTGCGTTGCTAGCTTCTGACACCACATCATCGTTGTTATCGATCACATAGATATCATCCCCGAATCCACCAGACAAGATATCGGCACCGAGACCACCATCAAGAATATTACTACCAGAGTTCCCCATAATAATGTTTTTAAGCATGTTTCCTGTGCCACTGATATTGGCAGACCCGGAGAGTGTAAGATTTTCCAAAAATGTATCCATTAATGTATAGGTAATAGAGCTCTCAACAGTATCAGTGCCTCCTCCGCTAGCCTCTGAGACCACATCCAGAACGTTATCGACTACAAAAGTGTCGTTTCCTGATCCACCAGCCATAGTGTCTTCACCGGTGCCACCAATCAGTATGTCATTACCGTCACCCCCAACGAGAAGATTGTTGGCAGTATTCCCTATGATGATATTGTCCAGACGGTTACCCGTGCCACTGATGTGGGCAGTTCCGATGAGGGTGAGATTTTCCAGATTTACACCTAATTGATAGGTGATGAAGCTCTCAACAGTATCGATGCCCGCGCCGCTGGCTTCTGAAACTACATCGACAAGATCATCAACTACATAGATGTCATCGCCAAATCCACCGTCCATGGAGTCGGCACCGATTCCGCCATCTAGGCTGTCGTTACCGTCACCCCCAACGAGTAGGTTTTTGGCCGCGTTCCCCTTGATGCTATTGTCCATACCATTACCAGTGCCGCTGATGGCGACAGTGCCAGTGAGGGTGAGATTTTCTAGGTTTGCATCTAATTGATAAGAAATGGAACTCTCAACAGTATCGGTACCCGCGCCGCTAGCTTCTAAAACTACATCGGCAATATCATCCACTACATAACTGTCATCGCCTAATCCACCGACCAAAGTATCGGCACCGAAGCTACCATCAAGGATGTTGTTGCCCGAGTTCCCCGTGATGGCGTTGTTAAAAGAGTTTCCCTTGCCATTGATACTGGCAGCACCTGAGAGACTGAGATTCTCGAAATATTTACTCAATTCAAAGGAGATGGAGCTCTTAATCGTATCGCTGCCTGCCAGATCAGCTTCGGTCACTACATCAGCAATGTCGTCAATTACATAGATGTCATCGCCTAATCCACCCTCCAAGGTGTCGACGCCGATTCCTCCATCAAGGCTGTCATTACCGTCCCCCCCAAGGAGACGGTTGTTTGCCACATTGCCCGTGATGATATTGTTAAGCCCATTACCCGTGCCACTGATCGCTGAAGTTCCGGAGAGGGTAAGATTCTCCAAGTTTGCTCCCAATAGGTAGGTGATAGAGCTCTCAACCGTATCGTACCCCGCGCCGCTAGATTCTGATACTACATCATTGGTGTTATCAACCACATAAATGTCATTGCCTAATCCACCGGCCAAGGTATCAGCACCTTCGCCGCCATCAAGGAGATTGCTGCCAGTGTTTCCCGTGACGATGTTGTTTAAATTGTTCCCCTTGCCGTTGATATTGGCAGCACCTAAAAGGCTAAGATCTTCCAAGAATTTATCCAATGCATAGGTGATGGAACTCTGTATCAGATCAATACCTTCGGCATAAGCTTCTTTCACGATGTCGAGAACATTATCGACAACATAGATATCATCACCTAATCCACCTGTCATTGTGTCGCCACCCTCACCGCCATCAAGGAGGTTACTACCCATGTTCCCCGTGATGACATTGCTAAGCGTATTCCCTTTGCCATTGATGTTGCCAGCACCGGTGAGGGTGAGATTCTCCAGGTTCGCAGCCATTGCGTACGTAATGGAACTCTGAACCAAATCAGTGCCTGCGGCATCAGCTACTTTCACTATATCGCTAGCATTGTCAACGACATAGATGTCATCACACAATCCACCAACCATGGTGTCGATGCCTATGCCGCCATTGATGAAGTTATTTCTGCTGTTGCCGGCAATGTAATCGCCATATATGCTGCCGCTCACATTCTCAAAGCTCTTGATATTTATTTGTAGTGGTAGTGGGAAAAGGCTGCCATCAACTCTCGCGAAGCCGGCACTAAGATCAGTATTCGTGCCAGTCACTATAAAACCGGCGCCGGTGACTGCGCCAGAGTGATCGATAGTGTCTCCCAGCAGGCTGCTGCCAATGACTGTTTCGATACTGATTAGCTTGTCGGTAAAGAGGTCTTTCTTCAAAGCACCGAAAGCCCCAAGGGTGACAACCGTGCCGATGTTGGTGTAATCAGCAACATCGGAACCTGCGCCACCATCTAAAATATCAGACCCTGCGCTGCCGATCAATGTGTCGTCGCCTTCGAGACCTAAATAAGTTTCATCGAAGCTGTTTCCGGTCAGTGCGTCGGCTTTTGGTGTGCCCGTGGGCATGATGGTGTACCTTGGTGAATAACTTTAACAACGTTAATTTTAGCAGATCACGGATCGGGACCGCAGCCCGCAGACTTTGGCCTTGTTCAAACCTTGATAGCGGACTGAATCTTGCATGCATCTCAGGTAGAGACCACTTGTGATGGGCGGCCCACCGACTGGGATTTCAGAAGCGGACTGGGCTGCTACAGCGGTCGGCGTGCGGGGTGGCCAGCCAGTGGGAGCGAATCGGCCGCAGCTCCCCCAACTCCTCCCCGGCCGAAGGTTTTGCGCGAAGCGGTAGCCACCCACCAGCGATGGTCCCGGGTTCAAGGCGCCAGAACGAAGCAAGGGCAGTGACTGGAAGCGAGG
>JBKDOR010000165.1:0-10093 GCA_046342775.1 Synechococcaceae cyanobacterium
CCATGGATTGCACCACATGCTCACCACCGTGGAGCGGCCCCAGGCGGCCGGAATCAACAATGTGGAATGGGATGCGGTGGAGCTGCCCAGCCAGTTCATGGAGAACTGGTGCTACGACCGCAGCACGCTGATGGGCATGGCCCGCCATTGGCAGACGGGAGAACCGCTCCCGGAGGCGGACTATGCCAAGTTGCTGGCGGCACGCACCTTCATGGCCGGTTCGGCCACCTTGCGGCAGGTGCACTTCGCCCTCACCGACCTGCGCCTGCATCGTCACTGGACACCGCAATGCGGGCTGACACCAGAGCAGGTGCGCCGCCAGATCGCGGCCTCCACCACGATCCTGCCGCCGATCGAGGAGGATGCCTTCCTCTGCTCCTTCGGCCACATCTTCGCCGGCGGCTATTCAGCTGGCTATTACGCCTACAAATGGGCCGAGGTGCTCAGTGCCGACGCGTTCAGCGCCTTCGAAGAGGTGGGGCTGGAAAATGAGGCAGCCATCCAGGCCACGGGTCGGCGCTTCCGCGAGACGGTGTTGGCCCGTGGTGGCAGCCAGCACCCCTCGGAGCTGTTCGCGGCGTTTCGAGGCCGGCAGCCCAGCAGCGAGGCCTTGATTCGCCACTCGGGGTTGGTGGTGGCGGGCTAAGCGGGGCGGGCGCCCTCAGGATCTCAGCAAGCTCTGTTGCGCAAGAAGCCCTCAATCTCGCTGGCCGGCATCGGCCGGCCCAGCAGGTAACCCTGGATCTGGTGACAGCCATGACGTCGCAGAAACTCCAGCTGGTCCTGGGTTTCCACGCCTTCGGCGATCGCGGCCATGCCGAGAGAGCGCGCCAGAGAGATGATGGCCTCCACGATCAAGGCCCCGCTGCGGTCGCTGAGGCTGGAGGCCACGAAGGAGCGATCAATCTTGAGTCGATCGATCGGGAAACTGCTGAGATAGCTGAGCGAGGAATATCCGGTGCCAAAGTCATCGATGGCGACATGAACGCCCCGGCCCTTGAGATGGCGCAGCAGTTCATTAGTGCGACGTGGATTATCCATCAGCACCGATTCTGTGATCTCCAGCTCCAGGAACTCCGCACCAAGGCCGGAATCGCGCAGGGCTCGATCCACTTGATCCTCCAGATCCGCTACGGCAAACTGCCGCGCGGAAAGATTCACGGAGATGCCGAACTGACCGAAGCCGCGCTTCTGCCAAGAGGCGGCTTCGTGACAAGCACTGCGCAACACCATCTGACCGAGTTGATTGATCAATCCAGTGTCCTCAGCGATCGGGATAAACACATCCGGCGCCACGGGGCCGCGTTCGTGGTGCTGCCAACGCAGCAGCGCCTCCCAACCGATCAGGCGGTTGCCCTCCAGCTCCCACTGCGGTTGGTAGACGAGTTGAAATTCATCGGTCTCCATTGCCCGGCGCAGATCCCGCTCCAAGCGAAGCCGATCTTGGATGCTGCGGTTCATCTCCTCCGTGAAGAACAACCAGCCATTGCGGCCGTGGGACTTCACCTCATACATCGCCAGATCAGCCTGGCGCATCAGGGTTTCAATGTCATCACCATCTCGCGGGAATACGCTGACGCCAATCGAGGGGGTGACGAGCAGCGGTGCGTCCTCCACCAGCACCGGAGTCTCAAAGGTTTGATGCAGCTGGGCCACCAAGCGGTCGGCATCAATCGGGTCAGCCTGGTTCTCGATCAGGAGCACGAATTCATCGCCCCCAAGGCGCGCCACTGTGTCGCAACGCCGAACACCCTGACGCAGGCGCTGGGCCACGGCCTTCAACAGGGCATCGCCGCTGTTGTGGCCAAGGGAATCGTTCACCAGCTTGAAATGATCGAGATCCACAAACACCACGAGCAGCTCGCGTTGGTCGCGTCGTGCCCTCTCCAGGGAATCCTGCGCCTGCTCCAGCAGTCCCAGCCGGTTGGGCAGGCTGGTGAGCTGATCCTGGCGGGCCAGGGCGCTGAGATCACGGTTGCGCTCTCGCAACAGCCGTTGCTCCTGTTGACGCGCCTGGGTGTCTTTGAGCCCCAGGCCGATCACCGAGCCCACCACCAGCAACACGAACAAGCTCTGTCCCACCTGCAGCCCCGCCAGCTCCTTGCCAACATTGCGGCGCAGCCAACCGCCATCCACCCGATAGAGCACCTTGGCCTTGAGGGTAGAAATCGAGGCCACCACCAGATAATCGTTGCCCTCGGGGATCACGGCCAGCTGCCGGCCCCGTTCAGGGCGGCGCAGCATTGCCGCGTAGGCAGGTGGTGCCTTTTCGTTTTGGCGAGGCACGCCATCGGGCTTGGCGAGCAGGTGGCCATCACGGGTCGCCACAAACATCGGGCTGGTGAAGCTGGTGGCGTCGAGATCGCCCCGATCGAACAGGTTGGCCAGCAGCTTCGACACCACCATGTCGTGGCCGAGGGAACCGGCCCATTGGCCGTTGCGAAAGAAGGGGGCCACCACGGACAGGGACCAATCGCGGGCGGCGGGGTCATATTCCGGTCCGACCCAGCGCGGGGCATGGCTGGGGTTGACCCGTGGATCGGTCAGGGTCACCCAGGGGGTGCGGCGGTAATCGAGCTTGGCGTCAGCGTTGTACAGGTAGTCGGGTTTGGTGGGCCAGTAGGCGGTCATGCCATTGATCAACGGCAGGGCCCAGGAGTTCACCAGCGGATCCCGCAGGGCGCCGGTGCCGAATTGGCGGGTTACCTGGAGGGCCCGCAGGAAAAAACGCTTGTTTTCCGCCGTCAGCGGCACATCGGGAGGGATCCAGCCATTGGCGTCCTGCTGGGGGCGAAAGCGTTGCCGCGGCACGCGCCAGGAGCCATCCGGATGCTTTTGGAAGGTGGCCTCAAAGCTGGCGGCGTCAGGGCTGAGGGAGGTCTGCGGGTCTGAAAGCAGGGAGGCAAAGCGCCGCACGCTGGTTTCGGCATCGCGCAGGGTGGCATCGAAGCGATCAACCTTCTCCTGGATGCGCAGCTTCTGACTGGCGAGAACCTTATCGATCAGATGTCGGGCCATCTGATCCTGGAGGTATTGCGAGAGGCTGAGGGTACCAGCAATGGTGGCGATCAGGGCCAGGCCGATTCCGAGGGAGCGTTGACGGGGTAAACGATTCAACGCCAGCAGAAGCCTTGGAGCAGCAGGCGACTTGAAGCTAGCCTTCGACAAGATCCTGATCGGGATCGGTGTAATATCAGACTAACAGCCAAGGGATGGGCTGCAGAGGCGTCAAAATTTTTCAAGTCGACTACCAATCGACTCCAAACTCTTGCAAAAACACCAGAATCTGCGGTGGCGTTTGTGCGAACGAACCACGCCCAAGATCAAGCCAGTCGGCTGGCGGCCGAGCTCTCAGGGATCTACATCGACTCTCGCCATGGGCCGATGGGTCGAGCGCAGCCCCCAGGGGTTGCCAGCGATCGCCCAGAAGCGTTATGGGCTTGTCTCAGACCCGGGTGGTGTCCCGATGCCGTAGGGCAGCCGATCAGACGTGGCCCGGCGCCAGCGGAGCTCAGAGAGGCAGGGATTTGTGCTGAAATCGCCGCACCCCGCTGGAATAATCCGCCGCAATGTGCCCCTCGCCACGAAGACGGTAGCGGTAGGTGACCAACCCCTCAAGGCCCACCGGCCCTCGAGGCGGCAGGGTCTGGGTGCTGATGCCCACCTCCGCCCCGAAGCCGTAGCGGAACCCGTCGGCGAAGCGGGTGCTGCAGTTGTGATAAACCCCGGCGCTATCCACCGCCGCCAGGAAACGCTCGGCCGCTTCAGGGTCTCTGCTGCAGATTGCGTCGGTGTGGCGAGAGCCGAAGCGGGCGATGTGCGCCAATGCCGCTTCCAGATCCGGCACCACCCGCACGCTCAGGATCAGATCCGAATACTCCGTGCTCCAGTCGTCCTCCCGAGCGGCATGGGGGACCCCAAAGGCCTGGGCTGCCGCGTCGCCCCGCAGCTCCACGCCGGCCTCGCGCATCGCCACCACCAACCGCGGCAGGAATGTGGCGGCCCGATCCCGATGCACAAGCAGGGTCTCGATGGCATTGCAGGCGGCCGGGTAGTGGGTCTTGCTGTCGAGCGCCAGCCGCAGGGCCTGGTCCTCATCCACGCTGCGATCCACATACAGATGGCAGATGCCATCGGCGTGGCCCAGCACCGGGATGCGTGTGTGGTCCTGGATGAAGCGCACGAAGGCATTGGAGCCGCGCGGGATGATCAGGTCCACCAGGCCATCCAGCCGCAACAGGCCCAGGCTTTCCTGGCGGCTGGTAAGCAGCTCGAGCACCGAGGGATCCACGGCGCTGGCAGCGAGCCCCCGCCGCAGTGCCCCATGAATGGCGGCGCAGCTGCGCTGCGCCTCACTCCCGCCTTTCAACAGCGCCCCATTGCCGGAGCGGATCGCCAGGGAGGCGATCTGCATCACGGCGTCGGGCCGCGCCTCAAAGATCACCCCCAGCACCCCCAACGGCACCGTGCGCCGCTCCAGAACCAGGCCGTCATCGAGCTGGGTGTGCAGCTGGCGACGGCCGACCGGATCCTCCAGCTCGGCCACCTGGCTCACACCCTCGATCGCGGTGGCGAGCTTGGCGGCATCCAGCTTCAGCCGCGCCACCAGCGCCGGAGCCAACTCGGCCGCCGCCGCCGCCTCGAGATCAGCCCGGTTGGCGGCCAGGATCGTCTGCTCCTCCTGCCGCAGTGCCGACGCCATCGCGCGCAGGGCGGCGCGGCGCTCGCCATCGGCCAGCTGCCCCAGGGCCATGGCGGCCCGACGCACCGCCGCCGCCCGGCCCCACAGCTCCGGCGTGGGCTCGGGTACCGCCCCCGCTGCGGCGGCAGGGGGCTGCTGAACGGCGGCTGGCATGGCCTCCAGCTGGCCCTCAACCCCGGCAGCCGAGGCTGTCAGGCCAGCCTCGCCCGTGGCGCTGGGCCCAGGGGCGCTCTGCCCCGCCGTAACGCCGGAATGCGGCGCCGGGGGGACTTTGCGGTACTGATCGGCAGGCTGAGTCATTGGCCCATCATCCCAACCCGCTCAGCCGCTCCAACGCCAGCCGTACCGCCCCGAGACGGCCGGCGGCATTGCCCAGGGCGCAGCGGCGGATCTCCACACCCTCCCGGCTGACCGCCAGCACCCGCTGCTCCACCTCGCGCCGCAGGGCTGGCTCGAAGTGCTCCCAGGCTTCGCTCAACCCGCCGCCGATCAGCACCCGCTGGGGGGTCAGCACGTAGATCAGCGAGCTCAGCCCGATGCCGAGCCACTGGCCATAGCGATCCCACACCGCCTGGGCTGCGCCATCGCCGGCGGCGGCCCGGCGGCTGAGCTCCTCAGGCGCCAGGGGACTGAGCCGGGCCAGGCCCCGCAGGCTGCAGTACTGCTCCAGGGAGCCGCGGTTGCCGCTGTGGCAGGGCGGCCCGTCGGGGTTGACACAGATCAGACCCGGTTCAGCGGCGGCACCGGCATGCCCCCGATAGAGCCTGCCCCCGATCAATACCGCGCCACCCACGCCGGTGCCGAGGGTGAGCAGCAACACATCGTCGAAACCGCGGGCCGCCCCCCGCCAGGCCTCCCCAAGCAGAGCGCAATCGGCGTCATTGGCGAGCACCACCCGTCGCCCCAGCTCCGGCTCCAACCAGTCCGCCAGTGGCACCTCCCGCCAGTCCGGCAGGTTGATCGCCAGCCTCGCCACCCGGCCCTGACGATCGCTTGGCCCCGGCAAGCCGATGCCCACCCGGTCGGCGAGGCGATCGGGATCCAGTCGCTGAATCGCCGCCACCAGGGCCGCGCTCACCCTGTGCGGCAGGGCCGGTGAAGGGGTGTCGAGCCGTTGCTCGGCATGGATGGCGCCATCGGAGTCGCAGCGCACCAGCTTGATGGCGGTGCCACCGAGATCCACACCGATCAGCTGGTTCGGCCTCTCTGGGGCTTCGGCGGTCGCCCCCGTGGCTGAGGGAGCCGGCGGGGCAGTGTGGCAATCCTGGCCGGCGGCCGATGGTTCAACAGCGGTCATGGCGGCGGCTCAGAAGCGGAAGAACACCTGCAGTTGCCCCCCCCAGGCTCCCTGGGTGTCCACCGAGGTCTCAAAGCTGAACGTTTCCGAGGCTTTGTAGTTCAACGTCAGCTGCGAGGGGATGTCGGAGCGGTTGGGCGCCGCCAGCACGGAGGCCTTGATGCGATTGGTCACGTCGAAGCCCACTTCGGTGGCCAGCACCAGCTGGGGCGGAGTGCGCTGAGGCTGGATCCGCTGGGGGGGGTGAAGGCGGTTGGGGTGACCTGGGGCTGAACAACCGCGGGCTGGCTGCTCACGGCCTGGTTCACGTAGCTCGGGTAGATCGCCAGGCTCACCCGCTGGCCGAACACATCGCCGAAGGAGCTCAGCAGGGGGGAGAGCAGGGTCTGACCCACGGCGGTGGCCAGGGCCGCGCCAGCGGCGCCGCCGGTGAGCCCAGCCAGGGAGTTGCCTCCGATCAGGGCCACCAGCCGCTCCTGGGGTAGCGGGGGGCTGCTGCGCAACTTCAGGTTCTGGGCAATCTGATCGGCGGGGCCGCTGAGGCTCACGGTCACCTGCACCAGCTTCATCTGGCTGAACGAGGAGAAGCCAGCGTTGGGGTCAATGCCGGTGATGGAGGCCTGGCCCAGGGTGGAGCTGGTGGGCAGCAACAGATCAAGGCTGTCCGCCACCCGGGTGCGCAAGGCGATATCCAGGTAGGGCACCAGCCCCAGGGACGGTGTGAACACCGCCACGTTGGGGGTGTCGGGATCGAGGCTGAAGCTGGTGGTGAACAGGTTCAACCGCCCCCCCAACAGGCGCATCACGCCTGAAAGCCTCAGGGAGGGGTCCAGAGGGCCGTTCACGGTGATCAGACCAGCCGTGCTGAAGTTGGCGATACGGCCCATCACCACCCGCAGATTCGGCCCGAAACGCAAGCGCAACCGATCGAAGCTGATCCACGGCGCCTGAGGCACCGCTTCAGACAACGACTCGGAGAGGCTGGACTGCACCGTGGGCCCCAGCAGGACGAGGGGCTCCTTGAAGTCCCACTTCGCTTCCAGCAGGCTGTTCAGGTTGGTGGGTGTCGCCGGCTTGACAGCAGCGGCGGCCTTACCCTTGCCATTGCTGTCCCCCTTCTCCTGGCCCTTGCCTCGGATGGTGGCCAAGGGCTGAATCTGGGCCGGGCTGGCGTCGATCGAGCCATTGGCGATGCTGAGTTGGCCCCCCAGTTCCGGCGCGGTGAGGCTGCCGCCGAAGCTCACCTGTCCGGCACCGATCGCCTTCAGCCTGCCCACGTCCAACGGCACGTCCTCCAGCCGCAGCTTGAGGTTCGGCGCTTCCCCCAGGGGGCGCACCAGACCGATGCGCCCCTCGCCTCGCAGCCGCCCGCGAGCGCCCACATTGGCGCGCAGATCTTGCACCAGCAACTGCTCGAAATCGAACAGCAAGGTGCCGTCCACGCCGCGCAGGGGCTGGTTCAACAGCTTGCAGTTTCCGTCGCGCAAGCGCAGGAACCCGTTGGCCAGCGGTTCGCTGAGGCTGCCTCGCACCAGCAGTTGCAGATCGGTGCTGCCGGAGGTCCACTGGAAAGCCTCGGGCCTGCTGTTGACCAGGAACCAGAGCCCGTCGCCGCGGCTCGACATCCGCAGCAGCAGGCCGTCCTGCTGGGGGTCGAGGGGAATCTGGCCGGCCAGCAACACGCTGTTGGCCGCACCCGCCGCCCGCAGCGCCATGTCGACCTTCAAGGCATCACCCTGCAACGACACCTGCCCCTTTTCCAAGGCCAGTTTCTGCTCGCCCAACCGGCCATCGCTGAGATCCAGATCCACCTCCAGCTCAGGCCGTTTGCCGCCGAGCCGGTAGCGCCCGGTGGTGGCGAGGGTGCCGCGCAGCGGCTCGGGCACGGGGGTGAACAGGTTGATCAGCGCGAAGGTCAGCCCCGTCAGCCCGAAGCTGCCGCCGCCGTTCCGCAGTGGACCCTCCAGGCGCAGCTCGAGGGGGGCCTGGGCCAGGGCCAGATCGCGATCCCCGCGGGTGAGCCAAACGTGCGCCCGGGCGGTCAGATCCGCCCGCAAGTGGTCCAGGCTCGGACCCTTCAGGCGCAGATCGGCATCGAGCAGGAGCTGCAGGTGACGCGCCAGGTCTTCCCGGGCACGCCGCTGGGCAGTGTTGTCCCGAGCCGCCACCTTCTGGCGGGCTTCCTCGAGGGCCCTGATCTGATCTTGCAGGCTGTCGCTGATCGTGTCGATCGCCAGGCTGCCGAGGTCTGCGGCGCGGCCCCGCGGCAACGCCGGCTGACCGCGCCACAGCTTCCAGCCGGTTTGCAACTGGCGGAATGGCAACGCCGACAGCCCGCGGGCCTCGATGTCGGCCTGGAGGGGACCACGCCAGTGGCCCAGCAGGCGCAGGCTGACCTGGCCACCGCCGAACGGCTGCAGCGTGCTCCGCACGCGGTAATCGCGATCGTCGTACAGCACATCGGCCGTCAGCCCGGCGGCGCCAACACCAAGGAGAGCCGGTCGATCCAGGCGCAGCTTGCCCATAAAGCTGAGGGGCTGCAGATCCAGGGTGCCGGAGCCCCCCAACGACCCGGACAGCGGTCGCGGCATGGCGCGGGGGCCGAGAGCCACACTGAGGCCCTCCAGGGTTAGATCCTGGGCTTGCCAGCGGAAGCGCCTGGGGCTGCCCGCCAGCCGCATCCCCCCCGCGCCGCGCCGGAGATCCACCAGCTCGGGCAGCCAGCGGGGGTTCAGCCGTATTTGCAGCGCGCCATCGATCCCCGGCGCCTCCGGCCGCAGGCTCGCCTCGCGGTTGCGCAGGCGGCCCTGCCAGGTTTCCTGAAACCGCAGCGGACCGGCGCCGGGGGCCTGGACGCGCAGGGCGAGATCGGGTCGCAGGTTGTTGAGGGGCCCACCCAAATCGCCGTCGACGCTGAGCTGCCCCAGCAACGTGGTCCCCACCAGGGGACTGAGCCGGGACAGCGGCAGGTTGTCGAGGCGCAGGCGCGCCCGCAAGGGGCCGAGGACCGGACCAGAGGCCGGGAATGCCAGCGGCAGGCTGGCGCGGGCCGATAGATCGCCGCTGCGGAAGCTCTCCAGATCGAGACGACCGGCCTGCCAGCGCAGCTCCGCCTGCCAGGGTCCCACCACAGGCTGCTGGGCTTGACCGGTGCGCAGGCGTAATTGCGGTTTCGCCGGGCTGCCGGCCAGGGCCAAGGTGCCGCTGAGACTGGGGTTGGTGAGCCAGCTGGGCCAGGCGGCGCCAGCCAGCGCCCTGGCATCAAGGCTCCAGGGGCCGGCCAGCCGCAGGGTGCGACCCACCTGCCCCTCAAGCCGCAACGAGGTGTGCGGACCGCGCAGGGTCAGGCGACCATCGCCGAGCCCATCGGCCAGCAGGCGGCCGCTGAGACGCGCCTGCAACGGACCCAACCGCGACAGCTTGGCGGGGGCGGCGGTTTGAACCTCCAGGTTGAAGCGTCGGTCGGCGCCGAGCTGACCGCGCAGCTGACCGCGCCAATCCCCAAAACGCCAGGGGGCGCTGGCCAGCTCCAGCTGGCGGCCACGGCAACGCAGCGGCAACTGCTCGGCGATCAGGGGATCGCTGCCCGGGCCCGGCTGCCATCGCAGCCCCCGCAGCCTGGCCTCCCCTTGGCAGCTCGGCTGACCATCGCGCAGCTGCAAATCGAGGCGGGCGTTGAGCTGCCCTTGCAGATCGACAGCGGCACGCCGCTGGGTAGGGCTGGCGGCGGCCGGCAGCGATGGCCGCAGCGGCACACCAGCCACCAGGGGCACCAGGGAGGCGAGGGGCCACTGGGCCACCCGCAGCTCGGCCCAACCCCGCGCGGGCGCCCAGCGGCCACCGACGCGCACGATGGCCTGGCCGGGGCCGTCATCGCGGCCCACACGCAGCTGTAAGGCCAGCCGCTGGCGGTCGGGGCGCAGCCGGAGCGAGCCGGAGAGCCCCAGGTTCTGAATCGGGAGGCCGGGCCGGTTGTCCCGCAAGCGCAGTCTGGCGGGAACAGCCAGATTCAAGGTCAGATCCAGGGGGATGGGACGGCCGCCTGGTGTCTTGCCCGGGCGCCACCAGCTGCCGGAGGCATCACGGTGCAAATC
>JBKDOR010000166.1:0-3657 GCA_046342775.1 Synechococcaceae cyanobacterium
AGCGAGCTCGGGCGCCCTCAGGAGGGGCTCGGCGCGATGCAGGAAGGCCTCGGGATCTGGCGCCAGCTGGCCCAGGCCAACCCGGCCTATCGCGGTGATCTGGCCGCTGCGCTCACGAATCTCGGCCTCCTTCAGCGCCAGCTGGGCCGCCACCGAGAGGCGTTGCAGTCCACCCAGGAAGCGGTGAGCATCCAGCGTCAACTGGTCCGCAGCCATCCGGAGCTCCAGGATGATCTGGCCCTGGCGCTGACCAACCAGAGCCAGTTGCTGCGCGACCTCGGTCGTGAGGATGCGGCCCTGCTGTCAGCGGTGGAGGCGTTGCAGCTGCGTCGACAGCTCGTCAAGGCCCATGGGGGTTCTCGCAGCGAGCTGGCATCCGCGCTCCAGGCGGTGGGCCTGCGCTCACTCGAAACGGGCCGAGCCGCTGAAGCCCTGCCGCCGCTCCTGGAGGCGTTGCAGCTGCGCCGTCTTCTCGCCGCGGCCGATCCAACCCAGCGTCCAAATTTGGCGGCAACGTTGAACAGCCTTGGGCTCGTCTATGGCGAGCTGGAGCGCCGCGCCGATGCGGTGTTGGTCGCCGAGGAATCCATGGGCATCCGCCAGTCGCTGGCCCAGGCGGATCCCAGCAGAAAGGCCGATTTCGCTCGCTCTCTGCTCAACCTGGGCAAGGCGTTAGCCGCAGTCGACCGGCGCGAGGAGGCGCTCCGGGTCAGCGAGCAGGCGGTCAGCCTCTACAGCCAGATCAGCGCTGTTGAACAACCTGATCGTTCCGAGCTGGCGGCAGCCTTAACAAACTTGGGGGTGCGTTACAGCGAACTCGGTCGGCCGGAGAAGGCCTTAGGCCCTTCGGCGGCAGCGGTGCAACTCTACGGAAAGCTGGCTGCCAGCAACCCCCGCTATCTGCGGGAGCTGGGGGTCGCCCAGGCCAACCTGGCGGTGCGCTATCGCGAACTGGGTCGCCGCCAAGAGGCGCTGGCCTCCACGCAAGACGCCGTGCGTACGCAACGGAAACTGAACCAAGAACTCCCGACTGTTCAACGAGATTTGTCTCGCAGCCTGATCAACCTTGGCACCCAGCTGAGTGTGCTTGGCCGCCATCAAGAAGCCTTGCCGCCGGCGCTGGAAGCAGTAAGGATTCTCAGGCGTCTCGCCTCTGTTCAGCCTGGCGTATCCGTGGATTTGGCACATGCGAACAACAATCTCGCCATGCTGCTCAACACCCTCGGCCATCGCCAGGACGCCCTGCTGGCCTCCCAGGAGGCGGTGCAGCTGTATCGCCGGCTCGCCCAAGACAACCCCGCGTTTCAGGGTGATCTGGCCGCGTCCCTGAGCAACCTGGGGTCACTGTTCTCCGAGGTGGGTCGTCGGCAAGAGGCTCTTGGGCTGAGCCAGGAGGCGGTTCGAATCAGTCGCGAGCGGGCCCGAGTCAACCCCCAGGCCCGGGGAGGCTTGGCCAGGGATCTCAACAATCTGGGGGCGGATTACTCGGCCCTGGGGCGCCATCGGCAGGCCCTGGCGACTCGCCAGGAAGCCCTGGCTGTGGTTCGCGAGCTGGCCCGTGACAACCCAGCCTTCCTCGAAGAGTTCGCCCGCACCGCCACCAATCTGGCGGAAACCCACCTTCGGTTGAACAACCCGATGGCGGCCCTGCCGCTGTTGCGGGAGCGGCTGAGCAGTGAGGTCACCGATCTGCAGAGCCAGCTGCCGCTGTTGCCCGAGGGCCGCCGGCTGGCGCTGCTGGCTGTCTACGGCGAACGCTGGCAAATTCCCTTCTACATGGCGCAGCTGAGTCAGGCCGGGGCCGAGCTGGCACTATTCACGCGGCTGAATCGCCAGGGTCTGCTGCAAGACATCCAACGCAGCCAGGCGTTGCTGGCCCGCAATGGCCCGCAGCGGCCGTTGTTCGAGCAGCTGACGGCCGTGACGGCCCAGCTGGCCAGCACCACCCTCACGCCGCAGCAGCAGGCGTCCCTACTGGAGCGCAAAGAGCAGTTGGAGCAGGAGCTCTATCGCCAGCTGCCCCAAATCAAACCGCGGCTGGTGGAGCCCGGCCAGATCGCGGCAGTGCTGCCGAAGGCCGGCAGGCTGCTCGAATTCCAGCGTTACCGCTATAGCGCTAGCGCGCCCCCTCGCTATCTGGCCCTGCTGCTGCGGCCTGATGGCACGATTCGCGTCGTCCAGCTGGGGGAGGCGGCGCCGATCGATGCGGCGGTGGCGGTCGCGGTGGCCGCCAGCGCCGACCCCAAGCGCCAGGTGGAAGCCCCCGAGCGGTTGGCGGTCGTGAGCCGGCTGGTGCTGGCGCCGCTGCAACAGGAGCTGGTGGGGGTGAGGGAGCTGTTCGTCTCGCCCGATGGGGAACTCAACCGCCTGCCATTCGCGGCGCTGCCGCTGGCGGCGGCAGCTGCTCACGCGCCCAAGGCACAGCCCAGCGAAGGAAGGCGCCCGGAAGCCCCCAGAGCGACAAGTGCCGAGGGAACGATCACGGCCGATGGCCCCACCTTGGGGGAGGTGGTGGCGTTGCGGCTGCTGACCACCGGCCGGGAGCTGCTGCGGCTGCAACAACCGGCCAAGGCGGGCGGGCCGGCGGTGCTGATCGCCAACCCGGACTTCAATGCCCCATCCCGCAACGCCCCATCCCGCAACGCCTTAGCCCACATCGCCTCATCCCGGAGCCATAGCGGCACCGGAAGCGCCGCTGTGCGTCGTCCCGCCCAGCCCTCCAACACCTCGGCTGCAGCCCCCTCTGCCAGGGGCGCATCCGCCTCGGCCAGGGGCGCCGCGAGCGCCTCAGCTGCTGGCACCGAGAGGGCCTCAGCCGTGGGCGCCTCCAGCCCTGCTGACAGCTCGCACGGGGCAACCCCGCTCCCTGGCAGCCAGCAGCGCTCCCCCGGCGTGCGGGGCCTCACCCCCTGGCAGCCCCGGGCGGGCACCGAGCAGGAGGCCCGCCAGCGGGCGCCCCTGCTGGGAGTCAGCGCGGTGATCCGCGGTCCGGCCGCCACCGCCGCGGTGGTGCTGGCCCAGCGAGCGCCACGAATTCTCCACATCGCCACCCACGGCTTCTTTTTGGCGGATCAGGCCTCGGCGAGCGCCAGGGCATCCCGCGGGGCTGCTGCGACCAGTGGCGCAGCCGCCGAGGACTCCACCCCCGCCTCCGCCAGCCGAGAAGACCCGCTGCAACGCAGCGGCCTGGTGTTTGCCGGTGCCAACCGCCCCGATGCCGATCCCAACGACGACGGCTACCTCACCGCCGCAGAAGCCACCGCCATGGAGCTGGAGGGCACCGAACTGGTGACCTTGTCGGCTTGCGAGACCGGCCTCGGCGGGGTGCAAAGCGGCGAGGGGGTGTATGGGCTGCAGCGCTCCCTGGCGGTGGCCGGGGCCCGCTCCACCCTGCTCAGCCTCTGGAAGGTGGATGACGCTTTGACGGTGACTTTCATGCAGAGCTATTACAACCGCCTCAAGGCGGGCGAAGGCCGCGCCGAGGCCCTGCGCCACACCCAAAGCGAGTTCCGCAATCACAAAAACTCCACCTACAACGACATCCGGGTGTGGGGCGCGTTCCAGCTCAGCGGCGACTGGCGGGCGCTGCCCCGGTGGTGAACCCAAAGGGTTGGTGCGGTGGGTGAGCTGGGGGAATCGGGGGAATCGGGGGAAGAG
>JBKDOR010000167.1:0-8922 GCA_046342775.1 Synechococcaceae cyanobacterium
GGGCTATTTCCTCCACAGGTTGCAGGAAATAGCGGCTGGTCACCACGGTGCCCTTGCTGGAGCTTTCAAGCACGGCTTCCAGCTCTTCCATGGGCACCACCTCCACCGGCACCTCCAGGGTGGGGCTCAGTTCCTCGGCGATCAGCATCGAGGCGCCGATGTCTTCCCGGGGGGTGCTCACCAGCACCCGGGCGCCGCAGCGCAGCCGCCAGTCGATCTCCCGGGTGAACAGCTCGCGGGCCTGCTGCAGGGTGCAGCCGGCGTTGAGCAGGCCATCGATGCTCTGGCGCACCTCCCGGTCGATGTCCGGGATGGCCTTGTTGCGCAGCCCGGGCGGCACCTTGATCTCGCGCGGCTTCTGCTGGTCGCGCACGTAGATCCCGGAGCCGGCCATGGCCTCCACGACCCCGTCGCTCTCCAGCTGCCGGTAGACCTTGCTGATCGTGTTGCGGTGCAGGCCGGTCTGCATCGCCAGTTGGCGCGTGCTCGGCAGGCGATGGCCCGGCGGGTAGTGGCGGGCGGCGATCGCAAAGCAGATTTGGTTGTACAGCTGGGTCGACGCCGGGATGTCGCTCTCCTGCTGAATGTGGAAGCGCACGCGGGAGTGGCCAGATGAGCTGCCGGCCACCTTACGGGCCTTTGGGTCCGGTGACAATTGCGGCGTTGGCATAGCAGGATGTGCCGGAGCTGTGACGGTTGCCGGCCGGGGGCGCTGACCACCGCCGCGGCCTGCCTGTTGTCCCTGCATCGCATCCCTTGACTGCTCCAAGCCCCGAGGGGCCAGCTGCGGCGCACAACGCCGCGGACCCCTGCCCAACTGGCACTGCAACTGGCACATCTCCAGCTGGGGACGCTGACGTGGAGGCCGGTTGGGTGCGCGTGGAGCCTCGGGCCACCGCCGCAGCCACTGCCGCGGCCATCGTGGCGGAGCGATTGCGGCCGCCCCAGCCGCTGCCGCCAACGCTGCCTCTGCGCTGCTGGTTCGCGGCACCCCGAAACGTCGCACCGCGCGCAGGCGTGCTGGTGCTGCCGGAGATCTTCGGGATCAATCCCTGGATCCGGTCGTTCAGCCAGCGGCTGGCGGAGGCTGGTTATGCCGCCTTGGCCATGCCCCTGTTCGCCCGCACGGCCCCCGAGCTCGAACTCGGCTACACGGCGGAGGACACGCTGGAGGGGCGTCGCCATAAGGACCGCACCACTGCCGCCGGGATCCTGCTGGATGGCGCCAGCGCTTGCGCCTGGCTGGAAGACCGGCTGGCCCGCCGCGGTGGGCTCGGCTGCGTGGGCTTCTGCTTTGGCGGCCATGCGGCGCTGATCTCCGCCCTGCAGCCGGCGATCGCCGCCACGGGGGATTGCTACGGCGCCGGCGTGGCCACGGGCCGCCCCGGTGGCGGGCCGCCCAGCCTGGATCTCGTGGCGGCGATAGAGGGACGGTTGCTCTGCCTCTGCGGTCGCGAGGACCCGCTGATTCCCGCGCCGGAGGTCGCCGCCCACCACAGCCCACCCCATCGCTTGCTGGTGCTCGATGCCGGCCATGGCTTCTTCTGCGACCAGCGGGCCGATTACCGGCCCGCCGCCGCCGCCACGGGCTGGCAACAGCTGTTGAACTTGTTCGCTGAGACCCTGGGCTGACATCGAGCCTGGGTTGACGTCAAGCCTGGGCTGGCGCCGGGGTGCTGGGCGAGCATTCGGGGCGGCGGGGCTTCAGGACACCTGACGGGGGAGTCCTGGCTTGTCAGACGTGGATGCCCTGTGGAGAGCTCTGCCGCCCGTCAGGCCCTCCTGCGGACTCAGATTTGGTCGTGGTCGCCAGCGGCGGTGCTGTCGTCCTCGGGTTCAACAGCCACCGGGGCTGGCGCGGGTGGGCGCTGCACTTTCGGCGCAGCAGTGCCAACAGCAGCCGTTGCCACCGAGGGGCCAGCGGTGGAGCGCGAGGCGGGCGCGGGGCTCTTGGCGCCGGCGGACTGCTTGCGGGGTGACAGGAACATGATCATGTTGCGGCCCTCCCGCTTGGGGGGCTGCTGGATTTCGCAACTGTCCTCGAGGTCCTTGGCCATCCGCATCAATAATTGCTCGGCCAGGGCCGTGTGCTGGATCTCGCGGCCGCGGAAGATCACTGTGCACTTCACCTTGTCGCCCGATCTCAGGAAGCGAACCGCCTGGCCGATGCGGACCTGGTAATCGTGGGAATCGATCTTGTAGCGCATCTTGACCTCCTTGACTTCGGTCTGGTGCGACTTCTTTTTGGCTTCCTTGGCTTTCTTCTCCTGCTCGAACTTGTACTTGCCGTAATCCATGATCCGGCAGACCGGCGGGTCGGCCTTCTCGCTCACCAGCACCAGATCAAGCTCGCGATCCAGGGCCACTTCCAAGGCCCTCTCTCGACTGATCACACCTAACTGGCTCCCGTCGGCATCAACCACCCTGAGATTGGGATAGCTGATGCGGTCGTTGATGTTGGGCAACTCCCTGACGGGAGCACGACGGTCGAAACGGGGACGGGGAGGCATTCAGGATTGCTGCTTGGCTCCTACCCTAGAACGCCCCTGACCGCCTGCATGGCGGAAGCCAGCGGCGGCTGACCGGATCGGTCAGCGCTGGTCGCCAACCACTGGGGTTGGTGCTGACGCCGGAACCAGGTGCGCTGCCGTTTGGCGTATTGGCGCGTGCGGCGTTCGCTGAGCGCCAGGGCCTCCGCCGGGTTCAGCTCCCCTTCCAGCAGCAGACTGGCTTCGCCGTAGCCGATGGTTCGCAGCAGCGGGCAATCGCTGCCGTAACGGGCTCGCAGGGCCGCCGTCTCGTCCACCAAGCCGAGGTCGTAGAGCTCGGCGGTGCGCCGCTGGATGCGGTCGTTCAGATCCGGCGGGTCGAGGCCCAGCTCCAGCACCGTCCAGGCCGGCGGGCGTCGCTGCCTCTGCCCCGCCAACGGCAGGCCGGTGGCATACAGCACCTCCAGGGCCCGCTGGGTGCGCACCGCATCCGCGGCGGCGATGCGGCCCGCCGCCGCCGGATCGGCCTGCCGCAGCAGGGCATGGCAGGCGGGCTGGCCGAGTTGGGCGAACTGCTGGCGCAAGCGGGGTTGGGGCGGTACCGCCGGCGGTTCCAGCCCCTGGAGCAACGCTTGCAGATACAAGCCGCTGCCACCCACCAGCAGGGCGATGCCGCGACGTTGATGTTCCGCTGCGATCGCCTCACGGGCGAGGGCGCTGAATTCCCGCAGGGTGATCGGCTGGTCGGGATCGCGCAGATCGAGCAGCTCATGCCGCACGCGAGCCCGCTGGGCCGGCGTGGGTTTGGCGGTGCCGATCTCCATGCCTCGGTAGAGCTGGCGGGAGTCGATCGAAAGCACCGCCAGATCGAGGCTCTCGGCCAGCTCAAGCGCCAGGGCGGTCTTGCCGCTGGCGGTGGGGCCCATCAGGGCGATCACCAGGGGCGGCGTCGCGGCCGCGGAGCTGGAGCCCTCCGAGGCGGAGCCGATGGACACTGGGGGGCTCGGGCAGCACTGGAGCCAATCCCACCACAGCAAGCAGCGGCCCCGATGTGGCGGGAGGGTGTGGCGGGGGGAAGACCGCGCTGTGGAGCGTTGGCGGAGCTGAAATCCGCCATCACCAACCCCACGCCGGCCGCGGGACATCAGGCTGGGTGCACCCCTGCCCTGCGCACGTCCTGAGAGGCAGCCAGATGGAGCTTCAGGGCGGCGGTGGTAGGATGGTGGGACGCTTCAGGCCAAAGCCCCTCGTTTCGGTCCGCCCAGGGCCATTTCACGCCGGTTGCCCCGCTGCACGGCCCAGCTGGCTAGGGGCTTCCGGATGTCTTTTTATTCGGCTGGATCTGTATCCCGGCAGATTCCCTTTGGCCACCCACCGGGCCCACTCCTCCCGCATGAGCGAAGCCAACAAAATCGAGTCCGCCTACGGAGCCGACCAGATCCAGGTGCTCGAAGGCCTGGAACCGGTGCGCAAACGGCCGGGCATGTACATCGGCACCACCGGGCCCCGGGGTTTGCACCACCTCGTGTACGAGGTGGTGGATAACTCGGTGGATGAGGCCCTGGCGGGCCATTGCGACGAGATCCTGGTGGTGCTGCATGCCGATGGTTCCGCCAGCGTGACCGACAACGGCCGCGGCATCCCCACGGACATCCATCCCCGCACCGGCAGGAGCGCCTTGGAGACGGTGCTGACCGTGCTGCATGCCGGAGGCAAATTCGGCTCCGGCGGCTACAAGGTGTCCGGCGGCCTGCACGGGGTCGGCGTCTCCGTGGTGAATGCCCTGAGCGAGTGGGTGGAGGTCACCGTGCACCGCCAGGGCAGCAAGCACCAGCAGCGCTTCGAGCGGGGCAACCCGATCGGCAGCCTGCGGGCGGAACCGGCGGACAAACCCGACTACACGGGCACGGCAGTGCGCTTCAAGCCGGACATCCAGATTTTCAGCGGCGGTATCGAGTTCGATTACGCCACGCTGTCCACGCGGCTGCGCGAGCTGGCCTATCTCAACGGCGGTGTGCGCATCCTCTTCCGTGATGAGCGCGAGACCAGCCTGGATGCCGCGGGCAAGCCTCACGAAGAAATTTATCACTACGAGGGCGGCATCAAGGAATATGTGACCTATATGAATGCGGAAAAAGATGCCCTCCATCCCGATATTATATATGTCAACGCGGAGCGCGATAATGTTCAGGTTGAGGCCGCCTTGCAGTGGTGTGTGGATGCTTACTCCGACAGCATCCTGGGTTTTGCGAACAACATCCGCACCGTCGACGGCGGCACCCACATCGAGGGCCTCAAGACAGTGCTGACGCGCACCCTCAATGCCTTTGCCAAAAAGCGCGGCAAACGCAAGGATTCGGATGCCAACCTGGCGGGGGAAAACATCCGCGAAGGCCTGACGGCCGTCCTGTCGGTCAAGGTTCCCGATCCGGAATTCGAGGGCCAGACCAAAACCAAGCTCGGCAACACGGAGGTGCGGGGAATTGTCGATAGCCTTGTGGGCGAGGCGTTAAACGAATATTTGGAATTCCATCCGTCGGTGATTGATCTGATCCTCGAGAAAGCGATTCAGGCCTTCAATGCTGCCGAAGCCGCTCGCCGCGCCCGCGATCTGGTCCGCCGCAAATCGGTGCTGGAAAGTTCCACTCTTCCTGGAAAATTGGCCGATTGCAGCTCCCGCGATCCCTCGGAATCCGAGATCTACATCGTGGAGGGCGATTCGGCCGGCGGCTCCGCCAAGCAGGGCCGTGATCGGCGCTTCCAAGCCATCCTGCCGCTGCGTGGAAAGATTCTCAATATCGAAAAAACTGACGATGCCAAGATCTACAAAAATACCGAGATTCAGGCCTTGATCACTGCCCTTGGCTTGGGCATCAAGGGGGAGGAGTTCGAGGAAAAAAGCCTGCGATATCACCGCATCGTGATCATGACCGACGCCGACGTTGATGGCGCTCACATCCGTACCCTGCTGCTCACCTTCTTTTACCGCTATCAGCGGGCGTTGGTGGAAGGCGGATACATTTACATTGCATGCCCTCCTCTTTACAAAGTGGAGCGGGGTAAGAATCACAACTATTGCTATAATGAAGGAGATCTCAAGAAAACCCTTGACACCTTTGGCGAAAAGGCGAATTACACGATTCAGCGCTTCAAGGGGCTCGGCGAAATGATGCCCAAGCAGCTGTGGGAAACCACGATGGATCCCGACACCCGCACGATGAAGCGTGTGGAGATCGAAGATGCCGCTGAGGCGGACCGGATTTTCACGATCCTGATGGGCGATAAGGTGGCGCCACGCCGTGAGTTCATTGAAGCCCACAGCGCCGAGCTGGATCTCACCCAACTCGACATCTGAATCCGCCATTGACCCCTGTGGGTGTTGTCCCAGCCCCATCCCCAAGCTCGCCAACAAGGCCACTGCCGCTTTGGCGATGGGCAGCTGTGCTGAGCTTTGCCCTGATGGCCCCTGCCGGCCTGCCAGCCGGTGGCGCCGATCCGCGTCTCCCCCAGATGCGGCGCCGCATCAGCCAGGCCGAACCCTGGCTGAGCGATGGCCAGTCGCTGCGCGTCTCGCCCGCCTCCCAAGCACCAGTGCTGCAACCCTTGGGTCAGGGGGTACCCCTGCGGGTGGTGCGGCGCTGGCTGAGCCCGGGAGGCCGCACCTGGCTGCACGTGGAGCTGGGTGCCGGGGGGGTGGCAGGTCAGGCAACCCGCGGCTGGCTGCCTGGCTGAGGCAGATGCGCCCACGCTTGTGGTGCTGCGGATCTCAGGCCGCCAGGGCTGCGTCGATGGCGGCGGTCAGCTCAGGCGCGCTCGGATCCACGGCGCTCTTGAAGCGACCGAGCACCAACCCGTCGCGGCCCACCAGGAATTTCTCGAAGTTCCAGGCGACTGGGCCAGTCGGTTCCGTCTCCGTGAGAGTGGTGAATGGCGCCTCGGCCATCGACACCTTGTCGAACAGATCAAAGCTGACGCCATAGGTGGAGGAACAGAAGCTGCGGATCTCATCCAGCGTGCCGGGCTCCTGAGCACCGAAATCGTTGCAGGGAAAACCGAGCACGGCAAACCCCTGATCGGCGTAGCGCTCCTGCAGCTTTTGCAGGCCGGCATACTGGCGGGTGAAGCCACAACGGCTGGCCACATTCACGATCAGCAGCACCTTGCCAGCCCACTCCCCCAATCGGTGCTCCGCGCCAGCGGCGTCGCGCACCACGACATCACTCACCTGAACGGTCATCGCAAGCCTGATCACACGGCGTTCAGACCTTAGGCAACGGTCACGGCGCCCGGACGACGGCAGATGACACAACGCCGCGCCGCGAGGCCCCATAAAGTCCCAAAGCCTGACGGGACAGCATGAGCAAGGGTTCCGCCATTGCCGAGGTGGTCAGCCAGCAGCTGCAGGGGCTGCTGGAGTCCTCCAACTACGACGGCGCCAAGCTGCTGCTGCAGCCGGTGCGACCGGTGGATGCGGCCGAGGCGATTGGCACGCTGCCGCGCACCCTGCAAGCCCTGGCCTTCCGCCTGCTGCCGAAGGACGAGGCCATTGAGGTGTATGAGTACCTGGAGCCGGCGGTGCAACAAAGCCTGTTGGAGCGCCTGCGCTCCGGGGAGGTGCTGGAGCTGGTGGAGCAGATGTCGCCGGACGACCGGGTGCGGTTGTTCGATGAGCTGCCGGCGAAGGTCGTGCGCGGTCTGCTGGCCGAACTCAGCCCGGCGGAGCGCTTGATCACCGCCCAGATGCTCGGCTACGCGCCCGAGACCGCCGGCCGGTTGATGACCACCGCGTTCATC
This sequence comes from Synechococcaceae cyanobacterium, assembly GCA_046342775.1. GTDB lineage: Bacteria > Cyanobacteriota > Cyanobacteriia > PCC-6307 > Cyanobiaceae > Cyanobium. The sequence goes on from JBKDOR010000167.1 coordinate 7,284, forward strand.
GACCTCAAGGAGTTCCACACGGCGGCGCAAGCGCTGGCGATCGTGCGCCGCCGCGCCCGCGACACTGAGACGATCTACAGCTTGTATGTGGCCGACGCCTCACGCCATCTCAGCGGCATGTTGTCGCTGCGGGATCTGGTGATGGCCGAGCCCGAGCAATGCCTCGGCGACGTGATGACCCGCGACGTGGTGAGCGTGAGCACCGACACCGACCAGGAGGAGGTGGCCCGGTTGATCCAGCGCTACGACTTCTTGGCCCTGCCTGTGGTGGATCGGGAGCAGCGGCTGGTGGGAATCGTGACCGTGGATGACGTGATCGATGTGATCCAGCAGGAGGCCACCCGGGATCTCTACGCGGCCGGCGCCGTTCAAGCCGGCGATGAGGACGACTACTTCCAGAGCGACCTGTTCACCGTGGCGCGGCGGCGAGTGGTGTGGTTGCTGGTGCTGCTGCTGGCCAACAGCGGCACCGCCGCGGTGATCGCCGCCGAGGACGAGGTGCTCAAGCAGGTGGTGGTGCTGGCGGCGTTCATCCCACTGCTGATCGGGACCGGCGGCAATGTGGGCGCCCAGAGCTCCACCGTGGTGATTCGCGGCCTCAGCACCCAGCGGTTGCAAGCCATGGGGCCTGCCCTGGCCATCGGCCGCGAGGCCCTGGCGGGAGCCTTGCTGGGGCTGTTGATGCTGCTGGTGGTGTTGCCCTGGACCGCCTATGTGTCGCACGGGAACCTCGTGGTGGCGGGGGCGGCGGGGATCAGCCTGGTGGCGATCACCACCCTGGCGGCCACGGCAGGAGCCTCGCTGCCGTTGCTGTTCAACCGCCTCGGCCTCGATCCGGCGCTGATGTCGGCCCCGTTCATCACCACGGTTGTGGATGTGCTGGGGGTTTTTCTCTACCTGCGCGTGGCCCGCCTGCTGCTGCCCGCCCTGGTGGGAGGGGAGCCATGAGCGCCACCGCCCTCGGCAACGGCGCGCCGGGCCAGCCCACTCCGGTGGCGGAGCTGGTGGCGGGCCAGCTCAAGGCCCTGCTGGAGGCGGGCAACTACGACGGAGCGAAGCTGCTGCTGCGTCCGGTGCAGGAGGTGGACGCGGCGGAGGCGATCGGCAACCTGCCGCGCACGCTGCAGGCGCTGGCGTTCCGGCTGCTGCCGAAGGACGAGGCGATCGCGGTGTACGAATACCTGCCGGTGGATGTGCAGCAGACGCTGCTGGAGCGGCTGCGCTCGGGGGAGGTGCTGGAGCTGGTGGAGGCGCTGTCGCCGGACGACCGGGTGCGGCTGTTCGACGAGCTGCCGGCGAAGGTGGTGCGTCGGCTGCAGGCGGAGCTGAGTCCGGCGGAGCGGCGGGTGACGGCGCAGCTGCTGGGTTACCAGCCGGAGACGGCGGGGCGGTTGATGACCACGGAGTTCATCGACCTCAAGGAGTTCCACAGCGTGGCCCAGGCCCTGGCGATCGTGCGCCGCCTGGCCCGGGACACCGAGACGATCTACGCCCTGTACGTGACCGACGGCTCGCGCAGGCTCACCGGCATGCTGTCGCTGCGAGACCTGGTGGTGGCCGAGCCCGAGGCGCGGATCGGCGATGTGATGACGCGGGAGGTGATCAGCGTGAGCACCGACACCGACCAGGAGGAGGTGGC
>JBKDOR010000168.1:0-29752 GCA_046342775.1 Synechococcaceae cyanobacterium
TGGTCGCGGCCAGCAGCGTGGGGATCATCAGCACACCGAACCAGCCCACATAGAGGCGGTTGTTGGTGGAGGTGACCCACTCGCAAAACTGATTCCACGCCGAAGCGCCGGAGCGCTGTTGGATTGTGGCGGTCATGAGAACGAAGGGTGGTGTCGGAGGCCAGGCAGAACTGCGTTGGCCAGGGACGGAGGGAAGGTCGGGATAACCCCAACGGGATCAATGTAACGGACTATTGCGGGCTTGTAAAGGGGCTTTCATGAATCAGTTGAGGGACCTGTCTCGGCGGGCCCTCCTGGGGCGTCCTGTTCCTACTGGCGCTGGTTCGGGGGCCCCACGGCTGGAAAGCGGGCCGGGCCCTCGCTAAGAGGGAGGCATCTCCCCGCCGCCACCATGGCCAACCCCCGAGCAGCCCTTCAGCTCCTCCCTCGTTCCTCCGGCTCGCGGCAGCGGCCGGGGCAGCCTGCCAAGGCGCTGCTGTTGGCCGGCTGCCTGCTGGGCCTGGGTTTGGCCAGCGGTTGCCAGCGCCAGCCCAGCGCCGAAAGCCAGCGGCTGGATCGGCTCGATCTCAAGATCCAGCAGCTGGAGCAACGCATTAATAAGGTGTCGCAGCAAGGCGATGGGGCCGACCGGTCCGGCAAGCCGCCGGCCGGCGTGGTGAAGTCACTCACCTTGCGCATGGGCAGCGACGACGACCGGCTGCGCATCTACTGGGCCGATGGCAGCCGCACCGATTTGCCGTGCACCAAGGAGCAGAGCACCTTCGTCTGCGGCTGAGGGGCTGGCGAACCCGCCTGGAGAAGAGCGCCATCGCGGCTGCTGCCCACGGGGCCTGCCGGAAAGTGACGGATGGGGCTCAGCCTTGCGCGTTTGGGTTTGCGAACCTGGGAAGCCGGCTTGTAACGGCCTGCGGATCCGTGCTAAGGTTTTTGCGGTGACTGCATTCCAACCCACCATGAACAAACTTAAAGCCACCCTTCTGGTTGGCATTGCCGGCTCCCTGCCGTTTTTTGGTTCAACCCCAGCGCAAGCAGCAATGCCCTGCGCGACAACTTACAGCCGCGCTCAATTAATCGCTGCTGGTTTTGAGTGCAGCGTGGGTGACAAAACCTATTATGATTTTGTCCTTCCCAATTCTACCGGCGCCTCGACTGGCAATCCTTGGGGTAGCACCCTGTTCATAATTAATGCTGTTATTCCCGAGGTTCACACATTCCAAGCCACAAACATTGGCGCCAACGTCACAGCCACTGCTGCTACACCTCTTACGCTGACCTACTCCTACAAGGTCAAAATTGATCCCCTAGGCGCCAAATATCTCGCTTTCACCTCCGGCGCAACCATCACGAAGACCCAGCCTTCGATGATGCAAATGCCCGTTTTCAATGGTGAGTTAGAAGCCACCAAAATGCCTTCCAATATGGTCGTTGGAAAGGCTACGTATGATGAAATGAGCATGTCCTCCGGTGTCATGGTTCCCGGCAATTATGATGGTATTCTTCAATTTAATGGAAAAATTGTCCTTACGCAAAACGCCCTTCTCACCCAGTTCACTGACACCCTGACCCAAACGGCTGTCCCTGGTCCTCTCCCCGTTGTGGGTGCAGCAGCTGCCTTTGGCTTCTCCCGCAGACTGCGGAAACGCGTCAAGGCCATGGCCTGACTTTCAGCAGCACAGAACTTGAGGATTTCCTAGGAAATCCTCAAGTTCTTACTTGATTGATACAAGCACTCAGTGTTTTACTGGGTGCTTTTTTTATCGGTTCGCATGAGTGAGGCCTGGAGTGGCCTGAATGGGCCTCACTCCGTTGGCGTCACCAAAGGAGGCTGTCTGTGCAGCCGTTGCGCCACCTGTTCCAGCGCTGTTCCCCAAGCCGGATCGACTGGCCACTCGTCTCGTTGGCTGAGGCTGAGGGCAATGCCCTTTTCCTCGTAGGCCGCCTCGTTGATGAACAAGGGCCAGACGATCTCGGGATCTCCGGCTCGCGGTTCCCAGCCGATCGCTCCCTGCGTCTCACTCCAGAACAACGGGTCACCGGGATGGAGCGGTTGCCAATCGCGATCCTGTCGCTGCGGATGGACCCAGGCGCTCGGTTCTCCATTCCGATGGCGTGGCAGATCCAGACTGCGCAGATGGCGATGCACCACCAGCGTGCGAGGCAACCGCACAGGGCCACGCTGAGCCTCTGCCAGCAGGCCCAGGGCGGCTTCCAAGGCCAGCTGGGTTTGCTGGCCTATCCGGGGGTTGATCACCCCCTGGGGTACCGGCCCCACCTCAATCACCAGTCCGCACGGCCATCGCTCCACCAGATACCCGCTCTGGTGGGGATCGTTCTCATGCAGATACACGGGCAATCCGAGCCTTCCCTGCAGCCCTGCCGCCAGAGCCAGATCGGCCGGCCGGCGGCCGTACACCACCAGGGAATTGCCCATCACCGCGGTGGTGCTGTGCAGATCCAACACCACCGGGCAGGGATGGGAGCCGGCGGGGCCCCAGGCGGCCAGCAACGCCCGGGCCCGTTGCACCTCGTGTTGCTGGTTCAAAGGATCCTGAAGCAAGGCCGCTTGGAAGCTGCGATTGAGATCCCGCTCCAGATAACGCCGGCCGGCCTCCACCGCCGCGGGGTTGCCCGTGCAGAGCACCACCTCCAGCCCGGCGTGATGGAGCAGCTCCGGCTGGCGGTGCCATTGCCGCAGCAGCCGCACGCCATTGCGCTCATTGCCGTGGGTCCCCGCCACCACCAGCACCGCTTCACCCGGTTCCTGGTCGTGATCTCCAGCCCCGCTCCGCAACCTCCAGCCAGTTTCACCCTCGTCACCCCCATTGGCTCCAGACTTGCCACGGTTGCGGATCCCGGCATCTCCAGCATCCAGCCAGCCGGCCGCTGCCGCACTGCTCTGCTGCGAGGCACTGCTCGCGGCGCTTTGCTGAGAGGGGCCCCGAGCGGCTCCTCGCTCAGGCAGGCCACTTGCGGCAATCGGTTGCGCAAGGCCACTGACGGCGTCCAGCTGTGCCGTGCGGTTGGCATCGGCCCCCTGGCTTGCGACAGTCGCGAGGTTCAGTTGCGTTGCGTTATTCGCGGCATCGCCTCGCAACTCGGTGTTGTTGCTGGAACCTGGCCGCTCGCCGGAGACTGAACTGGCCAGTGGTTCCTTGCCCCCTGCCTCTGGCATGGCCTGCTCACCCCCAACAGCCTCCAGCCTGCCGCAGAGTGCTGAAGGTTTGAGCTGTTCGATGCCGATCCCCGCCGTCGTGGTGCGCAGCGCCCGCCAGCTCTGGCATTGCCAGTGGTTGCAACTGATGCGAGGCCTGGGCCCGGCCGATCGCCAGGGCCACTACCGCCGCCCCCAGCCGGCCGTGGCGGAGCCGCCACCAGCGCCCGCCGTCGCCAGCGCCGGCGACACTGTGCTGATCGTGGGCCGCAGCTGCCCTTGGGCCCACCGCGCCTGGCTCGCCTGGACGCTGCGGGGCCTGGCGCCCGCGATCGAGCTGCTGGTGGTGGAGCCGGATCCCCAGGCGGGCCGCTGGCGTTTTTCCACGCCGTTCGAGGGTTGCACCACCCTGGCCCAGCTCTATCGGCTCGGCGGCTGCGATCCCCACGCTCGCGCCACGGTGCCGCTGCTCTGGTCTCGCTGTGCAAGGCAGGTGCTGGTGAGCGAAAGCGCCCGGCTGATCGAACTGCTGGATCTCTGGCCAGCACCTGCACCTGGATCTGATCCCGCATCGGCACCGGCATCCGAAGCGGGACCAATCACCACAAGCCTCACCGCCGCAGGCCAACCCGTGGCCGCGCCGGGGACAGTCCCCCCTGGGGCCTTGTGCCCGCCGCAGCATCACGAGGCGATCCAGGCCTGGCGCCAGCGCCTGCAGCACACCCTCAACGATGGCGTCTATCGCTGCGGGCTGGCCCGCTCCCAAACGGCCTACGACACGGCCGAGGCGGAGTTGTTCGCCACCGTCAGCGCCTTGGAAGAGGCCCTGGGGCGGCAACGGTTGGCCGGTTCCCCCTGGCTTTGCGGCGGAGAGATGCCCAGCCTGGCCGATGTCTGCCTGTTCCCCACGTTGATCCGCTGGGAGATGGTCTACGCGCCGCTCTTCGGCTGCAGCCGCCAGCCGTTGTGGCAGTTTCCCGAGCTGTGGCGCTGGCGCGCCCGCTTCTATCAACTGCCCGGTGTGGCCGCCACCTGCCTGCCAGAGGCCTGGCGGCGCGATTACTTCGGAGCGCTGTTCCCGCTCCATCCCTCCGGCATCATCCCGGCGGGCCCGGATCTGGCCACACTGGTGCTCAGCTCCCCTCCCCTTGGCGCCGATGACCAGCAGCAGCTTTGAGCCCGGCGCCGGCTCCGCCAGCGCCGATCCGGTGTTCGAGGGGATGTTCGGTTCCTTCACAATCACCGCCGCCGATCGCCGCGAGGTGCTGCACTACCGTTTGGCGCTGCTGGCGCTGGCCATGGCCCAGCTGGGGCTGGTGCTGCAGGCCTGGTTGCTGGGGCCCCGGCTGCTCTGGCCCTGGCTGCTGCCGATGCTGGCCGGCCTGGGGCTGGCCCTGCGTTGGATTCACATTTATCTGATCCCGTTGCACCGGTCCCTGCAGCTGCTCTGGCTGTTGGGCTGCCTGGGCTTCGCGGCCCTTGCCCTCCGGGCCGGCCCCAACGGCATGGCCGAGGCTGTGCTCATGGACGGTCGCTGGATCTGGGCGATCGGGCCGTTCTTCGCCGCCTTGGCGGGGGTGGGCTTCAAGGAGTTCTTCTGCTTCCGCCGGCCTGAGGCGATCGGCGTGACGCTGCTGCTGCCGATCGCTCTGCTGGGGCATCTCAGCGGTCTGCTGGACCCAGCCGCCTGCGGCGCGATGCTGGCCCTGCAGGCCCTGTTGCTGCTGGTGCTCTGCCTGCGCAAGTTGCCGATGCCCGCCGCCGCCGACATCGGCGACAAGAGCGTGTTCGTGTATCTCCAGCAGCAGCGCCAGGCGAGTGGCGCGCGGCAGAGCGCATGAGCCTGATCAGCCTGGTGGGGGTGCGCAAGGACTACGGCGTCCGCACCCTGTTCGAAGACCTCTCCCTGCACATCGGCGAGCGGGAGCGGTTGGGGTTGATCGGCCCCAACGGCGCCGGCAAATCCACCTTGCTGCGCCTGTTGGCCGGCGTCGAGCCGCCCGGGGCCGGCGAGCGCCGGGTTCACCCCCAGGCCCGCATCGTGCTGGTGAGCCAGGAGCCGCGCCTCGATCCCGAGCGCACGGTGCTGGAGCAGGTGTTCGAGGGCAGCGGCGAGAAGCTGACGCTGCTGCGGCGCTACACCGAGGTGAGCGAGGCCCTGGCCCTGGCCCACGCCAGCGGCCAGGACGATGGGCCTTTGCTGGGGGAGCTGGCCAGCCTCACCGCCCGCATGGACCAAAGCCAGGCCTGGGACCTGGAGCAACAGGTGCGGGAGGTGCTGCAACGGCTCGGCATCGGCGATGGTCAGCGGCGGGTGGCGGAGCTCTCGGGCGGCTATCGCAAGCGGCTGGCCCTGGCCGCCGCCCTCGTGGCCGATCCCGATGTGCTGCTGCTCGATGAACCGACCAACCACCTCGATGCCGATGGGGTGGAGTGGCTGCAAGGCTGGCTGGAGCGCTTCGCGGGGGCCGTGGTGCTGGTCACCCACGACCGCTATCTGCTGGATCGCGTCACCCGCCGCATCGTGGCGGTGGATCGCGGCGAGGCACGCCGCTACGACGGCAACTACGCCGCCTACCTGGAGCACCGCGCCGAGGAGGATGCCGCCGAGGTGGCCGCCGAGGCGCGGCTGCGCAACACCCTGCGGCGCGAGTTGGCCTGGTTGCGGCGCGGCCCCAAGGCCCGCAGCACCAAGCAGAAGGCGCGGCTGCAGCGGATCGCGGCGTTGCGGGAGCTGGAACCGCGCCAGGGGCGCGGGGCGGTGAACCTGGCCAGCGGCAGCCGCCGGCTCGGCAAGCGGGTGATCAGCGCCGAAGAGCTCAGCATCCGGGCCGGCGGCCAGGGCGAGGGTTCTCTGTTGCTGGAGGGCTTCAGCCACGATTTCGGCCCGGAGGACCGGGTGGGCATCATCGGCCCCAATGGCGTTGGCAAATCCAGCCTGCTGGAGGGCATCGCCGGGCGCTTGATGCCGGCGGCCGGCAGCCTGGAGCTGGGCGCCACCGTGCGGCTGGCGTACTTCGATCAGCACAGCGACGTGCTGCAGGAGCGGGAGGGGGCCTTGGCGGGGCGCAAGGTGATCGAGGTGGTGCAGGAGGTGGCCAACCGCGTGCAGGTGGATGGGGTGGAGCTCAGCGCCTCACAGCTGCTGGAACGCTTTCTGTTCCCGCCGGCCCAGCAGCACCAGCCCGTGGCGCGGCTGTCGGGCGGCGAACGGCGCCGCCTGCACCTCTGCCGCCTGCTGATCGACGCGCCGAATGTGCTGTTGCTGGATGAGCCCACCAACGACCTCGATGTCCACACCCTCAGCGTGCTGGAGGAGTTTCTCGATGATTTCCGCGGTTGCGTGGTGGTGGTGTCCCACGACCGCTGGTTTCTGGATCGCACCGTGGATCGGCTGTTCAGCTTCGAGAACGGCCGCCTGCGGCGCTTCGAGGGCAACTACAGCGCCTACCTGGAGGCCCGCCAAGGGCAGCAGCAGGGGGGTGGGGGCGCCCCGCCGCCCGGGTCTGGGGTTGCGAAGGGGGCGGGCACCGCAGCCGCAGCCGCGAAGGGGAGAACGGCAGGGGCTGCCTCGGCCGCTGGGGCGGCAACGGCGGCGCCACTGCCCGGAGCGGCAGGCTCCTCGGACACCATGGACTCTGCCGCGGGCCCTGCCAGCGCCGTGGCCGCGCCGCGCCGCCGCAGCTTCCGGGAAAATCGAGAGCTGGAAGCGATTGAGCGGGATCTGCCCAGCTGGGAGCAACGCCGCGAGGCGCTGGAGGCCCTGCTGGCTCAGCCGGGAGGCGCCTACACCGACCTGGAATCCCTCAGCGCCGAGCTGGCGGCGTTAGTGGAGCGCATCGCCGCCGCCGAGGAGCGATGGCTCCTGCTCAGCGAGCTGGCCGGATGAACGGCGGCGGCGGCGGGGATGGTTGCCCTCGCTGCCGCCAACGCCAGCGGAACTGCCGTTGCCTGCGGCACCTCCAGCTCCCGCGCTCACCGCACCCCCTGGCGCACCGCCAGAGCAGAAGCCACCGCCCAAGCTGACACCCGCGCCGCCCTCGCCGCGGCGGGGCGGCAGACCGCACACCGGGCCCTGGGGTGCCGGCGGCAGCCAGGGTTGGAGCCGAACCGGCGCTCCGGCCGCCTCGGCCTGCTTCATCGCCGTGGGCTTGTAGTCGTCAGCGCTGCGATGTTCCTGCATCTGCTCCCCCATCCGGCGCAGGTAGACGTCCTGATACCACTGGATCTGGCCATGCAGGAACGCCTCACAGGCCGCCTGGGTTGAGCTGAACCGCTGGCTGACCAGACCGCTGGGGGCGCATTGCTTCCACTCCAGCACCTGGTCGAAGTCAAGTCCCTTGCGCCACTGGCGCTGCTCGGAGAGGTAGCAGTTGTCCTCCGGGCCGTTGATCCAGAACAGACGGCCCTGGTCATCGATGAAGTGCCGCTCCCGACGCTGGCGGATGCGTGTCATGGGCCCGTCTCCCGAACTGGCTTCCCTGCTGATAGCAACGCCCGGGCGACCTGTCCGCCGCCGGGCCGCCCGGGTGTGCGCCAGCCAACAGGCAGCCGAACGCCCACCCCAACTCCTTATGGTGGGGCCGGGTAGCCGCGGTCGGACACGGCCGTTCTCTGCATGAAAACCATCGACGACCACATCCAGAAGGACCGCGTCGACATCGAAGAAGCCCGCGCCGCGGGCGATCTCGCCAAGGTGCGCCACCTTGAGGAGGAACTGAAGAGCCTCGAGGAGTACAAGGAGCACCACCCCGAGGATTCCCACGACCCCTCCCCGTTGGAGGTCTTCTGCGACCTCAATCCTGAAGCTCCTGAGTGCCTCGTCTACGACGACTGAGACACCGCGCTTCACAATCCGCAAGCTTGAACAGCTGACATTGCCGCAGTGGCGAAGGCTTTTCCCGAAGTCTTCGCCCACCGAAGTTCTCGCCGACCGAAGTTCTCGCCGACCGAAGTTCTCGCCGACCGAAGCATTCCCTCAGGATGGCTTGCACTCTCTGAGGCTTTTAGAGCGGCTCGATCGCCAGGCACTGCCACACCGCGTTCAGCAGCCCATCAAGCCCTTCGCCGGTCACCGCTGAGATCAACAGCGGGACCGGTTTTTGATGGAGCGCACCCTGCAGCGCTTCCAAGGCCTGCAGGCGCTGCGCCGCATCCAGCAGTTCCGCCTTGGTGAGCACCAGCAAGCGGGGCTTGTCCGCCAGGCCATGGCCGTAGGCCTGCAGCTCGGCCTCCACCACCCCCAGGTCGGCGCCGGGATCATCGGCTGAGGCATCCACCAGATGCAGCAGCACCCGGGTGCGCTCGATGTGGCGCAGGAAGTCGTGCCCCAGCCCGGCGCCCTGGGCGGCGCCGGCGATCAAGCCGGGAATGTCGGCGAACACGGTGCCATCGCCGCTGGGACGCCGCACCACCCCGAGATTGGGCACCAACGTGGTGAAGGGATAGTCGGCGATGCGGGGGCGGGCGGCGGAGAGCACAGAGATCAACGTGCTCTTGCCGGCATTGGGCAAGCCGATGATGCCCACCTCCGCCAGCAGCTTGAGCTCCAGCTGAAGCTGCCACTCCTCACCGTCCCTGCCCTCGGTGGCCTTCTCGGGCGCTCGGTTGCGATTGCTCAGGTAGTGGGCATTGCCGAGGCCGCCCCGACCGCCGGCCGCCACCAGTAATTCCTGGCCCGCCTCCGTCAGGTCCCCCAGCAGGATGCCGGTGCGGCGATCCCGCACCTCCGTGCCGCAGGGCACCCTCACCACCAAGCTGGAACCGCTGGCGCCGCTGCAGCGGTTCGGACCGCCGCGACCGCCATCGGCGGCGGCGAACAGACGGCGGTACTGGAAATCCAGCAGGGTCTGGAGATTGGCGTCAGCCCGCAGCACCACGTCGCCTCCGCGGCCGCCATCGCCGCCGGAGGGGCCCCCGGCGGGCACATATTTTTCGCGGCGGAACGCCACGATCCCGTCGCCGCCGCGGCCGCCCCGCACCGCGATGCGGGCCTGATCGATGAACTGCATTGAGCTGAGCCTAAGATCCCCCGGTCGCTGCGACGGTTTGGCTGAGGTCCGTTTCCAGCAGGTCAGCAAGATCTTTCCCGCCCGACGGGGAGGCGAGCCGGTGCAGGTGTTGCGGCAGCTCGATCTGCGCATCGCCGATGGCGAATTCATGGTGCTGGTGGGCCCGTCGGGCTGCGGCAAAAGCACCCTGCTGCGCCTGCTGGCCGGCCTGGAGACCCCCTCCAGCGGCGAGATCTACGTCGGGGATCGGCCGGTGAGCCAGCTGCGGCCCTCGCAGCGGGATGTGGCGATGGTGTTCCAGAGCTATGCCCTCTATCCCCACCTCTCGGTGGCCGACAACATCGGCTTCGGGCTGCGTCGCAGCCGGCCCCGCAGCCCGTTGCAGCAACTGCAGGACGGACTGCACCGCGCCACCAGCCGGCTGCCCGGGCCGCTGCGCTGCCCTTCGGCGCGGGAGGAGGCGATCAACCGCCGCACCCGGGAGGTGGCAGCGATGCTGGAACTGGAGCCGCTGCTGCGGCGCCTGCCGAAGGAGCTCTCGGGGGGCCAGAAGCAGCGGGTGGCCCTGGGTCGGGCGATCGCCCGTCAGCCGGCCGTGTTTCTGATGGATGAACCGCTCAGCAACCTCGACGCCAAGCTGCGCACCGGCACCCGGGCTCAGATTGTGGAGCTGCAGCGCCAGTTGGGCACCACCACGGTGTACGTGACCCACGATCAGGTGGAGGCGATGACGATGGGGCATCGCATCGCCGTGCTCCACGCCGGAGCGCTGCAACAGCTGGGCACACCCCTGGAGCTGTACCGCTGGCCCGCCAACTTGTTCGTGGCCCAGTTCATCGGCAGCCCGCCGATGAACCTGTTGCCGGTCAGGATCTGCGCGCCGGGCCAGCTGCTGCTGTCCGGCCAGCGCTTCCTGCTGGAGGGCCCCTTGGAGGAGCTCAGCGCCGCCCATGTGGGACAGGAGTTCACGGCCGGCCTGCGGCCGGAGCATCTGCGGCTGGCGCCCGCCACCAACCGCAACCTGGCGGCGGAGGTGTGCCACCTGGAGGCCCTCGGCAATGAACAGCTGCTCACCTGCCGCCTGCGCGAGGGGGGCCAGCTGCTGCTGGTGCGGGCCGAAGCCGATGCGGCCGTGGCCCTCGGCCAAACCGTGAATCTCGATGTGGAGCCCAGCGGCTGGCGCCTGTTCGATGCCTCCGGCGCAGCGCTGCTGCGCGGCCACCCGAAGCCTGCCGCGGAGGCGCTGCAGCCGCAGTTGCCGCCGCTGGGACGAGCCTGATCGCCGCAACACCTGGCGGCGCCGTTGCGTCGCGGCCGAGTGGCCTGGAGGGTGTGGCGTGGATCTGCCGCTGGTGCGGAACGGCGAGCGCCGGTTCGGTTGCGCTGGCCTCCGCATTTACCACAGAGAACCCTCATGACATCCAGCGAATTCGCTATAAATAATGCATCAGTGCAAAGTCGTGGAGCGTTGGATAGGGGCCATTCTGAAGCAGTGGCATCTCGGCTGGAGCGGCTGGATTCCCGTTGAGCGCAAGCCTCGGAGAAGCGGCCCAGCTGCTGGACAAAATAACGGAAGATGAGGTTCCAAATCTACGGAAGATGAGGTTCTATTCCGCGCTGTGATAGCCATGTCCTGAGGTCTTCAACCCTGGGATGTCAAGCAATGCAGCGGCCCGAGCCTTCAGTTCCGCCTCCGGCAAGCCTGGACCCAGAGGCGCTGTTCGGCCGGGACGGCAGAGGGCCGCAGCGACGTTTCCGGCGGTGCTCACGTCTGCGGGTGCATTGGCTGAGGGGGGTAGCGTTAGCCAGACCAGGGGCTCGAGGGCTGCAGTTGGTGCGTTGCAGTTGCTGCGCTGCAGTTGGTGCGCTGCAGCTAGCGCTCTTTAGCTGACATGCTTCAGCCGGCAGGTTGCAGCCGCCGGGGTGGTGCCGGCAGCCCCAGGCTCACCATCCAGGCGGCGGCCACCAATGCGGTGGACACCCAGAGGCAGGCCTGCAGCCCTCCCACCAGGAACATGGCGCCAGAGAGCAGGGTGCCCACGAGGCGACCGGCGGCGTTGGCCATGTAATAGAAGCCCACATTGAGGCTGACAGCCTCGGTGTCAGAGTAGGCCAGGATCATATAGCTGTGAATCGAGGAGTTCATGGCAAAGACAACACCGAACACGGCCAGGCCCGCCACCACCGCGAGGCCGGGATGGTTGACCTCTCGCCACAGCGCGATGGCGATCAGGGCCGGGATCGCCGTGAGCACGGCACTCCAGAACCGCACCGCCGCCACTCCAGGAGGCTCGCTCTGGCCCCAGGCGCTTCTGAGGGCTGGCGCTGAGCCCTGCACGATTCCGTAACCGATCACCCACAGGCCCATGAAGCCGCCCACCTCCCAGAACCTCCAGCCCAAGGCCGCCTCCAGAAACACGGGCAGCGCCACCACGAACCACACATCACGGGCGCCAAACAGGAAGAAGCGGGCCAGCGATAGCCGATTGATGCCCTGGCTTTTGGAGAACAGGGCGCTGAAGGCTGGTTTGCGTTTCATGCGGCCCATGTCGTTCGGCAGCACCAAGGTGCAGCCGAACGAGAGCAGCAGGCCAGCGGCCAGCACCGCCACCGCCGCGTTGAAGCCGATCGTGGTCAGCAGCACGCCGCCGAGGAAGAAGCCCACGCCTTTGAGAGCGTTCTTGGAGCCGGTGAGGAGCGCCACCCAGCGGAAGAGCTGCCGCTCTCCCTTGCTGTGATCATCCGGCGTGTCGGGCACCACGGTTTTGATGGCGCTTTTGGCGCTCATCTTGTTGAGGTCCTTGGCGATGCCGCTGAGAGCCTGGGCGAGCATCACATAGGCCACGCTCCACCACTTCGGCCAACTGTCGGCAACAGGAATCAACATCAGCAGCGCCGCCACCTGGAGCAGGGTGCCGCTCCAGAGCGTGAGCCGTAACCCGAAACGTGCGCCCAACCAGCCGCCATAGAGGTTGGTGATCACCCCGAAGAATTCGTAGAACAGAAACAGCAGGGCGATCTCCAGTGTGCTGTAACCCAGGGCGTGGAAGTGGAACACCACCAGCATGCGCAGGGCGCCATCCGTGAGGGTGAAGGCCCAGTAGTTGGCGGTGACGATCATGTATTGGCGCAGGGGCGACAAGCTGCGGGCCGATGGGGCTCGGCTGGCTGCGGTTGCAGAGAGCTGTGGAGAGCGGTCGGGGGAGCGCATCGTTCCAGCTCAGTGCGCCTCGCGCAGAGCCACGTGGCACACCAGATCAGCCAGGCGTGAGCTGTATCCCCACTCGTTGTCGTACCAGGCGTAGACCTTGAGCTGGCTGCCGTTCACCACCATCGTGGAGAGCCCGTCGACCACAGCACTGCGGGGATCATTCAGATAATCCACCGACACCAGCGGCCGAGTTTCATAGCCGAGGATGCCCTGCAGCGGGCCGCTGGCAGCCGTCTCGAAGGCGCGGTTCACCTCCTCCACCGTGACGCGTCGCTTGAGCTCGAACACCGCATCGGTGAGCGAGGCATTGAGCAATGGCACGCGCACCGCATGGCCATTGAGCCGGCCCGCCAATTCTGGGAAGATCAGGCCGATGGCCCTGGCCGAGCCGGTGGTGGTGGGAATGAGGCTCTGGCCGGCTGAGCGGGCGCGGCGCAGGTCGCTGTGGAAGCCATCGACCAGCCTCTGCGTGTTGGTCACGTCGTGCAGGGTGGTGATCGAGCCGTGCTCGATGCCGAAGGAGTCGTGCAGCACCTTCACCACCGGGGCCAGGCAGTTGGTGGTGCAGGAGGCGGCGGTGATCAGCCGGTGGCGCTCCGGGTCGTAGAGGTGGTGGTTGATGCCGAAGACGATGTTGAGCGACTCGGCACCGGCAATCTCACCCTTCACCGGGCAGGCCACCACCACACGCTTCAGCCCCACTTGATCGAAGTAAGGCTGCAGGGTTTCCGGCGTTTTGAACCTGCCGCTGCAGTCGATCACCATCTCCACCCCCGCCTCGCGCCAGGGCACGGCGGTGGGATCCTTCTCCTGGCTGTACCCCACCGGCGTCGTGCCGACCACAAGGCCACCGTTGCTTCCGCTCACAAGGCTGGTTTGAGCCAGATGACTGGTTCCCGGCCCATCGCTGGTGTCCGGCGGATCGGTGTTGGCGGGAACCGCTGGCGACCAGCGGCCATGCACGGAATCGAAGCTGAGCAGATGGGCGGCGGCATGGGCATCGCCGGCTGGATCGTTGACGTGCACCAGCTCGAAGCCAGCGGCTGCCGCGAAGCGATGGCCGGGGCGGTCCCAGAGACTGCGGAACACCAGGCGGCCGATGCGGCCGAAGCCATTGATTCCGAGTTTCATGGCGTGGGCAACCAACCGGGCTTGAACCATAAATCAACTAGGGTTGATGGGTCAGGTGTTGTGCGTCACATGGCCGTCACCGTCCCAGCCGCTGCGCTCCATCAGGAGACTGAGCCCGTGGATGCGGTCGCCCTGCAGGCCCCGGATCACACGGACGACCCGCTCAGCGCTGATCAGGCCCTGGCCCTGCTGCGCGCCCTTGCCGATCCGATCCGCCTGCGGGTGGTGGAGACCCTGGCCCGGGGGGAGCGATGCGTCTGCGAACTCACCAGTGAGCTGACCCTGGCCCAGTCGAAGCTGTCGTTTCACCTGAAGGTGCTGAAGCAGGCCGGCCTGATCGCGAGCCGCCAGCAGGGCCGCTGGATGTACTACCGCCTGGAGCCCAAGGCACTGGTCGCGCTGAGCGGCTGGCTGGCCGGGCGGGCCGTGGGATGCGGGCGGCCGGCGACGGCCTGCGGCTGATCGGCCCCTGGTTGGAGATCGTGCTCAGGCTCGGCAGCAGAGAGCAGACAGCAGGCAGGAGGCAGCTGACAGCTGACAGAAGCCAGGCGGGGCCGCAGCGGCCGGCGCTCTGAGGCCGTTCGCCGAGAGCGCCCGACCCTCCGCCGCTGCGGCAGGCTCAAGGGGCATCTCCTCAGCCCCGATGCCACGCCCCTACCAACCCTCGCTGCTGCGCTTGCTGCATGGCGCCACCGCATTGCTGGTGCCGCTGGCCTGGCTCACGGGGCTGCTGGTGTACTCCAGCCACGACGGGCGCTTCGGGCGGTTGCCGTTCGCGCTTCCCGGTGGCTGGATCGACATCCACGGCTCGTTCGCGGTGCTGCTCTGGCCGATCGCCTTGCTGTTTGGCCTCTATGCCCTCAGCGCCGGCCGCGCCCGGCTGCGCCAGCCCGCCAATGCGCTGGCCCTGCTGGCCCTGGCCCTGGCGGTGGGCAGCGGCAAGTTGATGCAGGAGGACTGGTTGCGCGACGGTCAGTTGAACCACCCCGTTTACAGCGTGCATCTCCTGGCCTGGCTGCTGCTTGCCCTCGCCGTGAGCCTGCATGTCGCGACGATCCTGCGGCGCGGTGGCCTGCCCTTGGCCAGTTCGATGGCCAGCCTGCAGCTGCGGGCGGGAGATCTGCCCGGCAACTGGCCGGGGCAACTCCTCAAGGCGTTCCAGGCCAGGCGTTGACCAGCGGCTGACGTCACAACGTTCTTCCCCCCTTGCTTTCGCTGGAGAGAGGTGGGCCGGCTGGCCGGATCGCAACCACCTATCGGGACCGCCTCACTCGGACCGCCTCACTCACACCGCCTCATCGGGACCGCCTCATCGGGACACCCTGACCAACAACCTGCCTGACCTGAGGCTCGCCGGTGATATGGGGGACCATAGGCACAATGTCAGGGCTTTCAAGCCAGTCCACTCCGCGATGATGGCGATCCGATCAGGCCTTATCGCTGCCGTTGGGCTGCTGCCTCCCACCAGCCTGGGGGCCAGCCTTGGGGCCTCAGCCGCTGAACTCAATCTCGCGGCGATCCATCTGTACTCCAGCCAGGAGCAGCAGGTCACCGGCATCGCCCAGTTCTCCGATGTCAAGCCGAGCGACTGGGCTTATCAGGCCCTGAGCAACCTGATCGAACGCTACGGCTGCGTTGCCGGCTACCCCAATGGCCTCTACAAGGGGGGCCAGCCGTTGACTCGCTTCGAGGCCGCGGCCCTGCTCAACGCCTGCCTTGACCGGGTCAGCGACGTGACCGACGAGCTCAACAAACTCCTGCGGGAGTTCAACAAGGAACTCGTGCTCCTGAAGGGCCGCGCTGATGCGCTGGAGGCCCAAGCGGGCGAATTGGAGGCCCTGCAGTTTTCCAGCACCACGAAGCTCAGCGGCCAGGCCACGTTTGTGATCGGAGCCAACGCTTTCTCGGGATCGGCCATCAACGTGGGAGACAACACGGTGAACAGAGCAGCCGATTCCCTCAAGGGCGAGCCACGACCACCACTGCCGCTTCCAAACGCCAGCTCATTCAACTACGATCTGCAGCTTACATTTGACACCAGCTTCAGCGGCAAGGATTTGCTGCGCACGAATCTACGGGCTGGCAACTTCTCTGGCAGTGTATTTGGCGGGGAGCCCCAGGACCTGGCTCTAGCCACCCTGGAGACGGCCTTCGAAGCTGATGCTGGGCCCGACATCTTGGCGATCGACAAACTCTTCTACCAGTGGCCAATTAATAGCCACTTCACTGCAACTGTTGGCGCCAGAGTTGGCCAGGAGGACATGTTGGCTCTCTGGCCCAGTGTCTATCCCGCTGACACGATCCTGAACGTGATGACCGTCAACGGGGCGCCAGCGGCATACAGCAAAAATCTCGGACCAGGTGCGGGGATCTGGTGGCAAAACAACGGCTTCAGCATCAGCGCCAATGTCGTGGCCTCCAATGGCGCCAGCGGCAATCCCAGCCTTCCCGGTGCCGAGGCAGGCGGTGGCCTTGGCACCCGCTTTTCTGGGGCCACTGGCAGTGTGCAACTGGGTTACCAACAGCAGCAGTGGGGTGTGGCCGCGATCTGGTCGCGTGTGCAGCCGGAAACGCAATCCGTGCCGGGGGCCACTCCTTTCGTGCAGAGCGCCATCAACCGCACCAGCGAGGCGCTAACCAGCGCTTGGGGCCTCAGCGCCTTTTGGCAACCGCTGCGCAGCGGTTGGTTGCCTTCGATCAGTGCGGGATGGGGAATCAACTCCACCACCTACAGCACGGCCCAGCCCCAGGGCAGCCTCAGCACCAGCCAGTCTTGGATGGTGGGGTTGCAATGGAGTGATGTGTTCGCCAAGGGGAATGATGTTGGCTTCGCGGTCGGCCAACCCGTATTCGCAACCGCCCTCACTGATGGTGCAAGCCCCAACGATGGAAATTACGTATGGGAGTGGTGGACCACGTTCCAGCTGACCGACAACATCACAATCACCCCAGCTCTGATTTACCTGAGTCGCCCCCTCGGCCAGGTGACTCCTGCTGGCCAAAGTTTCAGCCAGTTCGGCGGCCTTGTGAAGACGACGTTCCGCTTCTGATCGCAAGCAGGTGGCTTCAGGCCGGCATGGCGAACCCGCCAGCGGTCCCCGGCGTTGCGGCCCCATCACTCAGCCAGCGGGCAGCCAGGTGGCCTGGCTGATTGGCTTGGGCAGCACCCGCAACCGCAGCGTCTCGCCATCCAGCAACGCAGGCTGGGCTGGCAGGCGAGGGTCTCGGCGCACGGTGAGCAGCAGCTGATCCCCCACCGGGTCATAGCTCAGAGCCGTCCCCGGTTCCGGCTGCCATGGGGCCAAATCCCGGCGCGCCACAAGGCGACCGCGACGATCGAGGCGCACTACCTCGCTGCGGGGTTGTCCCCGCCAACGAT
This sequence comes from Synechococcaceae cyanobacterium, assembly GCA_046342775.1. Taxonomy (GTDB): domain Bacteria; phylum Cyanobacteriota; class Cyanobacteriia; order PCC-6307; family Cyanobiaceae; genus Cyanobium. The sequence goes on from JBKDOR010000168.1 coordinate 16,884, forward strand.
TCAGCAGCATCCACACCTTGTCGCCGCTTGGGTTGCAACTTGCCGCCAACACCGCCTCCACTCCCAGCCAGGTGGTGACGGGTGCCGCACCGGGCTGCACCCGCTCGAGCGAGCGGCGGTAATCAGGCCAGTGGCGCATCAGCAAGGCTTCGCCGCTGGCGGAACAGAACGCCACCAGCACCCGGCTGCCCGGCAGCATCTGCGGGATGGACCCATCCTCCCGCAGCCCGCGCAGCTCCAGCCCGTCAGGGGAGGGCACCACCATGCCATCTCCCGATGGCAGCAAGCGGATGGGGCCCGAGACCTCCAGGTCCAGTTTGTGGCGACGACCGCCGGGTTCAATCCAGATCCCGCTTGCACTGCCGGGCACGAGGCCGCCGAGTTGGAGCACCAGGTCGCCGCGCCGATTGCTGCTGATCTGGGCGAAACTCAAGGGCTCAGGCCACAAGGTCTCGAGGGCGCCAAGCGCAGGAGGGCCGAGGCGTTCATGGCCGCGCACCAAGGAGCGGGGACTCAGACTGCGCTTCCAGAGACGATTCCAACGCTGACCCCGGGGTTCGGCGGCCAGGAACACCACCCCCCGGCCGCTGGCCAGTGGCTCAACGCTGGGGATGCGGGGCGAGACCGGACTGAGCGCCAACCACTGTCCGTCATGGCTGAGCAGCTGCAACTGTTCACCGCCGTTCACCTGGGCCACGACCAGCAGATGGGGGCGTGGGTCCCACGCCCAACGCTGCTCGGGCAGCGACATGCCGCGACGATCGATCCCCCTCAACCGCAGCGCCAGGGGGGTGCGCAACACCTGATCGGGAAGCAGCAACAGCCGTTGCAGCGCGTCTGATCCAAGCCAGCGATGGGCTACCGGGGGATCCACGCGGCTCTGCTCGGCCAGAGACTGGCGTTGCATCGGCCGACTGAACAGCAGATCGAGGGCACCGGGACCGGAGCTGTAGGCCTGCGGTTCCAAGCTCAGCAACCGCGGAGGCCGGCGCTCAAGGATCTGTTGTTGCACCACCACCAGAAGACAGCCTGCCCCAAGGGCGATCCAAACGCTTCGGGGCAGCGAACGGAGCCAAGCGTTCATGGCTCCAAAGGGCGAAGAGGCCTGGGGATGGGCCGGATCCTTTGGGGCTGCACCACCGAAATGGTCTCCCCCCCTCGTTGGCCTGTGATCATGCGACCTTCGATCGACAGCCACTGGTTGGCCCGAGGCTGGAAGCCGGCCGGCCAGGCCACCGCCAGGCCCATGGGGGTGGCATCGGCAAGGCAGCAGCGCACCTGTAAACGAGCCAGCAGCGGCGGCTCCTCGGGCTGGGGCAACACGAAGCCACTGATCCGCACCGCCTGGCCGGCATAAAGAGCGGGGTCGGGCCGGCTGCGCAACAGCCGCACCCACTCACTGAGGCTGCGCTGCTCCGGCGGCAGGATGAAGGCGAGCTTCGGCGGTTCCGGTAGCCCATCCGGCCGCCCTGAAGCCAGCACGGTGAAGGAGGGATCCGGCGGGATCAGCAGCACGGCCACCGCCACGGCTGCGGAGAGCAGCGAGGGCCAGGAGGGGAGTGACCGGGGCCGTTTCGACGACTGCAGCAGCTGCAGGCCCGCCAGGGTCAGCAGCGCCAGGCCAGCGCAGGCCACCAACGGGTGAAAGGCGCGATGCAACAGCAGGTCGAGGCGGCCGGTCAAGCTGCTCAGCAGCAGCACCAGGCCCCAGAGCGCCAAGAGGGCGGGTTGGATCAACATGGTGTGATCGGGCGGGCAAGTCGGTGGGGAATCGCCATCGCAGGGTTCAGAGCAGCCGCAGGTTCACCCACTGGCCCATCAGCAGCACGGTCAGAAACGCTCCGGCGGTGGTCAGCCCGATCGCACGTGGTTGGAACAGCACGGTGAACAGCCCCACCAACTTGAGGTCCACGACCGGCCCGAGCAGCAGGAAGGCGAGCAGGGCACCCGGCGTGATCTGGGCCGCAAAGCCCAGGGCCAAGAAGGCGTCCACACTGGAGCACACCGAGACCACCAAGGCCAGCAGCATCAGCGCGACGACCGAGAGGGTGGGATCGGAGCCCACGGACAGCAGCCAGCTGCGGGGCAACCAGGTCTGCACCACCGCGGCGATGGCGCATCCGAACACCAGCAGGCTGGTGAGACTGAGGAATTCACTGATCGCATGGTGAAGCACCTGGCCCCAGTCGGTGGGAGCCGCTGGCAGGGCGGCGGTCGAGACGGCCGGCGTGCTCCCGATCAGGCCAGAGGAGCGTTCCAGCAGACCCACCTCGCTGAGCGGCTGGCTGAGGCGCCGCTCGGCCAACAGGTCACCGGTGAGCAGCAGGGATTCCGGCAGCAACATCAGCAGGGCACTGAGCAGCAAGGCCAGCAGGAACGCCCCGATCGGCCGGGCCAGCAGCAGCCAGGGTTGGTTGGGGAAGGCCGCCCAGGTGCTGAGCAGCACGATCGGATTGAGGACCGGCGCGGCGAACAGGAACCCCAATGCCGTGCCCAAGGGCGCTCCCCCGGCCAGCAGCCGCCGAGCCACAGGCACATTGCCGCATTCGCAGGCAGGCAATGCAAACCCCAGCAGGGCGCCGGTGGTGGAGGCCAACAACGGCTGGCGCGGCAGGCGCCGCATCCAGCCGCCCTGGGGGGCCAGCCCGCGCGCCAAGGCGGCAATCGACACGCCAAGCAGCAGAAAGGGCAGGGCCTCGATCAGCAGGCCCTGAAACAGCGCCCAAGCCGTACGGATCTGTTCCACGCCGCCGATCGGGGAGCTTCTGATTATAACCTCGGCGCAAGGGATTGGCCGAGGTTTGCTGCCCAATCGAACGCGAAGCGGCCCAAGGGGCCGTGGCTTGGAATCTCCTCGGGGCCTCCCAGGTGGGCCAGACTTCCGGGGAGATTCGCAGCAATTGTTGATTTCAGGTCAGCCCCGCCGTCCCGGCCGGATTGGGGCTTAATCGCGATTGTCTGACCGCATTTTCCTGAACCCAATTGTCTGGACGCAACAGGGCCGGGCCTTGATCAGGCGAGCATCCTAGGGGGCTTGGATCAAGGCTGCGAAGCTCTGGTGCCCTTGTTTCAGTTGATGACCGGCCCGCAAGCGTCGAGGCCATGGGGGCCTGCGGTTCTGGTTGCGCAGGGCTTCGGGGTGCTCCCAGATGTGGTGGCCCAGCCACGCTGAGCGGCGCTCGGCCTGCGGCAGGACCAGCAGCGCGTTGCTCTGATTGGTACTGCAACAACGCAGTGATACTGGAACAACTCGCCGCCAGCGACTTGCTCCAAGCGGGAACCTCCTTCAACAACACAGCAGCATGGCTGCGGGGGTTCGGCTACCCTGAATCCTCAAGATGCAGTATTCGCCAGCTGCTAAGATGACTTGCATTCGATCTGCAGAGCCAGGCAAAAAACATGTTGACTGATGGCTCAGCCGACCACCGTGCCATGCGACCAGAGCGGCTTCGGGGCTGCCCGTCAGGCCCTGGGCTCATTGAGCCAACATGATGCGTTGTTGCCTGCTAAGAAGTGTTCAGATTGCCAGCTCAGAAGAGCGATCAGCAGTGGATATAGGTCGCTGAATTGAGAGCTTCCAAGTCTCGCTGCTATGCTCCTGACTGCGAAGGATCAATTGACGCATCTTGATCATATTGCCTGCATGGTTTTGAATCAAAAGCGGCTGGGAATGACAATCATCGGCCACCAGCCCAGTGATGCCTGATTCTGCAGCAAGGTTCTACCCGGCTGAAGATCAGGAGCTGGCTTCATCGATCACAACCTCAGGCATGGGGCAGCGGCTCAGCCAGCTGGCAGGAACGGCAGAGGCCGTGGATCTCGAAGGTGTGAAACAGCGGCTTGAATCCCTGCAGCAACACCGTCGTCAAGCCGAGGCCAGCAGCTCCCACCGGGCAGATCGGCAAGGGTTCGCTATGGCCGCAGCTCACGCAAGTGAGGTGATGGTCATCGCGATCCAGCGGCGCGTAGACGCTCTCGCCATTCGGCAACTTGCGGCAGCGCACCAGACCGGAACGCTGCAGCAGCCGCAGGTTCCGGTACACGGTGGCCAGCCCATGCCGCTGCGAGCCCTGCTTGAGGCGCTCATGCAGCTCCTGGCCGCTCAGCTCGGCATTCGCCTCACGCAGCACCGCCAGCAACGCCCGCTGCCGGGGCCCGAGGGACAGGACATCGGGATCGGGGGGATGGGCGTGCTGAGTCATGGGCGGACCGTCAGGTGCGCAACCTGCTAAAACGAGAACCATTCTCACTATAGGGGGCTCCGGCTCCTCCCTGGCCATGGCCTTCTCCAGCCCTGTTCCCGCCGCCGAGCGCCTGCCGGTGACCGTGCTCACCGGTTACCTCGGGGCCGGCAAGACCACCTTGCTGAACCGGATCCTCACCCACGAGCACGGTCTCAAGGTGGCGGTGATCGTCAATGAGTTCGGCGAGGTGGGCATCGACAACCAGCTGGTGGTGGATGCCGATGAGGAGATCTTCGAGATGAACAACGGCTGCATCTGCTGCACCGTGCGCGGCGATCTGATCCGCATCATCGGCAACCTGATGAAGCGGCGCGACCGCTTCGATCACCTGGTGATCGAAACCACCGGCCTGGCCGATCCGGCGCCGGTGATCCAGACCTTCTTTGTCGATGAAGACCTGCGCGATGAGCTGCGGCTCGATGCCGTGGTCACCCTGGTGGACCTCAAGCACGTGGAGCTGCATTGGGACACAGAAGAGGTGCAGGAGCAGCTGGCCTTCGCTGATGTGCTGGTGCTCAACAAGGCCGATCTGGTGAGCGACGCCGATCGCGTGGCGATCGAGCGGCGGGTGCGCGCCATCAACCCCGTGGCCCGCCTGCTCACCAGCCACAACGCCGATGTGCCGATGCAGGAGCTGCTGGGGGTGGAAGCCTTCGAGCTGGAGCGGGCCCTGAGCCTCGATCCGGGGTTCCTGGCGGAGGAGCACGCCCACGAACACGACGATGCCGTGGGCTCGGTGGCCTTGGTGGACGAACGGCCGATGCACCTCGAGAAGCTGGGGCTCTGGCTGTCGGATCTGGTGGCCAAGCGGGGCCCGGATCTGTTCCGGATGAAGGGCATCATCCAGCTCCAGGGAGAAGCGCGTCGCTATGTGTTCCAGTCGGTGCACATGCTGCTGGATGGCGATTTCGATCGCCCCTGGAAAGCCGCCGAGCCGCGGCGCACCGAGTTGGTGATCATCGGCCGTGATCTCGATGCCGAGGCCCTGCGAGCCGGCTTCCTGGCCTGTGTCGCCTGAGCTGTCGATGGCAACCTCGGCTCCGCTGGTGCGCGAACGGCTCTGCGGTGATCTGCAGCAGCCGATCTCGGCCCTGGCCTGGTCGGCCGACGGAGAGTTTCTGGCGATCGCCAGCGCCGGTGGTGAACTGCTGCTGCTCGATTTCCTCGCCGGCTGTGAGGAACTGCTGCGCGGCGACCGCGACAGCAGCCTCGATGTGGTGGGTTTCAGCAGCGATGGCCAGTTCCTGATGGCCACCGGCCAGGACGGTGAGCTGCTGCTCTGGGAGAGGGGCGGCACCGGGGTACGGCCGCTGGCCTTGGATCCCATCCCCTTGGGCGGCGGCTGGATGGATGCGGCGGCCTGGCAGCCGGGTGGCTTGCTGCTGGCGGTGGCGGCCGGGCGTGAGCTGCGGCTCTGGGATGGGGCCCGTCGCCAGTGGCGTGAGCCACCGCTGGAATTGCCCGGCACCATCCAGGCCCTCGCCTGGAGCGCCGATGGGGTGCAGCTGGCTGCCAGCTGCCACGGTGATCTGGTGCTGTGGCAGCCCTGCCTGAACACGCCGGCCGATCCGCCGCTGCGCAACCCGATCGCCTCGGCCGGCCTGGCCTTGGCCTTCTCCGGGCCGGGTCACCATCTGGCCTGCGGCATGCTGGATCGCTCCCTGCTGGTGTGGCCCCAGGGCTGCCACGAACAGCCCTGGCAGTTCCGTGGTTTCCCCGCCAAGGTGCGACAGCTGGCCTGGAGTGAGCAGCCCGGCCGCCTTGCCCCGCTGCTGGCCAGTGCCGCCGCAGAGGCCGTGATCCTGTGGACGCAGGTGAAGCAGGGATCCAAGGCCTGGCAACCCGAACCGTTGCTATGGCACGAAAAACGCGTCAATGCGCTGGCCTTTGCGCCCGGGAGCACCCTGCTGGCCAGTGCCTCCAGCGACGGCTCCGTGGCGCTCTGGGATGGCCGAGGCCGGATGCTGCAGCCGCTCGAGGGCCAGGGCAGCGGCTTCAACGCCCTGGCTTGGCGCCCCGATGGCCGCCACCTGGCGGCTGGTGATGCCAACGGACGCTGGTGGCTCTGGCCGGTGGCGGTACCGCCGCGCGAACGGCAGGGCCAGCGCGCAGGGGCGGGCTTCAGGCCCGAGCCCTAGAATGAGAACCGTTCTCAACGCATGGCTGCGGATGGGCGCTCCTGCCGGGCTCCAGGACCTGTTGCAGCGAGCCGGGGTGGTGTTCGCGGCCCTGTTGTTGGCCGCCTGCGGCGCACCCCGCGCGGAGCCCCCTGACGCCGCAGCGGGCAGGGCGTTCCAGGTGGTGACCACCTTCCTGCCGATCACCCTGTTCACCCGCGCCGTGGCGGGCGACTGCGCCACGGTGACACCCCTCATCCCCGCCAGCACGGGCCCCCACGATTTCCAGGCCAAGCCGGGGGACCTGACCGCCCTGCGCCAAGCCCGGGTGCTGGTGAAAAACGGCCTGGAGATGGAGAGCTTCCTCGACAAGCTCGTGGCCTCCTCAGGCAACTCCCAGCTGAAGGTGATTGATTCCAGCCGCGGCGTCGCCACCCTGGACACGGACCACCATGACGACGCCCATGGCGAGGAGCGGAGCCACGGCCATGGCCATGATCACGGCGCTGTGAATCCCCACATCTGGCTGGATCCGCTGCGGGCGGTGCAGCAGGTGGAGGCCATCCGCGATGGCCTGGTGAAGGCTGATCCCAGCTGCGCGGAGGGATACCGACGCAACGCGGCCGTCTACACCGCCGAGCTGAAGAAGCTGAACAGCGAGATCGCCGCTCAGCTCCAGCCCTATCGGGGCAAAACGTTTGTGGCCTTCCACGACTTCGCCCCCTACTTCGCCCAGCGCTATGGCCTCAAGGCTGAATACCTGGTGGATGTGCCTGAAATCAATCCCTCGCCGGCGGATCTGCGGCGTGTCGCCTCTGAGGTCAAGCTGAGCCAGCTTCAGGCCCTGGTGAGCGAACCCCAGGAGGGTGAGCGCTCCTTCAATGCCCTGGCTCGGGATCTGGGCGTGAACGTGGTGGTGTTTGATCCACTCGAGACCGCCAGCGAAGCCGCATCCCGTGATCCCGCCTCCTATCTCACGGTGATGCGCCGCAATGCGGCCGATCTGCGCAAGGCCTTCAGCCCATGACCAGCCCCGATCCGGTGCTGGAGGTCCAGGGGCTGAGCGTGCAGCGCGGCGATCAACTGGCCGTGGATCAGGTGAGCTTTCAGCTGGCCCGTGAAACCGATACGGCCCTGGTGGGCCCCAACGGGGCCGGCAAGAGCACGCTGGTGGCGGCCGTGCTGGGCCTGCTGCCCCGAGCGGGGGGCTCCGTGCGGATCCTCGGCCAGGAACTCAGCCCCACCGGAGAGCTGCCCCGCAGCGTGCGTGTCCAGATCGCCTACCTGCCCCAAAGCCTCGCTTTGCAGCAGCGCTTCCCCCTCACGGTGGGTGAGTTTGTGGGGTTCGGCAGTGATCACCCGGGCCTGAGCCTGGCCTGGCTTGGCAACCGCCGCCGCCGCGGCGCCGTGCAACGCGCCCTGGAGCGCACGGGTTGCCAGGATCTGGCTGGTCACCGGCTGAGCGAGTTGTCCGGCGGAGAGCTCAAGCGGGTGCTGCTGGCTTTCTGCGTGGTGCGACCACGGCAGTTGCTGGTGCTCGACGAAGCCCAGGCCGGTCTCGACGTCCCCAGCAACGAGCAGTTTCAGCAGGTGCTGCTGGAGTTGCGCCGTCAGGAGGGTTGGACGGTGCTGCAGGTGTCGCATGATCTGGAGATGGTGCGCCGCAGCTGTGATCAGGTGCTGTGCCTGAATCGCCGCCTGCGCTGCAGTGGCGCCCCCGACCACGCCCTCAGCGAGGCCAAGCTGGCCGAGTTGTTCGGCCCCAACGTGGTGCCCTACCGCCATGACCACATCAGGGCGGCAAGCCCCGGGGGTGGCCCTGTTGAGGCGGATGGTCACGGTGGGATCAGTGACCCAGGGGCGTGGCAGAGCCGGGCCAAACGTCATGGCTGATCCCTCGCAGGTCCTGGTGGTGCTGGCCGAGCCCTTCATGCAGCGGGCCCTGCTCGGCGGCCTGCTCACCGGCGCCCTGGGGGGGCTGCTGGGCAGCTTCGCCGTGCTGCGTCAGCTGTCCTTCTTCAGCGATGCCCTCGGCCATTCAGCCCTGCTCGGCATCAGCCTGGGCATCTTGCTCGGTATTCATCCCACCCTGGTGTTGATACCCTTCGCGGTGCTGTTCGCCCTGATGGTGAATCAGTTGGTGGCCCGCAGCGGCCTGCCTGCAGATGCGTTGCTCAACATTGTTTACTCCTCCTCCCTGGCCTTTGCGGTGGTGGCCTTGAGCCTGGTGAAAAGCTACCGAGGCGGCATCCAGCAGCTGCTCTTCGGCGACATCCTCGGAATCAGCTGGACCGATCTGGCAGTGATTGCCGTGCTGTTGGTTGCGGCTGTGGTCTATCTCGGCTTGAGCTTGAGAGCCCAGGTGCTCCTCACGCTCAACAGCGAGCTGGCCGGAGCCTTCGGGGTGGGAGTTGGCCGCCACCGTTTGGTCTTCATCGTGTTGCTGGCGGTCGTTGTGGCGGTGTCGATCAAGGCGGTGGGGGTGCTGTTGATCAGCGCCTTTGTGGTGATCCCGGCATGCGCCGGGCGGTTGCTGAGCTGTCGCTTTCCGGTCTATGCGTTGGTCTCCGCCAGCCTGGGGGGCGGCTGTGCGGTGCTGGGCTTGCTGGCCTCAGGCCTCACCAACCTGCCCTCCGGCCCCTGCGTGGTGATCGTGCAGTTCACGGGCTTCCTGTTGGCCTTGCTGATCAGCCAGGGCAACCGCCATTTCCCAGCCCTCGCAAGGTCCGCGGGGCAAACCCATGCTGCTGGCGACGCAGCCGCCCAGCGGTTGCGCTGAATCGCACATGAAACCAGGGCGCAGGGCAGCATTGGATGGTCGTTCTGCTTGATGGTCCTTCTGCTTGATGGTCCTTCTGCTGCAGGAGGGGATCTGCCGTTGATGCGGGCGGCCCTTGGGATCCCGCAGCGGCGACGCGCGGCCCCGCCGCTGCGATCAAGGCGGCAGCTGAAGGTCGCCTGGCTGGGCCCCAAGGCTGGCCGCTCGCCCCCCTCGCCGCGCCTGGGAACGGCCGCCGAGCGCGACGGCACAGCCGTCACCGCCGCCCTGCGAAGCGCCCGCGAACCGGACTGCGCCAGCAGCCCGATCGTGGTCGACCTCCAGAGTTCGGCGAGCATGGCCCGGGCTCCAGGCTGTTGCTGGGGGTGGCCCCCTGGCGCCCTCACCCTTCGGATGTCCCGCTGCTGGGCCCAGGGCGTCCAGGGGGCCGCGATCGGCCCCGTGGACGGGAGTGCCGCTGGCTACAGCCGCTGCGGTTTATCCTGGTCGCGCCAACGACCGTTCCCCTGTCTCAAGATGGCCAGCTTCAAGATCACCCTCAAAACCGGTGAAAGCTTCGATTGCGACGACGACACCTATATTGTCGATGCCGCAGAAGAGGCTGGCATTGACCTGCCTTATTCCTGCCGCGCTGGTGCCTGCAGCACCTGCGCCGGCCGCATCATCAGTGGTGAGGTTGATCAATCAGACCAGAGCTTTCTGGACGATGATCAAATTGCCGAAGGTTTCGCTCTGCTCTGCGTCGCTTACCCCCAGAGCGATTGCACCATTGAGGCTAATGTGGAGGAGCAACTCTGAGGCCAGGCCTTCTGCCTGATCCCATCAGTCCCAGCAGCAGCACCAAAAAAAACCCCCGACCGCAGTCGGGGGCCTTGGTTCTCATGCTCAGGGCCCCAGCCCAGGGAAGCTGATTGAGTTCAGCCCTCCACCTTCACGGTGACGCTGCTCACCTTGTTGGCTTTGGGAGCGGTCACGATCAAGAGGCCGTCGCGGTAAACGGCCTGCAGCCGCTCGCGTTCGATTGGCTGCGGGAACCGGAAGCTGCGGCTCCAGGTGCCATAACGAAACTCGCTCAGCAGGGGGCCCCGGGCTTTCTCATGGGCAGCGGGGGTTTCGCTGCCATTCGCTGAGCCAGAACCATCCGTGTTGTGCCCACCCAGCTGACGCTGGTTGCGGCGTACGGCGCTGATCAGCAAGGTGCGCTCGGTGGCCTTCACCTCAATGGCGCCCTTTTCCACACCGGGCAGTTCCAGGACCACCTCGTAGGCCTCGGCGGTGTCGTGCACCTCGGCGGCGGGAACACGCTCAGCGCTCTGCAGCTGCTGGCTGAGTTGTTGATCGAGGCGATCGAACAGATCGAAGGGGGAGGAAGAACGGAGGGTCAGCATGATCGGAATGGGGAACGTTTCGGCTTCGGGGTGATCGGCGCAGGCTTGGATCGCCCCGGTTGAGCTCACTGTCGCCGCCCTGGCCCCAGCCCGGGGAGGGGTGAGCCGAACAGTTCAATTCGGCCCTCCCACCAAGGTTCGGAGCTCCCTAACGCCGTGGTGGGACAGCCGAACTGGGGCCGCTGATGAGCAGGACTCGCCTCAGCCAACCAGCGCAAGTCATCAGGAGTTGCCGCAGGCTCTGGTGAAGCTCTACAACCCCCCATGCCCGCCGCGGCCAGCAGCCAATCGCCGCGCTGGCCTGAGGGGCCGGGGCAACAGCCAAGCCGGGCCAGCATTGAGCGATTCGATGGATGGGCCATGGCCCAACTGAGCGCCACCGCCAGAAACACCGAAACCGCCAGCACGTTTCGCCGAGGGCTGGATCGCGCCAGCAACGTTCTGGCCGTGGCCGCCGCGGCGGTGGCCGCATCGCTCAGCGAGCTCAACAACGTTGCGGTGGATCCCCAGGTGATCAGCCGCTTGGCGGCCGCTGCCGCCCACCACGGCGTGGCAGCGGCGGACCTGCTGGCCCAGCTCCCCGGGGAGCTGGAGCACGTTGGCCAGAAGGCCATCGAGGCGTTTCTCAACGGAGGAGATGCCCTGGGCAAGCACTGGACCGCCATCCAGACCCCACTGCCGGCGCCGAAGCGGGCGGCGCGGGCGGCCGGCGGGATCTGAGAGGACAGCTCCCGCAGCATCGATCGCGGCAGCGCCGACATGTCCTGGCTGGAGCGCGTTCGGGCCAGTGCCGACAACCACCTGGATGGCGTGATGCGGCGGCGCGCACACCGGAGTTCTGGCAGCGCACGCTTGGCAATGCCCTGGAGGCCAGCGTGGATGTGGCGGCGATCACGGCTGTGGATCAACTGCTGGTGCATCGCGACGCCTTGCTCAATGGCGATGCCGAAGAGCGCCGCCAGAGGCTGCTGGGGATCCTGCAAACCAGCGGCCTGATGGCGGCGGGAGCCCTGCCGGTGTCGGTGTTTCTGGCGGTGGCGCTGATGCTCGTGCCCGGCCTGACGCTGGCGCTGGGCCCCTTGGGGGTGATCGGCACCGCGGGCCTGGGCCTGAGGCTGATCAGCTCCGCCGGGCTCCACCCCAGCCAGCAGGAGATCCAGGCCGCGCGGCTGCTGCGGGGCTTGCTGCAAGAACAGATCTACGCCCTGCAACGCGACAGCAATGGCCAGCTGACGATCACGGTGCGGGCCCAGCCGGTGGGGTGAAGCTGGGGGGGGTATCGGGGGTAGGGCGGATGGAGGCAATCGGGCTGACACGTGCCGATTCAATCGCTGCAGAACGCGGAGATTGCACTGCGATGGAACTGGACAGGAGAGCCAGCATGCTGGTTGTGCTTGGTACAGGGATGCTCTGGACGATCGGCTGACTGGACATCAGATTCCTGGCAGGACATGGCATCGGCGTCGGAGAATCCGTGGGTGCCATGCGTGATTCCGAGTCTGCTGAGCACGCCGTGACGAGTTGCCACTTTGTTGAAGCGATGTGCATGTGCTGTTGCGGTTAGCTGAACATGAAGTCGCCAAGCTGATCCCGATCAGGCTCAATGCACTGGAGTCCGCTCGAAAGATCGTTCAACGTGCTGTTGATATGGGCATCCAGTAAGCCGTCCAGACCAGGATGACCGCAACAGAGCGCGGCCAACCAGAAATACAAGCCCATGGCTCATGCTGGGGCTGGGCAATGGAGCCGCTTGTGTGTCCCACATCGCCACAGGAGTGGGTTCTGCTGTTGCCCCTGGCAACACAGCTGATCTGGAGGCATTGCGCTGAGCAACTGCTGCTTCCTGCCGATGCCACGGTCGGCCGGGGGGAGCGGCAGCGGCAAGTTCGACAAGGCGTTGCGATAGCGGAACCGCTGGGCTTATGATTATACCGATTCAAACTCTCCTATCTCGCTGATGCCTTCGAACACAACAGTGCTGCTGGTGAGGCATGCTGAAAAACCTGAGGCCGGCCCAGGCTTGGCTGTGGCAGGACAGGAACGGGCCCAGGCCTATATCGCCTACTTTCAAAACTATATGATCTCCGACACCCCTGCGCGGTACAATTACCTTTTCGCAACGGCAGACTCCCACGAAAGCTGCCGTCCCCGCCTGACCATCGAGCCCTTGGCAGGGGCCCTAGTGTGCCGTCCCGGAAATAACAGTTAGAATTGGAAATGTCTCCGGGTGCTCCGTGGCTCTTGGTCGTCCGATGCCGCCGCTGGTCCTCAGTGAGGGCGAGATTCAGCAACTTCAGAGCATCGCCAGCTCTCGGTCCTTGCCGCATTCGATCGTCCAGCG
>JBKDOR010000169.1:0-6829 GCA_046342775.1 Synechococcaceae cyanobacterium
TAACTACGTCTCGGCCACTGGAGCCAGAGTCAAAGGTATTGAATACTTCTACTTCCGAGGTGACTATTACAACTCTGGAGACGACAGCGTCAATGCTTCCGCGGCTCTGTATGCCAACCTTTATGGTTATGCCGGCAATGACAGCCTCACTGCCGGCGTAGGCAATGATTATCTAGACGGCGGTGCCGGCAACGACCTTCTGATCGATACGCAAGGGAATAATTCCTTCAATGGAGGATCAGGTGCTGATACCTTCATCGCCGGCGATGGCAATGACGATATTCAAGGCGGCGAAGGCGATGAATCCATCGATGGTGGTGCCGGCAATGATCGCCTCTGGGGAGACTATTATTGGACCGAAACAGCACACAGCCAGGATACCCTCAATGGTGGTGCTGGCGACGACCAACTCTATGGCGGCGCCGGCAACGACATCCTCGATCCTGGCCTCGGCAATGACTACGTCGATGGTGGCAGCGAAACCGATACCCTGAAGGTTGACTATTCCACGTTGACCTCCAAGGTCACCATCAGCTTCTCATCAGCGGGCGCGGGCACGATCTCAACCTTGAACAACGCCGTCACCTTCATTAAGGTCGAGCAGTTTGATCTCACCGGTGGCTCCGTCGCTGATCGTCTGCTCGGCTCGGACTTGGCAGATACTCTTCGCGGCGGCGCTGGCAACGACACCCTGATCGGTGGCGCCGGGGCAGATCTCCTGGACGGCGGCAGCGGCGATGACACCTACCTCGATGTCGAATCCATCGACAGCATCAACGAACTGGCTGACGGCGGCGTCGATTCCCTGTACACGGCTACCACCATTGCCCTGGATGCTCAACCCAATCTCGAGAACATTTACCTCACCGGCAGCGCCAACAGCAATGCCCGTGGCAATAGCCTCGCCAACATCCTCCATGGCAACAGCGGCAGCAACCTGCTGGAAGGTGCCGCAGGCGATGACATCCTCAATGGGGTTGGCAGCTTTGCCGGTGGCTTGGGTGCCGGCAGCATCGACACCCTGATCGGTGGTGCAGGCGCCGACACCTTCGTGATCGCTGCCGACACGAGGGGCTACTACGACGATCAAAACAGCTCGACGGCCGGCCTTGGCGACTACGCGCTGATCAAGGATTTTGATGTCTCGCAGGACAAGATTCAGCTCAGCTGGCAGAAGAGTGGCTACCTGCTGGGGACGTCTCCCATCGCCGGCCTGTCCGGGACAGCGATCTTTCTCGACAAACCCAGCGGTGAGCCGGATGAACTGATTGCCGTCATCGAGGGTGTCAGTGGACTGTCGCTGTCTGCCGCTGTGTTCAGCGCACCAAGCCTGGTTTCAGGCGGTCTGGTCGGTCAATACTTTGATGGCTATTGGAATGATGATTTTAGTTTCTTTAATCAGGCCATTCCGGTGCTTCAGAGGGTCGACGCTGGCATCAATTTTGAAGACTCGGCGGCAGCCTGGAATCTTGGTTCCAGTCCCTTGGCAGACCTGGAAACCTTCAGTGCCAGCTGGCAGGGTTATATCAATATCCCGATATCTGGAAATTATGAATTCTATCTCAGTAGCGATGATGCCAGTTACATGTTCCTCGATGGTGCCACTGCTTCTCCCTCGATTAGCAATGCCACTGTTGCCAATGGAGGTTTGCATGGGACCATTGAGCGCAGCCAGGTTGTGACTCTTGATGCAGGCCTGCATGACCTGCTGCTGGTATTTGGTGAGAATTATATCAATAACACCATGGTTTTCTCCTGGGCGAGCAGTGATGCCGGCATCAGCAAGCAACTCGTCCCCGCTTCGGTGTTGTTCCATCAGCCCAACAGCGCCAGCAGCGGTCCTGGCAGTCTCTCCTTTGCCAGCAATTCCTTTAGCGTCGCCGAGGGCAACAACGCTTCGGTCAGCATCGTCCGCTCCGGGGGAAGCCAGGGAGCAATCAGTGTTGTTCTGGGTTTTGCCGGCGGCACTGCCTCCGCCCCAGCGGATTACAACAACACGCCCGTACCTGTCTCCTTCGCCGATGGCGAGCTCAGCAAAACCATCCTGCTTGCCACGGTCGGCGACGGCCTGGTGGAAGCCGGCGGTGAAACCATTCAGCTCACGCTCTCCAGCCCCACCGGCGGCGCCACGTTGCTCGCTCCCAGCAGTGCCACGCTCACCATCAGCGACGACGACGTCGCCCCGCCGGTCCCCAGTGTTAGCCCCCTCACCACCAACGACACCACCCCGCTGATCAGCGGCACCGCCGTGGTGACCGCCGGCGTCCAGCTGCATGTTCAGCTGAACGGCCGCTCCTACACCCTCGGCAGCTCCCCCGAGCTGCAGCTGAGTGGCACCAGCTGGAGCCTGGCCATCCCGGCCGCCCATGCCCTTGGCGACGGCACGTACAACGTCACCGCAACACTCACAGACACCTACGGCAACACCAGCAGCGACACCAGCAGCGCTGAACTGCAGATCGACACCACGCCTCCGCCCCTCTCGCTGCTCGGCACCGCCAGCAGTTCGGGCTACTTCCCCCTGCTCAGCGGCAGCAGCGAGGCAGGCGCCAGCCTCACGATTCAGTTCGGCGGCGCCAGCTGGGCCCTGCAGGCCGATGCCAGCGGCACCTGGCAAGTCGACACCAGCTCCACACCTCTCTCCGGCAGCTTCGCGCCCAACCGCGATGGCGCCAATTCCCTTTCCATTTCAGCCCGCGACGCCCTCGCCAACGCACGTACGCTCAACACCCCGTTCACCATCCGCTACCCCTATCCTGACCTGCGGATCAGCGGCGCCAGCCTCAGCGGTGGCCCCGCCCTGAGCAACGTCACCCTCAGCTACACCGCCACGAATGCCGCCCCGGACGGGCCGATCCTGCCCGCCCACACCGCTTCCGCCAGCTGGCTGGATCGCTTCTACCTCTCCCCCGATCCCGTCTACGGCAATGGCAACGACATCGCCATCGGCCCCGATCTGGGCTCCGGTCTCGGCAAGGGCTTCGCCATCACCGCCCCGCTCGCCGCCGGCGCCTCCATCTCCCGCAGCGTCGGGCTGCAGCTGCCCGACAAGCCCGGCATCTACTACCTGATCGTCGCCACCGATGCCGATCAGGCCATCGGCGAGGGGGCGAGAGAAGCCAACAACGTGTTCATCGGCGACACGCCGATGACCATCTCTTCCATTTACGGCGCCAGCGTCTCCACCGCCGTGGAACGCCTCAATGCTGGCCAGACCCTCAGCCTTTCCGGCCAGCTGGTCCGCCTCGCCGATGGCAGTGGCGTCGCCGGCAAGGTGGCCACGGTCGTCTTCCAGAACCAGACCACGGG
Source organism: Synechococcaceae cyanobacterium (assembly GCA_046342775.1). Lineage (GTDB taxonomy): Bacteria > Cyanobacteriota > Cyanobacteriia > PCC-6307 > Cyanobiaceae > Cyanobium. Next base: position 3,310 of record JBKDOR010000169.1, read on the forward strand.
GCTGCGCAGCGAGCGATCTGTCGTTTCGGGCGCCAATGGGGTCTTCAGCGTCGACTTCACCCCATCGGCCGAACAAGCCGGTTCATACAGCATCGCGGCCCGTTACGGAGCCAATCCCCAGGAAGATCTGCTCAGCGATGGCACCCTGGTCGCGGAAGACAGCATCCGTGTGCAGGGTCTTGCCTTCCTGCCCGGCAGCACGATCCGCCCAACCCTGGCGGAGGGCGGCACCTTCAGCGGCAGCCTGGCGCTGCGCAACACCGGCGCGGATGCTCTGAGCACCACCTCGCTGACGATCAGCGGCGCTCCCGCCGGCTGGTCCATCAACCTGGGCACGCTTCCCGCCAGCCTCGCCGCCGGTGCCACCGCCACCCTCCCGTACAGCATCAGCGCACCGGATGCCGCGCTGCTGTTCGATGACTTTGAACTGATCGCCACGGCCTCAGCCGCCGGTCTGCCAGCGCTCACCGCCCGACAGCCCCTGGCCGTCACCATCCTGCCCAACCGCCCCGTGCTGAACGTGGCGAAGGCCGAGCGCTCCGCGGCGATGTTGCTCGGTCAGCGCACCCTGCACGAGGTCAGCCTCACCAACACCGGCAACGCCGCCAGCGGGCCGATCAATGTCGTCCTGCCCAACGGCGCTCCCTGGTTGACGCTCTATGGGGCCTCCACCCTGGCGCCGCTGGCTCCAGGCGCCTCCACCACCATTCAGCTGGCACTCAATCCACCCGCCGATCTGAGTCTGGCCAACTATCAGGTGCCCATCGGCTTCCGGGATGAAACGAATCCCTCCGCCAATCTGGTGGTGCCCTTCAACTTCCGGGCCGTTTCCAGCGCTACGGGTTCGGTGGCCGTCGCCGTTTACGACGACTTCAGCAATGCTCCAGGTTCTCCCACCGTCAGCACTGTCAGCGTGCGGCTCTATGACCGCATCAGTGATTCATTGCTGCAGTCCATCAACGACGCCGACGGCCGCTTCTCCTTCCTTAATCTGCCGGTCGGAGACTATGCCATCGAGGTGGGTGCGGCGGGCCACGCCAGCAGCTGGAAGACCTTCCGCATCGATCCCGGTGATGATGAGCAGCTGGATGTTTTCCTCCCCAGCGATGTGGTCCGTTACTCCTGGGTGGTGGTACCCACCACTGTGCAGGACCGCTATGTCATCACCTTGGAGGCCACCTTTGAAACCGAGGTGCCCGTGCCGGTTGTCACCATCACCCCGTCACCGGTGGACCTGCGCAGTCTGGATGTGGTGGGCGAAAGTCTTGTCGTGCCGCTCACCATTACCAATCATGGCCTGGTTCGCGCCCGTGATCTTTCCTTTGTCGCCCCCACACATCCCAATTACAGCATCCTCCTGCTCGATGACATCCAGGGTCTCAGCCTCGCACCGCGTGAATCCCTGGTTGTCAATCTCAGCGCCACGCGCATCGCCGATCTGATCGATGCTCCCTGCACGATCGGGCTGGGCGAGCTCTATTGGGATTACGGCACCTTCCTCCCCAACCAGATCGCGCCGATCACCGTTGAACGCGACACCCCCCTACCTTTCCTGATCGATGCTGACTGCCCCCTGATTCCGGGCGGTGGCGGCGGTGGTGGTGGGCTGCTCTGGGGCATCGGTGATGTCATCACCATCGCACCGTCACCGATTCCCGAGCCTTATGTCACCGCCCGGGTCAAAATCCGCATCAACCAGGAGGCCGTTCTCTCCCGCGATGCCTTTGAAGGCACCTTCGTCCTCGAGAACCTCGACCCCTCCATCCAGCTCGCCAACATTGATATCGATCTAGAGGTGTATGACGACGATGGCAATCTCGTCTCCGATCGCTTTGTGATCTCACAACCCAGCCTCTTCGGCTTTACGGGCGGGCTGGATGGCACAGGCTCTCTCGCCGCCAACACCAGCGGCACGGCCACTTACACCATCCTCGCCAAGGACTCGGCCGCACCGATCGAACCCTCCAGATACTCCATCGGTGGCCGCGTCTCCTATAGCCGTGCGGATGGCAGCGTCAACTTCAACCTTGCCCCCGCTGCGATCACCGTTCTCCCCCAGCCCGAGCTGGCCTTTGATTACTTCCTGCAGCGCGACGTCTTCTCCGACGATCCCTTCACCAGCCCACTCCAGGAGGCCTCTCAGCCCTTTGTCCTCGGCCTGCTCGCCTACAACCGCGGCTATGGCGCTGCCAATGACCTCACCATCAGCTCGGGCAAGCCGGAAATCGTCGAAAACGAACTGGGCCTGGAAATCGCCTTCGACCTCATCGGTGCGGCCGTCAACGGGAATCCTGTCACCCCCAGCCTGAGTGTTGATCTCGGGGATCTGGCCGCCAACAGCACCACCGAGGCCCATTGGTTGATGACCTCCACCCTGCAGGGTCGCTTCATCGACTACAGCGCCAGTTTTGAGTATGTCAATGCCCTGGGAATCAAGGATGTACCGGGCCTCTCCCAGCTCACCACGGTCACTATCCATGAGCTGACCCGCCGGGTCCGCGACCATCGCTCTGGCGCGGACAGCCGCTTTGATTACCTTGTCAACAGCAATCCACCCATCGTTGGGCAGGACAACACTGGCAAGGATCTTCTCCCCGACACCCTCTATCTCAGTAACGACACACGCGAGGCGGTGACCTCGTTCATCCCCGGTGCTCCCGGCATCACCCTCTCGAGCATCAATGCCGCCGGTGAGGCCAGCGTCTCCTTCACAGCCGCCAGCGGCTGGTCCTACCTGCGCCTCCTGGAACCCTCCCTGGGCACTCGCCCGATCACCGCAGTGCGTCGCGCTGACGGCAGCTTCGTCAGTTCTGACAACTTCTGGACCACTGATCGCACCTTCCCGGAGCACGGCCGCCCCACCTACGAGAGCAGTCTGCACATCCTTGATTATACGAATAGTGGCGGTTCCACCTCGTATACCTTGGTGTTTGGTGCGCCCACCAACAACACTGCGCCAACGGTTTCCGTCACCATCGCCGACCAGCAGGCCAAGGAAACCTTCCCCTTCTTCTTCATTATCCCGAGCACCAGCTTCCTTGACACCGATGCTGGTGACTCCCTCTCCTATTCCGCCTCTCTCGCTTCCGGCGATCCGCTTCCCACCTGGCTCAGCTTCAACGCCGAAACCCGCACGTTCAGCGGTACACCCGGCGCCGCTGATGTCACCACCTTCTCGGTGCGTGTGCGCGCTACAGATCGGGCCGGCCTCAGCGCCAGCGACAGCTTCTCGCTGACCGTTGAACCCGCCAACTATGCCCCCCTCGTCTCCACACCCATTCCCGACCAAGCGATCAGCACGGGTGTCGCCTATAGCTATACCCTTCCAGCGGCCAGCTTCAGCGATCCCAACCCGGCCGATACCCTCACCTACACCGCTCGGATTGACAACGGCACGCCCTCAGGCGCCCCCCTCCCCGGCTGGCTGAGCTTCGCTCCCCTCACGCGCAGCTTCTCCGGCACACCCGCCGATCCAGATGCCGCCGTCCTGCAGCTGCGCGTCACCGCCACCGATCCGCTC
>JBKDOR010000170.1:0-32891 GCA_046342775.1 Synechococcaceae cyanobacterium
CCGAGGGTGGCGGCGATCGCCGTCTGGCCCACCAGCTGGTCGAGCCGCTGCGGCCGATATTTGTGGTGAAGCGGCTGATAGGCCGGGGCCATTGGCGCCGCTCCGAGGGCTGGAGGATCCAAAAATCTACCGACACCTCCGCCTCACTGGCTCGAACCAGTTGCCCGAACTCAGCAGCCGAAAGCCAGTGGCGGGAACACAGGGTGTTGAACCCGGGGACCTGAACGCAGCGATGGGAACCGCCAACGGGCGGAGGACGCGAGTTCAGGGCAGGGGAGGTGCTGATGAAGGCGCCAGCAGTTTCTGCAGCCGCTCCTCCAGCTCCTCCACCTCGCTGAGCTGGTCCGCAAGGGATTGGGCCGCCAGGCGGGCGCGCACAAACGGGCCGCCGTCGTTGCCCCCTCCCCAGCGGGCTTCGGCCCGGCTGAGTTCCTCCTCCAGTCGCTGCTGCAGCTGCAGGCGCCAGCTGTCCAGCTGCTCCAGGCTGCGAAGGGCCAGGACCCTGCCCTGGTCCAGCTGCTGGGCATCGAGGTTCAGTCCCTGGCGCAGCAGCACCTTGACGCCGGAGATCAGGGCTGCCGGCACGAACTGGCCCAGGGCCAGGGCGCTGACGCTGATCCCATCAAACCAGTGCTCCACCTGGGCGCTGCGATGGCGGCCGGTCTTGCACCAGTGGGCGAAGTGCTCGCAGTTGTTGAAGATCAGGTTGTAGCGCTGCTCCCCCAGGCGCCCCATGGCGCGCCGCAGGGTGACGGAGGTGGGCGAGGTGCTGCCCTCGGGGTAGGTCACGGTGCTGATCGGTTGGCCGCGGCCGAACTCCTCGCGGGGGCTGCGCAGGATCTCCCGCCCCTCCAGGTAGTGGGCCACGCTGCCATCGCCCAGATCGATGCCGTGGTGCAGAAACAGCCCATGCTGCCGGGGCACCTGCAGATGGTCGGCGGCGGTCACGGAGCTGGGCTGAATCAAGGATCCGACCAGCTTGGCCGTCGCCCCCGACTGGTCGCACCGCCCTGGCTGTGGGGATAGCCCGACCGGTGACCGCCAGGTTGCCGATCCGGGCGCCGGGCCTCAGGCGCTGGCCTGGGTGTCCACCTCAGCGATCGAACCGATCGGCAGCACCTTGGCGCGGCTGCGCTGTTCCACCAGGTCGCGGGTGACCGTGAAGAACTTCACATCGCGGCGTGAAGGCAGGTCATACATCACCTCCAGCATCAGCTCCTCGACGATGCCGCGCAGGGCCCGGGCGCCGGTCTTGCGGCGGTGGGCTTCCCGGGCGATCGCCTCGACGGCGTCCGGTTCGAATTCCAGCCGCACATCATCCATGCTGAGCAGGGTTTGGAACTGCTTCACCAGGGCATCCCGCGGTTCGGTGAGGATCGCCTCCAGGGCACGGCTATCGAGGGGTTCGAGCACCGCGTTCACCGGCAGACGGCCGATGAATTCCGGAATCAGGCCGTAGCGCACCAGATCCTCCGGTTCCAGGTGGCGCAACACTTCAGCGGCATGCTGCTCGCGACCGCCGCGGGGGCGGTTGTGGCCGTCCGGTGAAAGGAAGCCGATGGAGTTGCGCCCGAGGCGCTTTTGCACCACGTCCTCCAAACCAACGAAGGCGCCGCCGCAGATGAACAGGATCTGGCTGGTGTCGATCTGGATGCAGTCCTGGTACGGGTGCTTGCGACCTCCCTGGGGCGGCACGTTGGCCACGGTGCCCTCCAGCAGCTTCAACAGGGCCTGCTGCACGCCTTCGCCGGAGACGTCGCGGGTGATCGAGGGGTTTTCGCTCTTGCGGGCGATTTTGTCGATCTCGTCGATGTAGATGATGCCCCGCTGGGCTTGCTCCACATCGAGATCCGACTTCTGCAGCAGCCGCAGCAGGATGTTTTCCACGTCTTCACCCACGTAGCCGGCTTCGGTGAGGGTGGTGGCATCGGCGACCGCGAAGGGCACGTCGAGCATCTCGGCCAGCGACTGGGCCAGGAGGGTCTTGCCGCAGCCGGTGGGGCCGATCAGCAGGATGTTCGACTTGTGCAGCCGGGTGGCGGAGCGGTCGGTTTCGCCTTTGCCATCCCCCTGCCAGGCCAGGCGTTTGTAGTGGTTGTAGACCGCCACGGACAGAACTTTCTTGGCCTCCTCCTGGCCGACCACCTGCTGATCCAGAAACACCTTGATGTCCTGGGGTTTGGGGATGGTGGCCAGGGTGGGCGCCGGCCGCGGCGCTTTGCGGTTGGCGGCCTTGCGCTGGCTCTCCCCGCCGCGGCCGGGTTGGCCGTGTCCATGGCTATCGACCAGCTCCTCGTCGAGGATCTCGTTGCAGAGATCGATGCACTCATCGCAGATGTAGACCCCGGGCCCTGCGATCAGTTTGCGGACCTGTTCCTGGGACTTGCCGCAGAAGGAACACTTCAGATGGGCATCGAACTTGGCCATTCGGAACAGGCGGCGTCTGACGGGGAGATGGGTGCGTGTCCAGCCGGGGAAGCGGGAACCCTGCCTTCAGGATCAACCCTGAGCCGTGGCTCGTCGGTCGTCCTTAAGAATCAAACCGGTGTGCTGTCGTCCACCACCCGGTCGATGAGACCGTATTGAACCGCTTCCGCCGGCGAAAGGAAGTAGTCGCGGTCGGTGTCCTCTGCGATCCGTTCCAGGGGCTGGCCGGTGTGCTCAGCCAGCAGACCGTTGAGCGTGTCTTTGAGGTAGAGGATCTCGCGCGCCTGGATTTCGATATCCACCGCCTGGCCTTGGGCGCCACCCAGAGGCTGGTGGATCATGATGCGGGCGTTGGGCAGGGCCAGGCGCTTGCCCCGGGTGCCTCCGGAAAGCAGGAAGGCCCCCATGCTGGCGGCTAGCCCGTAACAGATGGTGACAACATCGGGGGCCACCTGGCACATGGTGTCGTAGATGGCCAAGCCCGCCGTCACCGAGCCGCCTGGCGAGTTGATGTAAATCTGAATGTCTTTGTCCGGGTCTTCGGCCTCGAGGAACAGCAGCTGGGCCACCAGAGAGTCGGCCACCTGGTCATCGATCCCTGTGCCCAGGAAGATGATCCGCTCCCGCAGCAGCCGCGAGTAGATGTCGAAAGCACGCTCACCTCGGCCGGACTGCTCCACGACCGTGGGCAGCACGCCGGGGCTGGCCTGGGGTGCGGAGCTGATGGCATTCCAGGGGGAACACCCGCTCCAATGGCTGTGCACCGGATGGGGACGCACGGCTTGGGGGGTGACAGCCGGCTCTGGGGCGAGGAGTCCGGGAGGGAGTTGAAGCGGGAAGGCTTCGATCACGCGGGTCTGGCGCTGGGTTACGAGTGCGAACAATCTATGGGGATCCTCCCCGGAGCTGTCAGAGCGGAGTCTTCAGGCCTGGGTGTCGCTCGTCTCAGCATCGCCCGCCACTGCCTTGGCAGTGCGGCGAGCTGGTTTGGAGGCCTCGGCCGCAGCCTCTGCAGCTGCGCTCGGTGCATCGACCTGGGCGGCCTTGGCCTCCTGGGGAGCGGCAGCGCTCGGCGTCGCCGCAGGGGCCGCAGCGCTGGCATCGCCGCTGACGGCTGGCTGCTTGGCCGTCGGGTCAGGTGTTGTTGCTGCCGCTGCCGGCTGGGCCGTGGGTGCGGCGGTCGGTGTGTTGTCGTCGCTGTCGGGGGCCTTGTCGCGAATGCTGCTGTTCTCTTCCAGCCAGGTCAGCAGCGCCTCGCGCAGGAGATCGTCCTCCACCGCTTGCCGGAGCCGTTGGGGGTCGATCCGATTGCCCTCGTTGCTGAACTCGCGGCTGAGTTCGCGCACGCGGGCCTCCACGGCACTCGCCTCAACCGCGATGGCCTCGGCCTCGGCCAAGGCCTCCAGAGCCAGGCGGGCCTGGAGCCGTTGCTCGGCTTCGGGGCGGGAGGTATCCAGCAGGCTGCGCACCAGATCGGGGGTGAACAGCTTGCGCACATCCATGCCCTGTTGGGCCAGCTGGCTGGCGGTCTGCTCCACCACAGCCCGCATCTCCTCCTGGATCAGGCTCTCCGGCAGCTCCACCTCCAGCTGCTCGATCAGGGCCTTGAGCAAGGCATCGTGGCGGTTGGTCCGCTGCCGCCGCTCCAGGTCTTCGCGCAGGCGCGTCTCCAGGTCGGTGCGCAGCTCCGCCAGGCTGGATTTGTCGCTGGCCTGTTGGGCGAATGCATCGTCCAAGGGCGGCAGTTCGCGGGTCTTGAGCTCCTTGAGCGTGATCGCAAAGCTCGCCGGCCGGCCCGCGGCGTCCTCCTGGGGATAGGACTCAGGAAAGGTGCAGGCCACCTCACGGGTTTCATTGATCGCCATGCCGACCATGCCCTCAATGAAGCCGGGGATCATCCGGCCTTCCTCCAACTCCAGCTCCATGCTGTCGCTGCTGCCGCGTTCGATCGCTTCGCCGCTGTCGGTGAAGCGGCCCTCGAAGGCAACCTGGGCCACATCGCCAAGGGCAGCGGGGCGGCCCTCCACGGGCACCAGCGTGGCCAGGCGGCGACGGGATTGCTCAATCAGGGCGTCGACCTGATCCGGGTCGAACGCCAGCGCTTCGACTTCGGCGCTGAGCCCGCGGGTGGTTTTCAACCGCGGTGTGGGACGCACATCGATGCGCAGGGTGAACTCCAGCGGAGCGCCCGGCTCGAAGCGGTTGAGCAGCGTCTCGAACTCCTCCTCGAGTTCCGGGCGGCTGAGGGGTGCCACGCCGGTCTGGGCCAGGGCATCGCGATAGGCGCTATCCACCAGGTCTTCCAAGGCGGTGGCCCGGATCCGCTGGGTGCCGATCTGGTTCAGCAGCACCTGGCGGGGGACCTTGCCCGGCCGAAAGCCCGGCAGCCGCACGCTGCGGCTGAGCTTGTCCACGGCGGCGTCGTAGCTGGATTGGCAGCGCCCGCCCGGCACCGATACCCCCAGGGCCAGGCGGCTGCCGGGCAGGGCGCTGGTCGTGACCCCGAGTCCTGTGGAAGCAACCTTGCCGCTGCTGTCGCCTTGGCCGATGGGGGTGGTCCTGCTGGCAGGGCTGGTGGCGGAACTCATGGACTGTCGGCGGACGGAGGTGCAGCACTCGATCCTAGAAAGTGGCGGTTTCGGGGTTCGAGCGCGTATCGTGATCTGGACGAGCACAGCGCGATATATCCCGCCAGGTCTCGGAAAACCCACCTCCCGACGGACTGTTCCGCCGGACAACCTTGAGGGTTTCCTCCGAGCGGCACGACCTCTCCCTGGATTTCGGGAGAGTCCCCCGGCCAGCGACTCCCCTTCACAAAGTCACTCCAGGCCGCAGGCACACCTGTGGGTTCAGAACTGGGTCATTCATCCACCCATCCAGCTGTAGGCGCTACTCCTCCCATCCCGGCACCGACTTCTCAATCGCTTTTTCCTCCAACCTCCCCTTGACCGTTCCAGCCACCTCAGCGGCTTCTCCCACAGCCGCTTCTCCCACAGCTGTTTCACCCACAGCCGCTTCGCCGGGCGGCCAACCCAGCGGACCGTTGCCGCGTCGCCCCTTGAGGGTTGCCGTGCTGGGGGCCACCGGGGCTGTGGGCCAAGAACTGCTGCAGCTGTTGGCGGAACGCCGGTTCCCGGTGGCGGAGCTGATTCCCCTCGCCTCGCCGCGCTCCGCTGGTCAGGAGCTGGAGTGGCAAGGGGAGCGGCTGCGGGTCCGGCCGGTGGAGCAGGCGGCATTTGCAGACGTCGATCTGGTGCTGGCCTCAGCCGGCGGCTCCGTGTCTCGCGCCTGGGCTTCCCAGGCCACAGCCGCCGGCGCGGTGGTGATCGACAACTCCAGCGCCTTCCGGCTTGATCCTGATGTGCCGCTGGTGGTGCCGGAGGTGAATCCCGCCGCCGCTTTGCGGCACCGGGGGATCATCGCCAACCCCAATTGCACCACCATTCTGCTTACGGTCGCCCTCGCTCCCTTGGCGGCGCGGCGCCCGATTCGGCGGGTGGTCGTCAGTACCTACCAGTCCGCCAGCGGGGCCGGCGCCCGGGCGATGGAGGAGCTGCGGCAGCTCAGTCGCACCGTGCTGGATGGGGGCCAGCCCGAAAGTTCTGTGCTTCCCCATTGCCTCGCCTTCAATCTGTTTTTGCACAATTCGCCCCTGCAGCCAAATGGTTACTGCGAAGAGGAGCTGAAGATGCTGAACGAAACCCGCAAGATCATGGAGCTGCCGGAGCTGCGTCTCAGCGCCACCTGCGTGCGGGTGCCGGTGTTGCGCGCCCATTCGGAGTCGGTCAACATCGAATTTGATGAGCCTTTCCCGGTGGAGGAGGCGCGCCAGCTGCTGGCTGCAGCCCCCGGCGTGGAGTTGCTGGAGGATTTCGCAGCCAATCGATTCCCGATGCCGATCGATGTGACCGGACGGGACGCCGTGGCGGTGGGCCGGATCCGCCAGGACCTCAGCGAACCCCGGGCCCTGGAGCTGTGGCTGTGCGGTGATCAGATTCGCAAGGGGGCCGCTCTCAATGCCATCCAGATCGCCGAACTGCTGATCGCTGGAAGCAGCTCATGAGCCCTGCTCGTCCTCCCCTGCGTCAACCTCCCTTCGGACGATTGGTGACGGCGCTTGTCACCCCGTTTCAGGCTGATGGCTCGGTTCATCTCAGCCTCGCGGCCGAGCTGGCTCTGCATCTGGTCGATCAGGGCAGCGAAGGGCTGGTGATCTGCGGCACCACCGGCGAATCTCCAACCCTCAGCTGGGACGAACAGCACCGGTTGTTCAAGGCGGTGCGCGAGGTGGTCGGGCAGCGGGCGAGCCTGCTGGCGGGAACCGGCAGCAACTGCACCGCTGAGGCGGTGGAGGCGACCCAGGCCGCGGCCAGCCTCGGCGCGGATGGGGCGCTGGTGGTGGTTCCCTATTACAACAAACCGCCCCAACAAGGTCTGGAGGCCCATTTTCGGGCCGTGGCTCAGGCCGCGCCGGAGCTGCCACTCATGCTCTACAACATTCCCGGTCGCACCGGTTGCAATTTGGCTCCGGAGACCACTGCCAAATTGTTAGATCTTCCCAACGTCGTCAGCTTCAAGGCCTCCAGTGGCAGCACCGAGGAGGTGACGCGGTTGCGTGCGCTTTGCGGTGATCGGCTGTCGATTTACAGCGGTGATGATGCGCTCTTGCTACCGATGTTGGCGGTCGGCGCGGTGGGCGTGGTGAGTGTGGCGAGCCACCTGGTCTGCGCCGAGATCAGCGACTTGATTCAGTCTTTTTTGCGAGGAGACATCGTCACAGCCCTGGCCTTGCATGAACATCTGATGCCGTTGTTTAAAGCCCTGTTCGCGACAACCAACCCCATCCCGGTCAAGGCTGCCCTGGAGATCATGGGTTGGCCGGTCGGTGCGCCACGACTGCCCTTGGTGGAAGCCCCAGACGATGTACGTGAACATCTCAACGCCATTCTTGCCGCCCTGCGTCCTACTTGACGCCATGGCTCATCCCGGCTCTTCGGGATTCATTGCCCCACAGCCCCACCCCATTCACTTCTACCAGAACCTCCCTGAATGACCAGCCAAAACGGACCAAAAGGAACTGTCAACAAGCAACCAGCCCTGCGAGTGATCCCCCTGGGTGGCCTCCACGAAATCGGCAAGAATACATGTGTATTTGAGTATGGTGATGACATCATGCTTGTCGACGCTGGATTGGCTTTCCCGAGCGACGGGATGCACGGTGTCAATGTCGTTCTTCCAGACACCAGTTATCTGCGTGAGAACCAGAAGCGGATTCGCGGCATGATCGTGACCCATGGTCATGAAGATCACATTGGTGGCATCCCCCATCACCTTAAGAACTTTAATATCCCCGTGATTTACGGACCGCGCCTGGCGATGTCCATGTTGCAGGGCAAGATGGAAGAGGCTGGGGTTACGGATCGCACCACGATTCAAACCGTAAATCCTCGGGATGTCGTCAAGGTGGGGCAGCATTTTTCTGTTGAATTTATCCGTAACACGCACTCAATTGCCGATAGTTTCACCCTGGCGGTGACCACTCCCGTTGGTGTCGTGGTGTTCACGGGTGACTTCAAGTTCGATCACACTCCCGTCGATGGAGAGCATTTCGATCTGCACCGCTTAGCGGAATATGGCGAGCGCGGCGTGGTCTGCTTGTTCAGCGATTCCACCAATGCCGAGCTGCCTGGCTTCACGCCGCCGGAGCGTTCCGTTTATCCGAATCTCGATCGCCACTTCGCCCAGGCTCAAGGGCGCGTGATCATCACCACCTTTGCCAGTTCGGTGCATCGTGTGTCGATGATTCTTGAGCTGGCTCTCAAGCACGGCCGCAAGGTGGGGTTGCTGGGCCGTTCGATGGTCAATGTGATCGCCAAAGCGCGTGAGCTCGGCTACATGCGCTGTCCCGACGACCTGTTTGTGCCGATCAAGCAGATCCGCGATTTGCCGGATCGGGAAACCCTGTTGCTGATGACCGGCAGCCAAGGAGAGCCCCTCGCCGCCCTCAGCCGCATCTCTCGCGGTGAACATCCCCAAGTTCAGGTCAAGAACAGCGACACCATCATCTTTTCCGCCAGTCCCATTCCAGGCAACACGATCTCTGTGGTGAACACCATTGATCGCCTGATGATGCTGGGGGCGAAGGTGATCTACGGCAAGGGCGAAGGCATCCACGTGTCCGGCCATGGCTGCCAGGAAGACCATAAGCTGATGCTGGCGCTTACCCGTCCGCGCTTTTTCGTGCCGGTCCACGGTGAGCACCGCATGCTGGTCTGCCATTCCCGTACGGCCCAGTCCATGGGCGTGCCAGCGGACAACATCCTGATCGTCGACAACGGCGATGTGGTGGAGGTCACGCCGGACAGCATTCGCAAAGGTGAACCCGTGAAGGCCGGCATTGAGCTGCTGGATGCTTCCCGCAACGGCATCGTCGATGCCCGGGTGCTCAAAGAGCGGCAACAGCTTGCCGAGGATGGGGTGATCACCTTGCTGGCTGTGATCAGCACCGATGGTGTGATGGTCGCGCCGCCGCGGGCCAATCTGCGCGGTGTCGTCACCACCGCCGATCCCCGTCGCCTCTCTCTCTGGACCGAGCGGGAGATTGGTTGGGTGCTCGAAAACCGCTGGAACCAGCTGGCGCGCAACACCGGCGGCAAGGCACCTGAGGTGGATTGGGTGGGACTGCAACGGGAGATCGAGATTGGCCTGCAGCGTCGGTTGCGCCGCGAACTTCAGGTGGAACCGCTGATCATCTGCCTGGTCCAGCCCGCTCCCGCCGGCACCCCCGCCTACAAGGGTCGTTCCGACGCCGAGCCGGATACTCGCCCTGCTCCCCGGGAGCGTGTTGATCAACCCCGTGAAGCCACCAAGGCGCCAGTCCCTGGCCCCAAGGAGGGACATCGCCCGGAGCGCACTCAGCCTCAGGCCAAACAAGCCTCGGCAACAGCCGAGGAGGCTGAGCCCAGTGGGCGTGCGCGCCGCCGCCGCTCAGCTGCCTTGGCTGGCTGAGCGGGGCCGAGGGGCTCAGGACAGCCGCACCAGCCGCAGGCAAGCCAGCAGATCAGGGTCTGGCTCCTCGCCAGCTGGTGCGGCGTTGAACCCGAAGCCGGGTTCCGCCCCGTTGACTTCGGCCTTGGCAACCTCCGCCAGGCTGGCCAACGGCTTGGGCTGGGGATTCAGGACAACCTCATCGGCCAGGTCTGGATCCGCCTGGTGGATCTCGAGGAGTTCCGGTTCATCGATCACGTCCGGGATCAGGGTTTCGGCGGCGTCAAGATCATGTGCTGCGGCCGATGTTCCGGATTGCCGGTCAGCGGAAGGATTGGACGATTTGCCTGTGGTGGCGGGAGGGATGGTGCTGTCGGCGCTGGCTGACTTCGCAGTCAGATCCTCAAGCCAAGGTTCTGCCGCCATTGAACCGGTCAGATCAGAGGCTTGGTCGGAATCCAGCGCCATTTCGCCCTCTCTTTGGTCCGCTGTGGCCGTGTCCTGGTCATCGCTGCCACTTGCCGTCGCGACGAGTCGGTCGCGGCACTGCTTCACCCCGTCTTCGGCCATCTGTCGCAACGAGGCTTCCAGCGGTTGGTTGAGCAGCTCCTGATAGTGGATCTGAGCGGATTCGGGATCGTTGAAGCCGTACAGGTGAGTGTGGGCCAACATGAGTTCCAGCCGCTGCCGCAGCGCCTGAACATTGGCGCCGGCCGCGCGGGCCATCCGTCGGTTCAGTACCGTGCCCTGCTCCAGGACAGCCTTCCAATCACCGTTGCGATAGGCGGCCTCGACCGTTGCGTAGAGGTCATCTTGGCTAGATTCAGCCGGGTTCGGCATGGGGTTGGCCATCGGGACGCGTCTTCAGAACCAGGGTGCTGGAGGTCCATCGCAGGGACCACCCGCCTGGAAGATCGAGGCGGCCTGGAGCCTGGTTGTGCCTCAGTCGATACTCCAATGTATCGAGGGAACTCGCCAGTGGGCTGACACCGGTGTGGAGCTCCAGCCAGTGAGCCAGCAGCCGCCTGCTCGTGGCTGGCGAGAGCTGGGCGAGAGCCGGTCGGCCAAGTGTCACAAAACTTTCGGGGTGACGCCCCAGTCCTGCCAAGGCCAGTTGAAGTAATTCCGTGTCGGTCGTGAGTTCCTCCGCCAGGCGCTCGGCTTGCTGGCTGATGCGCCGACAGGCCCCGGGATGGCAGTCTTCCAGGACCGGCAGCACCTCCGCCCGCAGCCGGTTGCGGCGGAGCCGCCGGTCGTTGTTGCTGGGGTCGATCCAAACGGGCAGCTGCCTTGTGCGGCAGAGGCGACCGGTGTCGCTCCGATCGAAGATCAGCAGCGGCCTCACCAGCGTGACGCCGGCCCCCTGTTCGTCGCCCTCCGACAGGGGGCGGCTGGGTCCGAGGCTGGCCAGTCCGCGGCGATGGCAGCCCCGGGCCAGGTTCAGCAACACGGTTTCGGCCCGGTCCGTGGCGGTATGGCCGGTGAGCACATGGCCGCAGTGCCACTGCCGGGCGCGTTGCGCCAGGCAGCTGTAGCGCCAACGGCGGGCGGCGGCCTCGCCATGGGCCTCCCCTGCCGCCGCCCGATCAGCCCAGACCGTCAGGCCCTGGACCCGTGCCCAGGCCAGCAGTTCCGCGGCCACGGCCGCGGCGTCGGGGTGCCAGCCGTGGTCTCCATGCCAGAGCGCCAGCTCCCAGCCGTACAGCGGCTGCAGATCCCGCATCAGCAGCGCCAGCGCCATCGAGTCCTGCCCGCCGGAGACCGCCAGCAGCAGCCGGGCCCCCCGCGGTAGCAGCCGCGGCCGCCGCAGCAACCAGCGATGCAACCGCAACGCCAGCGGTCCCCAAGACCGCGGCACCGCCAAGGGCTCGGATGGGACAATCTCGGGAGCTTGTTCGTTCACGGCCGATGTCGCACCTCTCCAGCCTGCCGGTGGGTCTGCAGCGGGCGCTGCACGAGCGCCGCCTGCTCAAGGTGATCGCTGGCCTCACCAACCACGACCAGGCCGCAGTGCTGCGGATCAGCCGTGCCGCCGCGGCCGGAGCCGCCGATCTGGTGGATATCGCCTGCGATCCCCACCTCGTGGCAGCGGTGCGGCAGGCCTGCCCTGGACTGCCGATCTGTGTTTCGGCCGTCGATCCCGAGCTGTTCCCGCCAGCGGTGCGGGCCGGAGCCGTGATGGTGGAGATCGGCAACCTCGACGCGTTTTATCCCCTCGGCAGGATCTTCGCTGCTCCTGAGGTGTTGGCCCTTACCCGTCGCACCCGGGAGCTGCTGCCCGAGGTGCCGCTGTCGGTGACCGTGCCCCATGTGCTCCCCCTGGATGAGCAGGAGCGCCTCGCCCTCGATCTGGCGGAGGCCGGTGCCGACCTGATCCAAACCGAGGGTGGCACCAGCGCCCGACCGTTCAGCGCCGGCGTCCAGGGCTTGATTGAGAAGGCGGCGCCCACCCTGGCGGCTGCCCACAGCATCAGCCGAGCCCTCCAGCGCGGAGAGCGTCCCTTGCCCGTGCTCTGCGCGTCTGGGCTCTCGGCCGTGAGCGTGCCCCTGGCCCTTGCCGCCGGCGCCAGCGGTGTGGGTGTGGGTTCGGCGGTGAATCGTCTGGAGGATGAGCTGGCAATGCTGGCCGTGGTGCGCGGGCTGCGTGAAGCCGTCGATGCCGCCCTGGTGGCTGCCAGGGTCTGATCCGAGCCCCGCAGCTGCCGCTGTCAGATTCAACGGCAGTCGGGTTCCAGCGTCCGGTCGCCGCTGCTGGCCTGCCCCGCCGCTGGCACGAACCCTGCCCCGCCGCGTCCTTGCCACGACAAGCTTCGGCAGGACGCGATGTTTGTGCGTGACTGATCGCTGAAGGTTGATCTCCCGCAGCTCATCCTTCGTGGCTCATCTCCCGCTCCTGAACGTTCGCGGCTGATCGTTCGCGCTGGATGGCTGACTTCATGGGTCGTCATGGGGCTGTGTCGCGCAGGCCATGCCTTCACCACCCATAACCCCGTCCCCTGGCCGGGGGACGCTGTCCTGGCCGAGGCGCCACGTCGGCGGGCCGCCCAGCCGGCAGTGGTCAGGAACGGCTGCCATGACTACCGTTGAGCCCGGTTTCCTCATTGTTGTTTCCCAATGCAAGCGTTCGTCTGGCTGCTGCAATGGCCGATTCGGGCTTTGGTCCTGTTGCTGGTGTCCTGGCTGCCCCTCGGCGTTGAGGTGGAAAACTTCGGCATCGGTCTGCTGGCCGCCCTCGTGATCGGCTTGCTCGGTACCTTGCTGATCTTCCCGTTGAAGCTGCTGCTCGGCGTGCCCTGGCTGATCACCAGCCTCGGCGGCCTGTTGACCCCCATCTCCTGGTTGTTCAACTGGTTGATCACCGTGATCCTGTTTGGGTTGGCCGCTTGGCTGATCCCCGGCTTCCGGCTGCGCAACGGCCTGGTCAGCGCCATCCTCGGAGCCGTGGTGTACGCCGTCATCTCCACCGTCGTGCTGAGGCTGCTGGGCCTGGATGTCGATTTCACCAGGGCCTCGGCGCTCATGAGCGGCCTGCCGGTGGCCTGAGCTTCGGCACAATGGCCGTCCGTTGTCACGCCAGGCCCCTTCTCTCCCCGAAAATGGGGGGATGAAACCCTTCCAGCTGCACGCTCCTTATGAACCCCGCGGCGATCAGCCCGAGGCGATCGCCGCCCTGAGCGCGGGTGTTGATCGGGGTGAGCGTTACCAAACGCTGTTGGGGGCCACGGGCACCGGCAAGACCTTCACCATCGCCAACGTGATTGCCCGCAGCGGGCGTCCCACTCTGGTGCTAGCCCACAACAAGACCCTGGCGGCCCAGCTTTGCAATGAGCTGCGCGAGTTTTTCCCCAACAACGCGGTTGAATACTTTATCTCTTATTATGATTATTACCAGCCCGAAGCCTATGTGCCGGTTTCGGATACCTACATTGCCAAAACCGCGTCGATCAACGAGGAGATCGACATGCTGCGGCATTCAGCCACGCGCTCGTTGTTCGAGCGGCGGGACGTGATTGTGGTGGCCTCGATCAGTTGCATCTATGGCCTTGGCATTCCCAGCGAGTATCTGAAGGCAGCGGTGCAGTTTCGGGTGGGAGAAAGTTTGAATCTGCGTGGGTCGCTGCGAGATTTGGTGAACAACCAATATTCACGCAATGATTTGGAGATCAGCCGCGGCCGCTTCCGGGTGCGCGGCGATGTGCTTGAAATCGGGCCCGCCTACGAAGATCGCTTGGTGCGGATCGAGCTCTTTGGTGACGAGGTGGAAGCGATTCGCTACGTGGATCCCACCACCGGCGAGATCCTCCAAAGCCTGGAGGCAATCAATATCTATCCAGCCAAGCACTTCGTCACCCCGAAGGAGCGCCTGGACTCCGCCATCGGTGCGATTCGCGACGAGCTGCGCCTGCGTCTCGATGAACTCAACAGCCAAGGGCGTCTGCTGGAAGCCCAGCGGCTGGAGCAGCGCACCACCTACGACCTGGAAATGCTGGAGCAGGTTGGCTACTGCAACGGCGTGGAGAACTACGCGCGCCACTTGGCTGGGCGGGCCGCTGGAACGCCTCCCGAGTGCTTGATCGATTACTTCCCCGACGACTGGTTGCTGGTGGTCGATGAGAGCCATGTCACCTGTTCCCAGTTGCAGGCCATGTACAACGGCGATCAGAGCCGCAAGCAGGTGCTGATCGAGCACGGCTTCCGTCTGCCCAGCGCCGCCGACAACCGACCCCTCAAGGGAGATGAGTTCTGGGAGAAGGCTCGCCAGACCATCTTCGTCAGCGCCACCCCCGGCCAGTGGGAACTGGGGCGCAGCGCATCCGAGGTGGTTGAGCAGGTGATCCGCCCTACCGGCGTGCTCGATCCCATCGTCGAGGTGCGGCCCACCGAGGGCCAGGTGGATGATCTGTTGGCTGAGATCCGCCAGCGGGCAGAACGCCAGCAACGGGTGCTCGTGACCACGCTGACCAAACGCATGGCCGAGGATCTCACCGACTATCTCGCCGAAAATGGCGTGCGCGTGCGTTATCTGCACTCCGAGGTGCATTCGATCGAGCGCATTGAGATCATTCAAGATCTGCGCAATGGCGAGTACGACGTGCTGGTGGGCGTCAACCTGTTGCGTGAGGGACTCGATCTGCCGGAGGTGTCGTTGGTGGCGATCCTCGATGCCGATAAGGAGGGATTCCTGCGGGCCGAACGCTCTTTGATCCAGACCATCGGCCGGGCCGCACGCCACGTCGAGGGTATGGCGCTGCTCTACGGCGACAACCTCACCGACAGCATGGCCAAGGCGATTTCCGAGACGGAAAGGCGTCGTGTGATTCAGCAGGCTTACAACGAAAAACACGGCATCACTCCGCAGCCTGCCGGCAAGCGATCCGGCAACTCCATCCTCGCCTTTCTGGAGCTCTCCAGGCGTCTCAGTGACGATCAACTCGAACAGGTCACCGAACAAGCCGAACAGAATCAAGTCCCGCTCGACTCGCTGCCCGAACTGATCCAGCAGTTGGAGGACAAGATGAAGGTCGCCGCCAAGAATCTGGAGTTCGAGGAGGCCGCCAACCTGCGCGACCGCATCAAGGGGCTACGCCAGAAGCTGGTGGGGAAAGCCTGAGAGCCATAGGCGCGGAGCGCGGCCAGTCCGAGCTGGGCAAGCCTTTTCTGCGAAAGACGGAGAGAATATGGGTGTGACTGTTGAAACACGATGCGCATGCCCGGTCCCTTCGGGCCTGGTCGAACATTGCCAGGTGAGCCGTCAGCCCCCTGACCTGAGTCCGCGCCATTTCAGAGTGCGTTCCACTGGATTCGAGGGATTCACGGGAGTCCAGGGCCGTCAACAGGAGTGCAGCTGAGTGTGCTGAAGCCTGCCGCAGCTGGGCTGGCGCACTTCATCTGCTGACTCCCGCTCAGACCGGTGCTTCGCTGCCTTCGGCGCGGTACGTGACGCTGCCGCCGAGCCCGAAGGCCGCATGCACCGCCTGAAGTGCCGCGATCCCCTGCTGCTCGGCCACCACGCAACTGGTGCGGATTTCGCTGGTGGCGATCATCTCAATGTTGACGCCGGCATCGGCCAGGGCCCGGAACATCCGCGCCGCCGTTCCGGCCGTGCACGCCATGCCGGCGCCCACGGCGCTCACCCGGGCGATCGGTGGCCCCTCCTCGCGGTAGGAACCCCGCCCCTGCCGCCGCCCCGGCAGCCGGGCCTGTTCCGCCGCCGCTCGTTCGTCGCGGCGCAGTGTGAAGCTGATGTCGCGGCTGCGCTGGTCGGCTTCGCCGTGGCAGCGCTCCGATTGCACGATCGTGTCGAGGCTGATGCCGGCATCGGCCAGGGCCCTGCAGATCGCCGACGCCGTTCCGGGGCGGTCCGGCACCCGCCGCACCGACACCTGGGCCTGGTCCCGGTCCAGGGCGACACCGCGCACCGGCGGGGCCTCACTGGGGCAGGGCAGCGGCGCCTGACGCAACTGCTGCTCGGCCAACTCGAAGCAGGCGGCCGTCGCCCGCAGCGCCTTGGCCCCCTGCTGTCCCTCCACCAGACAGCTCACCTTCACCTCGCTGGTGGCGATCAGCCGCAGGTTGATCCCCAGCCGTGACAGCGTGTCGAACAGCCGCGCCGCCACACCTGGACGGCCCATGATCCCGGCGCCGGCGATGCTCAGCTTCGCCATTCCGGAGACGGCGCTGAGTTGGGCTTCGCAGGCCCCCAAGCTGGTCAGCAGGGCGTCGCAGACCGCTTGAGCCCGCTCCAAGTCGGCATCGGGCAGGGTGAAGGCGATGTCGTTGCTGCTGCCTTCATGGGTGGACTGCACGATCAGATCCACGTTCAGGCCGGCCTGGGCCAGAGCCTCGAACAGCTGGGCCGCCACCCCGGGCCGATCCGGCACATGGGAGAGCGCCAGCACGGATTGGCCCTGCTCCAACTCCGCTCCGTCCACCGGCCGGCCGAGCTCCAGCCCCTCGCTGCCGATCGGTCGGCCAGCGCCGCTGGTGAGCCGGGTACCGGGGGCGTCGCTCCAGCTGGAGCGCACCATGAGTGGCACGCCGTAATTGCGGGCGATCTCCACCGCCCGCGGGTGCAGCACGGCGGCGCCGAGGCTGGCCAGCTCGAGCATCTCATCGCAGCTGATCGTCTCCATCAGCTGGGCGTCGGGCACGCGCCGCGGGTCTGTGGTGAGCACCCCGGCCACATCGGTGTAGATCTCGCAGGCATCGGCGCCGAGAGCCGCCGCCAGGGCCACCGCGGAGGTGTCTGAACCGCCGCGGCCCAGGGTGGTGATCTCCGGCGTGCCGGCCTGGCCGCTGCTGGTGCCCTGGAAGCCGGCCACCACCACCACCATGCCGTCTTCCAACAGGCGCCGCAGCCGTTCGCTGCGCACCTCCAGGATGCGAGCCCGCCCGAAGGCCGATTCTGTGACGATTCCCGCCTGGGTGCCGGTCATTGACACAGCCGGCACGCCGAGGGCGTGCAGGGCCATCGACAGCAACGCGATCGACACCTGCTCGCCGGTAGCCAGCAACATGTCCATCTCCCGCTGCGGCGGCTGGCTGGTGATCTGGGCCGCCAGGCTCGTGAGCTGATCAGTGGTGTGGCCCATGGCCGAAACCACCACCACCAAGTCGTGGCCCTGTTCGCGATCGCGGGCGATCCGGGCCGCCACCGCCTGGATCCGCTCCACATCCGCCACCGAGGTGCCGCCGAACTTCTGGACCAGCAGGGACATCCCCGGAACCTCGCAGCAGAGCTCTGATTATCAAGGTCGTCACCGACGCCCGGGGCGTTGATGCGGACAGCGGTCATGGGTATTCACCCCGCGACCCCGTGGTGGCGGACCCGAACCATGCCGATGGAATGTCCGTGTCAGCCCTGCAGCGACTTGGGTCGTCAGGCTTCCCCCAGGCGGCAACAGTGGAGCAAGCTGACGGCGGAGTGCCAAAGCCAGCCTTCCAGGCCCAGAGCCTTCTGAGGCATCTCCCCGTACCGTCTCGTCAGCGTTCCAGTGCATGGCAGCTATGGAAACCGTTGTGAGCATCAGCCCTTCTGCCCAGCGCTGGAGGCCAAGGAGGACCGCCAGCGTTGAAGCTCACGGGGCAGGTGCGCCCTTGACGGAACCACCCAGCGGGAATGGCCTTGAGGACGCTGATCAGGTCTCAGGGAGCGTCGGTCCTGCTTGAACTTGTTTGCTCATCGCTTCGCGGACGCCAAAGGCGATGGGCATGGACAGCAGCCATTCCCGCCCATCGAACCGCATGCTGGCCGAACCGTGAGAGTTCTTCGAGGAGATGTTTCGGAAGCCCTGGCTTTGTCGTTCACTCCCGCTCGTTGCTCTGTCCACTCGGTTGACGTTTGGATGAGTGGCAGCGTCCCATCAGGCCAGTTGGAGATCCGACCCATGCTGATGGAGTCTGGCTGAGCCTGCAGGGGCGGCTCTTTGCGCATGGTGATCAGCGTCGGCGACCCGGGCCATTACCGACACCGGCTATAGTCGATGGCCTTCTCCGGCTCATCACATCAGTTCAGTGCTGTTGCCTTCTCCCCAGCCTGCAAGGTCAAACGTCAACTTCACGGTCCTTTTGGTCAGGTATCTCGTTGATGGGTACGGTTCATTTGAGAACGATTGGCGGTGTGATCAATCGTCCCATGTGAATCTTGGAGAGATTGCTCCAGGGACGAATAGGATATCGATGAGCCACTTCCAGTTATCTTGTTTTTGATGGACGTAGGTTTCCTGCGATGCATCTGGAAGAACCGCGAACTGGTGTGGCGTCTCACCGAGCGAGAAGTCCTGGGACGCTATCGCGGTTCCCTGCTTGGGATTGGCTGGAGTTTTCTCAATCCGATGGCTATGCTTGCCGTCTATACGTTTGTTTTTTCCAAGATCTTTAATGTCCGTTGGGGAACACTCGAGGCTTCCAGTCCGACTGTCTTTGCGATCAATCTTTTCGCGGGTTTGATCGTTTTCAACTTGTTTTCTGAGGCCGCTCTGAGATCACCCGGATTAGTCCTAGCCAACCCAAACTACGTCACGAAGGTTATCTTCCCTTTGGAGGTTCTGAGTGTTGTCGCCGTTGCGGGTGCTCTCTTCCACGCCGGAATCAGTTTGATCGCATTATTCTTGGTTGAAATATTTGCCCTTCATGGACTACCCTGGACTACTGTCTGGCTCCCTCTGGTGTGGTTGCCTTTGGTGTTGTTCAGCTTGGCGACGTCGTGGCTACTTTCAGCTTTGGGCGTTTTCATCAGGGATATTGGGCAAATTGTTGCTCTTCTCGTAAATATGCTGATGTTCCTGTCTCCCGTATTTTATCCCGCAACTGCATTGCCTGCCACTTTCAGAACTTTGTTGATGTTTAATCCATTGGCTCAGGTCATCGAACAAACCCGACAGATTCTTCTGGTTGGAGTAAGTCCGAGTCTAAATTATTTGCTTTCTGGCTCAGTGGTAAGTTTCGCGTTTTGCGCGGTTTCCTTCCATTTTTTCAGCCGGGCGAAGAAAGTTTTTGCTGATGTCATGTGAGCGCACGACCATGCAAGATACCGCGGATCCCTCATTTGCTATTCAGGTTACGGATATCGGCAAATGCTATCATATTTATGCCCAGCCGCTCGATCGCCTCAAGCAATCATTGTTTCGTGGTAGACGTCAGTTTTATCAAGAGTTTTGGGCTTTGCGGAATGTCAGCTTCCAGCTTAATGCAGGCGATACGCTTGGCGTGATTGGTCGTAACGGTAGTGGAAAAAGCACTCTTCTACAACTAATTTGCGGTACATTGACACCGACGCAAGGCTCAGTTCAGACAAAAGGTAGGGTGGCAGCACTGCTCGAGTTGGGTAGTGGTTTTAATCCTGAATTTACGGGAATTGAAAATGTTAATCTGAATGGAACGCTGCTTGGATTGAGCAAGGAAGAGATTAACGACAGGCTTGAGGATATACTCGCCTTTGCTGATATTGGTGAATTTGTATATCAACCAGTCAAAACATATTCCAGTGGTATGGTTGTACGTCTTGCTTTTGGCGTCATCGCTCATGCAGATCCCGATATCTTGGTTGTTGATGAAGCGCTAGCAGTTGGTGATGCAGTATTCACGCGAAAATGCATGCGCTTTATTGAAAATCTTAGGCAAGAAAAGACCATTTTATTCGTGAGTCATGATCCAGCGAGCGTGGCGTCTCTCTGCGACCAATGTCTTTGGCTCGACAAAGGCAAAGTCGTGATGAAATCAGAGACTCGAAGAGTTCTCGAAAGTTATCGTAAAGCCTGTCATGCTGAGTTTCAAGAGATCGATTTTTCGTTCTACACCGACGAGCAGCAAGCGCCTGACGTTTCGATTCCAGGGCCTGCCGCTGAGACGCCTGCAGCGAAGGCCATGCTCAACGAGTCTGTTGAGCGCGTGTTACACCCTGCGTTGCGGGGTTCAAAACCTACTTTTTCCGAAGGCTTGCCGAGGCGACTGCGTCACAATGTCGTTGCGTCGCCACACGCAGCTCAGCAGTTTGGTGATGGCGCAGTCCTGATCGAGTCCACCAGTCTGGTGTATAGGGATAAGCCCGATGAGGCAGTCCTAATGATTAAAGGGGGTGAGCAGGTGGTGCTGACGATAAATGCCTGCAGCCGACGGGTTGTATCTCGCCCTTGCATTGCGGGATTTAGCGTGAGCAATGAAAAAGGAATGGAGTTTTTTGGCGAAAATACTTATATAGAAGAGGATCCGCTTGCTGCCCCGTGTTTGCAACCAGGTGAATGGCTGACGGTGCGGTTTGTTTTTACAATGCCGCCCTTGAGACCGGGCCACTATTTTGTGGTGGTTGCTTTGGCAAGCGGCTCGCAAGCAGACCATATTCAACATCACTACATTCATGAGGCTATACAGTTTCTCTCGGTGGCCAATCTGGAGCGACCGATCATGGGTATGTTCGCGACAGATGTTCATGATATTACAATGACCAAGAGTAGAAATCCTGAACCTGGTCAAGCCAGCCAGGGTGCTGACCCTGGCGCCAATCCACCTGGATTGGCGATGGAACCAAGCTCCTCTCATCCATCCCTGCATTTCGAGGATCCCTGCAGGTGATTGCTGCTTGATTGGCAGGGTGAGGATTGCTCGCTGAATATGCTAAAATCATTCAGCCTCGGAACTTTCCGGGAGATGTTACTCACAGGGAGGTTCGCCAGCCGTGGATGATCGCGCTCATAAATACGACTATTTGGTTGATATCAACTCCAATACAGCTGCCGCTAAGGTGATAAATTTTGTCGGGCAGCGTAAGCGAGTTCTTGAGATTGGCTGTGGCCCAGGTTCAATCACCAAGCATCTCAAAAACGATAATCATTGTTCGATTGTTGGCTTGGAGGTTGATCCAGACGCCATTAAACTGGTCACCCCTTTTTGTGAACAGGTTCTTAGTGTAGATCTTAATAATGCAGATTGGAACCAATTGGCTGAAACTGTTGGCTCGTTTCAAACCATTGTGGCGGCTGATGTGCTTGAACACCTTTATGATCCTTGGTCCGTGTTAACTCGGCTCCGTCCCCTTCTCGACACCGGGGGCGAGATTGTTGTCTCCCTCCCCCACGTGGGTCATGCAGCGATTTCTGGATGCTTGATCCATGGCAGCTTTGAGTATCGTGATTGGGGTTTGCTGGACAGAACTCACATTAGATTCTTTGACCTTGCGGGAGTCGACAGGCTATTTGGCTCGAATGGCTACAAGATCATTGATGTGAGTTTTGTGATTACCCCCCCAGAAGAAACTGAGTTTGCTGCGATATGGTCTGAGCTGGACGAGAAAATAAAACAAGTTCTCCGCCAGCCAATCCATGCGAATGTTTATCAAGTTGTCGTGAAAGCAGTTCCCGACGACTCCGATGGCGTGGCGGTGTCGGTCGCGTCGGCAATTCAACAACTGCCCAGACCCGTTCAGCCAAACGCTTCGATTGTCTCAAAGCTCAAAAAGCTGGTTCATCGGCTCCGAGTGTAAACTCATCGAAGCAGAAGCGTTTCGGCTTAATTCCATCATTCACGCATGAACCCTGACCACCAAAGTGATGACAGGCCACCAAGTCCAGCTCTATGTCCTGAGCCTGGGCAGTCTTCTGATCCAAATAATCCCCGACTGATCGCTTTTTTTCTCACGCAGTATCATCCAATTCCGGAAAACGATGAGTGGTGGGGTAAGGGCTTCACTGAGTGGACAAACGTCACCAAGGCGAAGAGTCTTTTTAAGGGTCATTATCAACCCCATCTCCCCGCTGATCTTGGGTTTTATGACCTTCGCATGCGAGAGACACGGCATGAGCAAGTAAAACTTGCCAAGCAGTATGGCATCGACGGCTTTTGTTACTACTACTATTGGTTTTCTGGACGAAAAATATTACATCGCCCACTGGAAGATATGCTTGCCGATAAAGATCATGATATGCCATTTTGTCTCTGTTGGGCCAATGAAAATTGGTCGCGGCGTTGGGATGCTGCCGAGCATGAGGTCCTTTTGGCTCAAAAATATATGCCTGAGGACAGCTTGGAGTTCATCAAATCATTAGATCCATATCTGCGTGATCCCAGATATATACTTAAAGACGGAAAGCCTTTGATCATCGTCTACCGTCCGCAGCATCTCCCTGACGCGCGCGAAACTGCCGCGGTTTGGCGACAGTATTGTCAGGAGGTTGGGATTGGTGAGATCCATATCTGTGCTGCCTTGACGCATGGCAATCTTGATCATCAGCAGTTCGGGTTTGACAGTGGAGTTGAGTTCCCGCCGCATAACCTTGAATCAATCTGGATTCAAGAACAGATCAGTTTTTACGAGGAATTTAGTGGCCTAGTCTGTCAATACAAAGATCTTGCAGAGCTCTATTTGGCCCGTGAGTATGAGGGTTCTGTGTATAGAGGGGTTTTCCCTTCCTGGGATAATACTGCAAGGCGTGCCCATCGCTCCCTCATAATACTTAATGGCACCCCCGCAAACTATGAGTATTGGCTGGCGTCAACGATCGATCGGGTTAAGAACGACCCCCTCTCTAGGGACTTTGTATTTATTAATGCCTGGAATGAGTGGGCTGAGGGATGTCATTTAGAGCCAGATCGGCGCTGGGGGCGCAGCTTCTTAGAGAGCACCCGTGATGTTAAAAAAGGAATGCGCAGATATCATGCATTTCAAGATACAGTTACGCCGATCAAGTACGTTCAGCCCACGCCCTCGTTTAGGGCCGATGTGTATCGTGTCTTACGCACCCACTTTCGACGCAAGCTGCATGGTACTCTGCCGCTGCGCCTGCGTAAATCGCGATTCAGCAGAAAGCTAAAAGCGTTGCTTCTCTCCGGACATAGTCAATAACTCTGTCTTGGCATCAGCTGCCGGCTTGAGTGAGCCCATTATGTTGCCTAATTAAGCTCTTGGTTGATGTGAATCCGTCTCATTATTCTTGATGCTTGTCTCGGTCTGATCAGACTACCTGTTTCATCTTATATTATCTCATCTGCTGATATGAAGGCGCCTCCCGGCAAGCCGTTCCAAAGCGAGCCCAAAGCCACAATGTGTTAGGACTAACCCCTTGTGACAGAATTGAGGTGGGATTAACTTGTTTAACCGCTCCAGCAACTGAAACCTGCCCGATATGTCGTCTTTAGCCCTGCATGGTCACACGACTCCCCCGATCACTCACTGTCTAACAACTCGCGACGTGCCATGAATCGCTTCGGGGGGCTATCAGCACATTCACCTTGCAGCGGTGCTTGTTGATCCGCCACGCTCAACCTGGGGCCTCGGTGTGACCGTTCCCCGCAGCAGGGTCTTCTGAAAGCCGAACTGCTCTTTAATCACCCGTAACGGATGCTTTCCTTTGGCGCCGATCTGCGCTTTGGCAGTTCAGCCGTCCATCCAGTCGACCCTCCGGCGTGTCTGGCATCACTCAGTGCTTTCTTGGCCGCAAGGTAATGCACAAGCCGATCAGCTGGCTTCGCAGCTCGTCTCGCTGCTCCATTTCGGCCAAAACATGCACGAGCTTGTGCGCTTCCTGGCGGTGGACTGCTCGTCATCACCGTAGGAGCGGCTTTGCGCGGCGGCGAAGCTTTCTCGAAGAGGAGCGGTAACCGAGCTGCTTGCTGCCCATGAACCGACCACGCCCCTGCAATGACAGGGGTCCTGTTGCGCGGAGGGCTTGGGTTTTCCTGAGGAGTTCATGTCATCCACCAGGCGACAGTGACGCTATCTGATGCGTTGCGGTAAGCGGCGTGTGGCATGGATCGTGCAGTCAAAATGAACCCTAGTGCCTGTCAATCAAGACTGAGCTACTTTGCATTCTTCAAGGACCTCCTGGAAATGGATCTGCCCAATGATTCGATTGCCGCTGTAATTGGCATCAATGCCGTCTTCGCTATATTTATTGGGCGAAGGGAGGCGCCATCAGGTTGTCAGATCGGTTGATTGGGTTTGTTGTTTTGCAGTTGCCTTTGGAGATGTACGGTTAACTTTTCAAGGGAAATGCTATGTTATGTCGTCGACGGCTGGTTTCCTGGGAACCAATGACTCCACCATTAAGCCATCTATCTGCAAGAGATTCCGTTGGTGGCTGGAAATTAATCGGCTATGCGGAAGATGTGCCGTAGGACCAACAGCTGCGCACGTCCTCGTCGCGCCAGGACTGCTTTCAGGGCTGTCGCCTACTGCTAGAGTGACGCTCTCTTCTGGCAAGTACGCAGAGCACTTATCCTGCATCGAATGCTCGCTGAGTTCAATTCTTTGTTGTGCTAAACTCCTGTTCAACTTTTTGCATCCTGTGAAGCTTGACCTCTTGATGGAGTCAGGTCCGACATCCCAAAAACTTGACTTCATCGATGCCCTACGAGGGCTCGCTGCATTGATGGTGATTGTTTGTCATGTCGCTTATATTCCTACTCCTGGGCTGAGTGCATCTCCTTGGGTGCTGAGATTTGCAAGCGCTGGAAAGTCTGGCGTTCTTTTGTTCTTCATGATCAGCGCCTATACCCTCTGTTATTCGTATTATCGACGGGGCGATCGTCTCTCGCCAATGCAAATCCGTCATTTCTATCTGCGGCGAATCTTTCGAATCTTTCCATTATATCTCCTTGCAGTTCTTATCGCCTGGATTCGTGACCTTCTCTTGTCTGGCTATGCAAGGCCCCTTCCGCAGACTCTTCTTGGCGCAGCTTCGATCTTCAATCCAAATGATTATCAAGGTCTGGTTTGGGCGTCCTGGACCTTGGGCGTAGAGCTCTTCTTTTACTTATTGTTCCCTTTTGTCATTCTTATCTGTAGCAATCTGCGCCGGTCGCTCTTGGCTTTAGGCGTGGCTGTCTTTGTTGATTTGATTGCATTGTGGTTCATTGCCTTTACTGCTGCACGAGGAATACCTCCACAATTTGCCTATCTACATCACCAAGTTCTTGGTCAGACTGATGCCTTGGTTCGCTTTAGTTTCCTTCATAACTTGCAGTTCTTCATGGCCGGCATATTTCTATATTATCTGTATCGAGATAAACTCCACTCTTCCCTGCCCAGCAAAAAGACAGGTCTAATCAGCTTGTTGATTGGAGTCGGGTTGTTCGTTGTGATTGTCTACTTTCCGCCCCTGGGCCTGAATACTGTCTTTTATGGGCACGATCTCATTTATGGCCTTGCTTTGTTTTTTGTTGTTGTTGGATGTTGTGTGCATTCTCCGCGATTTATTGTGAGCTCCTGGCTTAAATTTTTGGGTGTTATCAGCTATTCTCTTTATTTGCTCCACCCTCCCGTTATTGCTGGTTTGGCCGGTGTTTACTCTCGCGTCTATGCATGGTCTCACTCTGCGACATTTGCCTATGTTTTGTGTGTTTTCGTCACCCTTGCGCTGATCGTGCCAGCCTCGCTAATCACTTTTCGTCTTGTTGAAAAGCCCGGTATGTCTCTCGGAAAGATAATCATCAGGAGGTTTTAGTTTGCTCGGGGTTGCTCTTTTGTCCGTTGGATCGCGACCGGAGTGTGGATTCATCGGTCTCTTTGGACGAACGCTGATGGCTCCCATTCGCATCGTTGCTTCCACGCCTCTACTTGTTTGATCAAATCTTGCAAAACCAGCTGCCGATGTGAAGCTATGGCGTCATGCACGGTTGGCGCAGAAACGCTTTGTGATCAGGCACGCATAGGCTTGAACAGCTTCGCCGTCAGGCTGAACTTGGGGCGAGTCTGCAATCGGGGTCGCCGCTGGTCTTGATCAGCCGTCCTCTTGATCGATCCAGGCCTAAACCATGCCCCTCCTGGCTCGTTGTCAGGTTGCCTCGGCGGATGACAGCCGATTCTCCACCTCCGCTGGCAACCGTGTGGCCTCTGTGCGGGCTGCGCTTCGGCGCGCTGCGCTTGCACCTGTTGTTGACCCCGCCTGTGCCGCGCGACGACTTCAGCTGGGGGTCAGCAGAAACCCATCCCGGAACGCATCAGCAGGCTCGACCCCCCGCTTGAGGGCGGCTTCCACCTCCAGCAACCGCCCGAGCAAGCGCAGCAGCTGGCCCGGTTTGCGCCCCTGCAGTTGCTTGCGCAGCACGTAGATCCGTTTGGGGTTGCCGATCCCGGCCGCCTTGGCGATTACCGCCACGTCCTTTTCCCCGGAGGCATCCAGCAGTGACACCCATAGCCAGCCCCGAATCTGGCTGGTGAGCGACGCGACGATGCGCAGGGCTGGTTCGCCGGCCAGCAGCAGGCTGTCCAGTCGGGCGATCGCCTCGGCGGGGCGGCCGGTCAGCAGCGCCTCGCCCACGGCCAGGCTGCTGGTGGCCTGCCCCTGCACCAGCGCCGCCACCATCGCCGTCGTGACTGTGCCGCCAACCTGCCCGCTGCCGGCGCCATAGAGATCAAGCTTCTCGAGTTCGCTGGCGAGCCGGGCGCTGTCGCTGCCGATCGCGTCGGCGAGGGCCTCGGCCGCCGCCGGCTCCAGCCTTAACCCCAGCTCCCGTGCGGTGCGTTCAACCAGATCCAGCTGGCCACCGCCGTCCCACACCGCCGGCAGGCTGAAGCTGCGCTCCTCCGCCTTGCCGCGCACGGCCTTGGTGGTGCGCAGCCGGGCATCGGGTTTGCCGGGGCTGACCAGCACCAGGTGGCAGTTGTCGGGGATCAGCTCCAGGCTGGCCTCGAACCGGCTCGCCAGCTCGCTGCCGCAGGCGCCGGTGAACGGGCTGCGCTGGAGCACCACCACCCTGGCGCCGCCGGCGAAGGGCGGCGTGCGGGCCTCCTCCAGGGCGCGGGCCGCCTCCGCCGGGTCATTGCCATCGAGCCGGCTGAGATTGATGGTGACCCAGGCCGGATCCACCAGCTTCTCAACCAGGGCCTCGACGGCCCTCTGGCGGGCGGCCTCATCGTCGCCCCAGTAGAGGTGGATCGGCATCGGCACGACTCTTGAAGGGCGATCATGGAACGAGACGGCCCGAATGCGCCATGGCTCCTACTCTCATCATTGGTGGAGCAGGCTTCATCGGCCTTGAGGTCACCCGCTTGCTGCTCAAGGCTGGAGGGGACGTGGTGGTTCTTGGCCGTGGCCAGGAGCCCCTGAGCCTGCCGAAGGGCTGTCGCTATGTGCAAGGAGATTATGCCAATCTGGGTCTGATCCGCACCCTCTTGCAGCCTGGTTGTGATGTTGTCAATCTTGCCTATTCCACGGTTCCCAAGACCAGCTTTAGTGATCCTACCTTCGATCTTCTCTCGAATCTGCCCGCCAATGTGGCGCTCCTTCAAGAGATTCGGCGTGCTGATGCACGCCGCCTGGTGATTGTCTCCTCCGGTGGAACGGTCTATGGAGCCGCCTCGACGCTGCCGATCCGGGAGGATCATCCCACCAATCCCATCAGTCCCTACGGCATTACCAAGCTGACCATTGATTCCTATGCGCGTATGTTCCACGCCACCATGGATCTGCCGGTGCTGATCGCGCGACCAGCCAATGCCTACGGTGAGGCCCAGCGCTCAGGCGTCGGCCAGGGCTTCATGGCAGCAGCTATCGATGCGATTCAGCGGGGACGAGAGGTGGAGATTTACGGCCCTGAGGGCACGATTCGAGATTATATTCATGTGCATGACGTGGCGACTGGAATCCTAGCGACTTTGCAGCATGGAGTGGCGGGAGAAATTTATAATATTGGTACCGGGATCGGTGCCTCTAATCTCGATCTGCTCCGCCTCCTGCGAGACCTTGTCGAAGCCGATGGCTTCGCGCTGCGCGTCAAGCATCTGCCAATGCGACGCTTTGATGTGGCTGCCAATATTCTCGATTCGGCTAAGCTATCCAAGGCGACTGGATGGTCGCCCCGCGTCGCCCTCGCTGAAGGGGTTGCAGCCATGTGGAGCCATCGTTTGCAGCGAGAATTGGAGCGGGGGCCGAGCCCATGACCCCTGCTACTGAGGGGTTTGATCACCCGATCTTTGCTGAGAGCATCCGATGCATCAGGCTGCTGCTTGGGAACACAGGGTTGGCCGGGTCTGAGCTGGAGCTGCTGGAGCGGCTGGTGCACAGCAGCGGCGACCCCGCCATCGCCCCCTTGTTGCGCTACAGCCCAGGTGCCTGCGCCCTGGGCGTGCGGGTGTTGGCCGCCGGTGCGCCGATCCTCACCGACACCGCCATGGCCGCGGCCGCCGTGGCGCCGATGGCGCGACGCACGTTCGCCAACCCGGTGCGCTCGCTGCTGGACTGGGCTCCGTCCGAGGCCCCGGCGGGATCCACCCGGGCCGCCATCGGGCTGGAGCGGGCTCTGGCGGACTGGCCCGGGGCCGTTCTGCTGATCGGCAGCGCGCCGACGGCCCTGGAGCGGCTGCTTGACCTGGTGGCCGCTGGCGCAGCGGCCCCGCCGCTCGTGATTGGCATGCCGGTGGGCTTCGTGGGGGTGCGCGAGAGCAAGCGGCGGCTTGCCGCCAGCGATCTCCCCCAGATCCGCCTGGAGGGCAGCCGCGGCGGTGCCGGCTTGGTGGCGGCCGCCGCCAATGCGTTGCTGCGCCACGGCTGGCTGGCTCAGGCGGCCCGGGGCGCGGCCGCGGACTGAGCGGGGCGAGACCTGGCGGCTGCCGTTGCCGCGCCGGGATCAGCGCCTCGGTTCAGCGGATCGTGAGTTGTCCCTGGATCGGGCTCAGCCGTTGCGAGGGTCTCCGGGACGGAGCTCGCCAGACTCAAGCCATCTGTCGGCGCCTCCAGGGTGGGCGCCCGGGTCGCCGGCGGCTCGCCAGGGAGCTCCAGCCCTACGGCCACGTGGCTGTTGGCCTCGATCCGGCCGAGCACCTGCCGCGCCCGACGCACCACTGCGGCGGGCACGCCCGCCAGCCGAGCCGCCTCGATTCCGTAGCTGCGGCTGGCGCCTCCCGGCACCACCCGGTGCAGGAACACCAGCGCCTCGCCGGTTTCCTCCACCAGCACCTGGGCATTGCCGACGTTGGGCAGCAGGGCCGCCAGCTCATTGAGCTCGTGGTAGTGGGTGGCGAAGATCGTGCGGGCGCCGATGCCGACGCCATCGCAACCGGCCAGGTGCTCGGCCACCGCCCAGGCGATCGAGAGGCCGTCGAAGGTGGCGGTGCCGCGGCCGATCTCATCCAGCAGCACCAGCGACCGGGCGCTGGCGTGATGAAGGATGTTGGCGGTTTCAGCCATCTCCACCATGAAGGTGGACTGTCCTGTGGCCAGGTCGTCGACGGCGCCGACGCGGGTGAAGATGCGATCCGCCAGGCCAAGCCGGGCCGATCGGGCCGGGATCCAGGAGCCGATCTGGGCCATCAGCAGCAGCAGGCCGGTTTGGCGCAGATAGCAGCTCTTGCCGCTGGCGTTGGGGCCGGTGAGCACCAGCAGGTCCGGGGCGATGCGGTCGCCGTCGGCCTCCCGCTCAGGGGCGCCACCGAGGCGCAGGTTGTTGGCGGTGAACGGTTGCTCCACCAGCAGCTGCTCCACCACCGGGTGGCGGCCCGCCTCGATCAGCAGCTCGCGGCCGTCGCTGAGTTCCGGCCGGCAGTAGCCATTGCTGGCGGCCACCTCCGCCAGGGAGGCGAGGGCATCCACCTCCGCCACCCGCCGAGCCGCCGCCCGGATCCGGGCCGCCTCGGTGCCGGCCCGTTGGCGCAGCCCGCAGAACAGCTCGTATTCGCGCTGGGCGGCCCGGGCCCGCAGCTGCAGGATGCGGCCCTCGCGCGCCTTGATCTCTGGCGTGACAAAGCGCTCTTCGTTGGCCAGGGTCTGGCGGCGGATCCAGTGGTCCGGCACCGCCGCCGCCCGTGCCCGGCTCACCGCCAGGAAATAGCCAAAGCTGCGGTGGTACTGCAGCCGCAGGTTGGGGTTGCCGCTTAGCTGACGCTCCCGCGCCTCCTGTTGCGCCAGCCAGGCCGTCTGTTCGTCGAGGCGGTTGCGCAGGCCATCCAGCAGGGGATCGATGCCATCGTGAATCAGGCCCCCTTCGCTGAGCGACAGCGGCGGCGTGTCCAGCAAGGTGTGGCGCAGCTCGCCGGCCAGCGTGGCCAGCTCGGGTTCCGGTTGGGTGAGGCGGCGCAGTGGCTGGCTGCGGGCGCCGCGCACCAGGCTGGCCAGCCGCGGCAAGCGTTCCAGGCCATCGGCCAGGGCCACCAGGTCACGGGCGGAGGCGCTGCCGGCGCCGGCCCGGCCGGCAAGCCGCTCCAGATCCGCCATCGGCCGCAGCAGGCGCCGCAGGGCCAGCCGCAGCTGCCGTTGCTCCACCAGTTCGCTGACGGCGTCCTGGCGCAGCAGGATCTCCTCCCGGTCCACCAGAGGCGCCTCGATCCAGCGCCGCAGGCAGCGCCCTCCGGGAGCCGTGGCGGTGCGGTCGAGCGCCCAGAGCAGCGAGCCCTGCAGCTGGCCGCCGAGCTGGGTGCGGGTGAGCTCCAGGTTGCGGCGGGTCTGGGCATCCAGCACCAGCTGGTCGCCGGCGAACCAGACCGTTGGCAGATCGAGGGGAATCGGGCTGGCCTCGCCGGGGGCTGCCGGCGTGGAGCTGGCGTTGGGATGAACGGGAGGACTGGCGTGGGTGTTGCTGCTGGGTTGGGGCTTTGCGGCCACTTCGGCCTTGAGCGCGAGGCTGTCGCCTCTGGCTTCGCCGCCGGGGCCAGAGTGGCCAGCGGAGCTGGTCGCGGGGTCAGAGGGGGGCGCCACCACTGGGTCGACCTGGCCGCGGGTGCTGTCCAGATAGGCCAGCAGGCCGCCGGCGGCCCGCAGCGCCAGGGGCAGCTCGCCCAGGCCCAGCCCATCGAGACTGGCCAAGCGGAAGCGCCGCAACAGACGGGCCCGGGCTTCCGGGCCTTCGAAAGGGGTGCGCCGCCAGTGGGTGAGCCGCAGGCCAACGGGGCACCAGGGCGGCGCTGCAGCCTCGGCAGCGCGCGACGGAGCGACCGCACCGCCGCCTGAGGGGGCGCCCACCGCGCCGCTCGCTCGGGTGCTGCCAGCGCCGCGCTCCGGTCCGGGCCAAATCACTTCGGCCGCCTCCAGCTGCAGCAGCTCCTGGTGCAGGGCGCCGCTGTCCTGGCGCTCGGTGACCCGAAATTCTCCTGTGCTCACATCCGCCACCGCCAGCCCCCAGCGAGCCCCCTCCACGACCACCGCGCAGAGCCAGTTGTTGCGCCGCGCCGCCAGCATCCCCTCCTCGATCACCGTGCCGGGGGTCAGCACCCGGGTGATGTCGCGCCGCAGCAGCGCCCCCTTGGCGGCGGAGGTTTCGAGCTGGTCGCAGAGGGCCACGCTCAGGCCGCGGCGCACCAATTCGGCGCAGTAGCGCTCAGCGGCGTGGTGAGGGATTCCGGCCATGGGCACCCGGCCGATGCCGCGGCCGCCCTCTTTGCCGGTGAGCGTGAGTTCCAGCAGACGCGAGAGCTGGATGGCGTCCTCGAAAAAGCATTCGAAGAAGTCGCCGAGCCGGTAGAGCAGCACCCGCTCGGGAGCGCGGGCCTTGAGCTCCACGTAATGCCGCAGCATCGGCGTCAGGGCCGCCGCATCCACCAGGCTGTGGTGGTGCCAGCGGGGCAGGTCGCCATCCGCCCCCTCGGCGCTGGCGTCTGCGGCCCTGGCGTCCGGGGCTACGGCGTTCGCGGCCACTGTGCTGTGACTCTCCCCGTCGAGCGCCCCGGCTGAGGCCTTGGCAGAGGCGGTGGCAGTGGCGGTGGCTTTGGCCGTGGCGCCGACGCTGCCAGGGGCCGCGGCTTCGCGAGCGGCCGGGGCTGAATCGGATCCGATGAAGGGAGCGGGTTCGCCTCTGGCCGCCGACCGGTCCCGCTCGGCGGCGGCGTTCGTCGGATCGTTCGCGTGGCTGGCGCCCCCCTGGCTGCCGGGATTGGATGCAGAGCCCTCAGGCGCCGTTCCAGGCTGAGGGGCCGACCGGTCCCCGACCGACCAGCCCGGCTCCCCGGCCAGCGGCGAGGCGGGCCCGGGCCGATCGGCGCCTGGGGGGGCGTCCCCCGTGCCACGGCGGCGCGGCCGGGCGCGACCCTCCGCCTCCAAATCGGGGTCCCGATCCGCTTCGGGGTGGGTTTCGGGGCGGGCTGCTGGCGAGCGGCCGCGGCGCGGCGGCCCGGCGCCGGCTGTCGGGCCGATGTCCCGAGCCGGGCTCCCGCTGAAGCCCCCCAGATCGAAGAGCTGACCCTGTTGTTCGGACCCAGCGACCAGCGACAGCTGCTGGGTTGGATCCGCCGCCATGGTCTCCCCTGCTGCTGAGGGATCGCATCGTACGGGCGTTGCCTTGGCCATCCCACAACATGTGAAGGATGGCTGCCGCCCCCGGCGGCCGGTCAGGGGTGTCGTGTGAGAATCCGACAACGGTTTGACACGGCCGGAGCGCTTCCTCACCTATGCAGATCATCAACACCCTCACGGTCCTGGCCCTGGTTGTTGCCTCCTTCGCGTTGATCGTGGCGGTTCCGGTGCTTTACGCCAGCACCGAAGACAGCGGCCGCTCCAACCGTCTGATCCTGCTGGGCGGCATCGCCTGGGTGGCCCTGGTGCTGCTGAACTGGGGCGTGAGCTACTTCGTGGTTTGAGGCCGTCTTGGCGATTTTTGAAGGTCGTTTCAGTGATGTCGGCGAGCTCCGCATCGCGGTGGTGATCGCCCGCTTCAATGATCTGATCACCGGCAAGCTGCTGGCTGGCTGCCTTGATTGCCTGTCTCGACATGGCATCGACACCTCGGACCAGAGCGGTCAGTTGGATGTGGCCTGGGTGCCCGGCAGCTTTGAGATCCCGCTCGTGGCCCAGCGGCTTGCCTCCAGCGGTCGCTACCAGGTGCTGATCACCCTGGGGGCCGTGATCCGCGGCGATACCCCCCATTTCGACGTGGTGGTGGCCGAGGTGAGCAAGGGGGTGGCGGCTGTAGCCCGCGACAGCGGGGTGCCGGTGATCTTCGGCGTGCTCACCACCGACACCCTGCAGCAGGCCCTGGAGCGGGCGGGCATCAAGAGCAACCTGGGCTGGAACTACGGCCTGCAGGCCCTGGAGATGGGCAGCCTGATGGCCCGCTTGCCG
>JBKDOR010000171.1:0-26181 GCA_046342775.1 Synechococcaceae cyanobacterium
TCGTGCTGATGTGGAGCATCGCTTTCGCGGTGGGCCAGCGAAGCGGCCTCGACTACCCCCGCACTTCGGCGTTGGCATTCACGGCAGCCGGCAACAACTTCGAGCTGGCGATTGCCGTCTGCATCAGCATCTGGGGGGTCAGCTCCCAGCAGGCCCTGGCCGGCGTGATCGGCCCGTTGATCGAGGTGCCGGTGCTGGTGAGCCTGGTGTATGTCTCGCTGTGGCTGAAGCCGAGGTTGTGGCGGAGGCACTGATCGAACCCGCCTGAAGCATCCGAGCGAGCTCAGAGCTGTTGTTCACCTCCTTGCCTCTGATTCAGATCGCCAGCCTGATCGGCAGAGATTGCCGCACGCACGGCAACCTTGTGCTCAGCCGAGCCTGGCGACGTTTTGCCTGGATGGTCCCAGTCATTGCAGTGGCCCGCCAGTGGTGTCCTCCTGGCTGGAAGCACTGGTGTGCACCCCTCGGGCCAGGGTTTGATCGTGTAGATCATCGTGAAGACAGGCATCGGAACCCATCAGAACCGGAGCCAATCATCCGGCGCTTGGCCCTTCGCCAGGCGGGATGCCAATGCCTCCATCGCGCTGACCCAGGCCATGAGCCTGTTCGACCTGGGCCGCGGCCGTGGCGGCGTCGATCAGGCGCTGCGGCGCATCCGCCAGCCCCTCGGCGTCGTCGGGGTAGGCAGTGATCGCCTGTTCCCCCTGGAGCCGCTCGGGGCAATCCTGCACGACAGGCTGGATGCCTGAGACTCTTCGGGATTCGAGGCTCCAGGCCCATGGTGCTCCCAGTGTTGCGAGAGCAAGGACCCATCGCCATCGGCCCTTGTGGTGCCAGGCACCTCCAGCCCCCATCCAGGACGACGAGCCCGGGCGGACCTGCCCCGTCCGCCTGCTGGAGATGACCCGGACCGCACCCGTCCCCGCACCGCAGCGCCGCTCGCTGCTGGTCATCACCGTCCTGGTGTCGGCCCTGCTCGTGGTGGCAGCCGCCCAGGGTTGGCGTCTGGGCGCCTTGGCGGGGGTGGGGGTGCTGCTCGGGGCCTCCCTGTTTCACGCCAGCTTCGGCTTCGCCTCCGGCTATCGCCGTTTGTTTGTTGAAGGCGATGGCCGTGGGGTGCTGGCCCAGATCCTGCTGCTGGTGTTGCTGACGCTGCTGTTCGCACCGATCCTGCTCAGCGGCGCGGCGACAGGGGCCATCGCGCCGGTGGCGCTGCAGGCCGTTATCGGCGCCACCCTGTTCGGGGTGGGGATGCAGCTGGGCAGCGGTTGCGCCTGCGGCACCCTCTACGCGATCGGTGGTGGCAGCGGCCTGATGCTGGTCACGCTGGTCAGCTTCAGCGCCGGGTCGTTCCTGGCCACCCTGACCCCTGGGCCCTGGCGTGCGCTCCCCCGGCTGGAGCCGGTGTCCCTGCTGGAACGTTGGGGATGGGGGGGTGCTCTGCTGCAGCTTGTGGTGCTCGCTCTGCTGGCCCTGGCCCTCTGGCGTCGGCAGCGCCCCGCAAGCAAGACGGCCATGGACGTGTTTCCGAGGGCCTCCTGGCGGGCGCTGCTGCTGGGCCCCTGGAGCCTGGCCGCTGGTGCGCTGGCCCTGGCCCTGCTCAGCGGCCTCACCCTGGTACTGGCGGGGAGACCCTGGGGCGTGACCTGGGGCTTCACCCTCTGGGCGGCCAAGCTGGCCGATCAGCTGGGCTGGGATCCCTCCAGCAGCGTGCTCTGGCAGCAGGAGCGCTTCGCTGCGGCTCTGCAGGCCGGGCTGTTTGAGGACATCACCTCGGTGATGAATTTCGGGATCGTGCTGGGGGCGGCCGCCGCCGCCGCGGCCGCCGGCCGTCTGCGCTTCCGCTCACCGGCTTCCGCGTCAGCGGTGGGGGCCTCCCTGCTGGGGGGGCTGCTGATGGGCTACGGCGCCTGGCTCTCGTTCGGCTGCAATGTGGGTGCCTACCTGGCCGGCATCGCCTCCACCAGCCTGCACGGCTGGCTCTGGATCGTCTTCGCGCTCCTCGGAACGGCGATCGGGGTGCGGCTGCGCCCCCGCTTCGGCTTGCCCGACTGACTGCAGGCCAGCTTCGGCAGCCGCCAAATCGGCTTCGGCAGCCGCCAGATCGGCTGCCCAGTCGATGGGGCGGTGGCTCGGGATCTCCAGGTCCCTGGCCTCCAGGGCCAGCGTCCTGGAGGGTGAGATCTGGCGCAGACAGCGGTCACGCTCGCGGAGAACCGCCTCCAGGGTCGGCCGATAGAACCGCAGAAAGTGGAGCAGCCAGCCACCCAGGTGTGGATCGCAGGCGGATCCGCTCAGCGACATCCCCTCCAGCAACCGCAGCGTGTCGGCAGCCGGCAGCCAGCGGTCCTGGCTCACCCAGCGGTTGACACTGAACAGGCCGAGGGGGAGTCCCCGTCCATCCAGGCTGATGGCGATCAGATGGGTCAGCGGGCGCTGAGGCCTGGAGCGCCGGAACAGATGCAGGTGACCGTGTTCCCCATCGCCCCGATGGCAGTGGTAGTAGCACTGCGTGCCGCTGCCCGGGGCCACCAGATCGCCAGCGGGGTAGTGCTGGTTCTGCAAGGGCGTGCATCCGGCGGTGAAGGCCCGCACCAGGGAACCGTGGCGTTCGATCAGGCACAGCCAGTGAAACAGCGCCATGCGCGCCGATCGGTAGCGGGCGCGGGCATCCACCCTCAGCGAGAGGGGCCACACCCCCCCTCATGGGCACCGCAGCCACCATCGCCCGGCGCCGGAGCCTTGGGCTTGGGCTTGGGCGGTTGGGAGGCTTTCGGGGCGGTGATCTGCTGGGGGGAGGTCTGCGGCGGCTTGCTCTGCGGCGGGTTGGTTGGCGCAGGCTTGGTTGGCGCAGGCTTGGCGGCCTGGCCCCGGGCCGCGGGCCGGCTGGCCGTGCCCGGGCCCGGGGCCAGGCGCGGGTGCTGCAGGGTGGGGGCGTCGGCCGAAGGGGCCGCCAGGGCCGCGGCGGAAAGCACCGCGCTGGCGAGGCCCTGGCGCAGGCGCTCCGCCAGCGGGAGGGAACGGCGAGTCATGGGCGTGCTGCGGAACAGGGAAAAGCTTGTCAGTGACGCACTGTCGCCGGGCTGATGCATCACCTGTCAAGCGACTGTGTTCACGGACGTGGATCGATCACGGATCTTGATCGGGGTTGGCACGAGCGGACCGCGATTCCCCTGGCGATGGAGACCCACCACCACGTCAACTGAACCCAGCTCCCACACTGGCGATGACGGGACCAGGATCAGGACACGTCATGCCATGTGGGTGACTTCAGGGTTGTGATCGCGCCCTCGCGTCAGTTTTTTAACGGTGTTTCAGGGCCTGTCTGCACGGGATTGTCGGTCGTGCTGTATTCGGTCCAGGAGCCTTCGTAGATGCGAACATTCGGATAGCCCAGAAGATGTTTCAGCACCACATATTGAAGGCTGGCTTCACGGCCGGTGCTGCAGGAGATGATCACAGTTTTGTCCGGGGTAACGCCCCGGCTCACGAACAGCTGTCGCAAAGCCTCAATCGGCTTGAGCTTATGGGGATTCTTCAGTGCCTCCTCAGGATTGTTGGCTTCGGTCACCGATTGCCAGGTGATGTTGATCGCACCTGGGATGTGACCATTGCGAATGAAGGTTTGCTCGGTTCCCTCGAACAAGCCTTTCGGGCGAGGATCCACAATGACGACATTCGGCTTGCCGACCAGTGCCAGCACTTCCTTCAAGGAGATCGCCAGACCTGGGACGGACTTCGGGTTGAAGGGGCCGGGGGTGTAGACGGGAAAAACCTTGGTCACCGGTTGACCCTGGCCTTTGTAGGCCGAGAAGCCACCATCGAGGATGCCGATGGTGGGCACACCGCTTTTCTCAAGGATGTAGGCCACCAGAGAGGCCCCAAGCACATTGGTGCCGTCGGAATAAACAAGCACCTTATCGTTATTGGAGATGCCCGCCTTGCTGAGCAGATTGGCCAGATCACGCGCCGGCCAGATCTGGAAAGGAAGCTTTCCATTCGGCCCGCGGAATGCCTGTTCGGAGATGTGAACGGCATTCGGGAGATGGCCACTGATGTAGTCCAGGGGAGGCACCGGGCGGACATCAAGGATCTTCCACTGACCGCTTTTGGCTCCGGCGGCGGCCTGTTCAGGGGTGACCAGTTTGATCACGCCAGCCTTGGCCGCCTGGGTGGCCGAGGCGAGAGGCAGCAGAACGGCGATGGCCAGGCCCGTGCCGAAGCCAAGCAATTGACGGCTCGAGAATGCAAATGGAGTCATGGTGGATGGCGCCAGCTTCCTTGGTTTCCTCGCCGGAGTAGGCCGGCGAGTTCTATGTCCCAAGCTAAGCTACTGAGCGCCTGAAGCCCGATTTGTGGCTGGGGCAACATCGCCTGCTGGCTCAGATCACAGCATCAGCCCGCGTCGTCGATGGCGCTGGCCGCCGCGACCTCGCTGAGCTCGGCTGTCCCCATCGGGGCGATGCAGTCGTGGAATGAAATGCGGCCAAAAACGAAGGGGTTTGTTGCGAAACCGGCGGTCCTACGGTCATTCAGCGCCGCCGAAACGGGGGCCGTTGCCCAGAGAGGCCGTTGCCAGAACCGGGAAGGCCCGCAGGCTCCAAAGCAAGAAGGAAGCTGCGATCGACGCGCAACGCAAGGCGATCGTGCAGCCGGTGAATGCAGCCTGAACGGCGTTACCAACCATCAAGCGCCACCATCCAGGGGCAACGCACCGCTCCGGCGGCGATGCTGTCGCTGGAGTGGTCGTCAACCACAATCACCCCATCAGGCCTGAGGAGCTGACGGCTGAGGACTGCCAACAGATGGGGCGGGGTGGCGGCCTCGTTGCGCGCCGGGATCAGCAGCGGGACCGCAGCAGACGTCGCCCGATGGCGGCCAGCTCTCTCTTCCCGGCAGGCGCTGCAGCAAGCTTTGGGGCGCAATGGTGGGCGCGGTGCTGATGCTCAAGCCGTGCGCATTGGCGAGATCCATGCTGACGAAGGCTGTGAACGGCTCGGCCTGACTGAGCGGCGATCGGCCATTCAAACGCGACGACCGCTGATCAGCCGCAGCACAATCGCAACCAAGGCAATGATCAGGAGGAGGTGAATCAGACCCCCCAATGTATAGGAGGTTAACAGGCCAAGCAACCACAGAATGATCAGCAGAACAGCAATCGTTTCCAGCATGATGTTGACTGAGCTCGAGGTGATGAGGAAAGGCGTCGCCCGCACGAGCGACGCCCATAGGATTCAGAACTGGCACTCACTTCTGGCCAGTGGCATCAGCAATCTTCTGGCCGGCCGCACGGGCCGCATCCTTGACATCCTCGCCGATATTCATGGCTGAGGCCTGAACCTGCTTGGCCTTGCCCTTGAGCTGATGGCCTTTGTCGTCGGTGAGGTCGCCATAGGCGGACTCAAGCTTGCCTTCTACATCTTTGGCAGCGGCATCAGATTTGTTCGACATGGTGGCAAATGTGGTGGTGGTGAGTGAAGGATGGCTGTCCATGGCCATCGCTGGTTGAAGGCTCAACATGAGTGAGCTCATGATGGCGATCGGAGCCAAGAAGGCGATGGCGACAGCCTGCAGCCTGCGCATGATTGAGTTGAGATTCAGCTGCATTGAGAGGAATACCCAGAGGGTCCATTGGACCTTAGTGATCGCGGCGGCATCCGTAGCTTGAGCCCGAGAGTGGTCATGCCCCGAATGCGGCTCTGTTGGACTGAGTCTCTGTCATAGCAAGGCTTTTGGATTGACTAAGATTTATTTGCGAAGGCCGCATATCTGCAGCATATTGCATCCTTGGACTGGCCTAGAATCCTTTTACTTGCTGCACTGATCGTGATCGAGAAGCAAGGCCCTCTGTGCATGGGCCCTACCGTGAGTAGGGAGGGGGTGACCTTTCGCGTCTGGGCACCGCATGCCAAACAAGTTGCCGTCATCGGCAGCTTTAATCACTGGGATAGCCTGGCCAATCCCATGCAATCCGACGGGCAAGGAACTTGGCATATCGAAGTCAAGGACGCCAAGATTGGCGATCAATACAAATATCAACTGACGACGGAAGGAGGTGTGTTGACACGCATTGACCCCTACGCCCGTGAGGTCACCAGTTCAGTTGGCAATGCCATCGTTCACGACCCCAACTTCAACTGGGAGGACGACAAGTTCTTGATGCCCAACTGGAACGAACTCGTGATCTATGAATTGCATGTCGGCACATTCAATGATGAAGATCCCTACCGCCCAGGTCAATTCATTTCGATCACGGCTCGCCTGGGGCACCTCAGGCAACTCGGCATCAACGCGATTCAGATCATGCCGGTTGGCCAGTTTGCGGGGATGCGCTCGTGGGGCTATAATCCCTCGCATCTCTTTGCTGTTGATTCGGACTATGGCGGCTCAATTGGACTGAAGAGATTTATCAAGCGTGCACATCAGGCCGGGATCGCTGTGATTCTCGATGTGGTTTATAACCACCTTGGTCCGAGTGATCTCGACCTATGGCAGTTCGATGGCTGGTCGGAGAATAACAGGGGTGGCATTTACTTTTACAATGATGATCGCGCCGTAACGCCCTGGGGTGAAACCCGGCCAGACTACGGGCGCGGGGAGGTGCGACGCTACATTCTCGACAACGTACGGATGTGGCTTGAGGAATATCGCATTGATGGGCTACGTTTTGACAGCACTCTATATATTCGCAATATTGGTGAGCAAGGAACATCGGAAATACCCGACGGCTGGAGCCTGCTGCAAGCAATCAATGAAACGGTCGCCCTGAATCCTGGTAATCAAATCACAATCGCAGAGGACCTGCAAAGCAACGAATGGATCACCAAAGATGTCGGTGCTGGCGGAGCGGGGTTTGGCTCGCAATGGGACCCGCATTTTGTTCGTCCGATCCGTGCGGCCGTCATTGCCTGCCAGGATCAGGATCGGTCCTTGAGTAGCATACGTGATGCGATTCTCTATCGCTATAACGACGATGCATTTGCCCGAGTCATCTATAGCGAGTCTCACGATGACGTTGCCAATGGACAGGCGCGAGTGCCTCAGGAGGTCAGTCCTGACGATCCCACGGGCTGGTATGCCCAGAAGCGCTCCACCATGGCTGCTGCGATGGTGTTCACGGCTCCTGGAATTCCGATGCTGTTCCAGGGCCAGGAATTTCTCGAAGGCCAATGGTTTCGCGATACGGTCCCAGTGGATTGGCATCAACAGGACCAGTTCCGTGGCATCATCCGCATGTATCGCGATCTGATCAAGCTACGGCTCAATCAAGCTGGTAGCACGCGTGGACTCTACGGACAATTCACACAGGTCTATCATCTCAATGAGGACAAGAAGGTACTTGCCTTCCATCGCTGGGATCAAGGAGGACCAGCCGATGACGTCGTCGTCATTGCCAATTTCGCCAATGAGGTCCAGAATGAGTACACAGTTGGCTTCCCTGCCGGTGGACATTGGAAACTACGCTTCAACAGTGATTGGCATGGCTACAGCGAGTTGTTTGAAGGCCATCCCAGTGGCGACATTGATACCGCGGAGAACAGCCGAGATACGCTCCCCTTTCAAGCCACGGTATCCATCGCTCCCTATAGTGCACTGATTTACTCTCAGTAACCAGGTGATCTGGATACGCGATTCGGCCTAGGGGGATGCAGTTTCGCCATCGCCTATTCATCTGCGTACCGAGACCTTGCGATGATAGACGGATGGCTTGTGGCATTGGCGTGCTCAGGTCTTCGTGTGGTTGCACAAATGGTGGCATCACAGTGCGCACAAAAACGGAATATTGTCGGCAATCTAACTTGGGCTTTGCGACTCTTATGCTGAGTTGCTATCCATCGAAACTTCTGAATCCGACGATTAGCTGACCAGATCTCTCACAGGTTTTCATCCCCAAGGGCGGCGGCCTCTCGCCATAAGCCATCGAAGGGAGATCGAAGTGGAGCAGATCAGCTGGCAGCCACCAGCATTGCAACTTGTGCTGGTGCA
This sequence comes from Synechococcaceae cyanobacterium, assembly GCA_046342775.1. Taxonomy (GTDB): domain Bacteria; phylum Cyanobacteriota; class Cyanobacteriia; order PCC-6307; family Cyanobiaceae; genus Cyanobium. Next base: position 7,987 of record JBKDOR010000171.1, read on the forward strand.
TCACATCCATCGGCGCACCGCTCACGTCTTCCGGGCCGAACTCTCAGTGCCGCTGGAACGGCTGCAGCTGCTGGGGCGCCAGGAGCTGGGCCTGGTCAGCGCGGAGGAACTCCTGTTGGGGTCCATCTGGAGCACCAGGCTTCGCGGCCTCCGCCCCGTGGCCGATGCACTGCAGGAGCTGATGCAGCCGGTGATCAGCGGACAGGGTGAACACAACAAAGCCCGGAGCGTTGGCCCCGGGCCTTGGCCTGCTCAGCCGTGGTGCCTTGCCAAGGGGGTCGGGCAAGCATGGCGTGGTTGATGCGTCGATCCAGCCTGATCGTGTTCAGATCAGACGGTCTTGGGTTGTAGGGCGGAGCTGCCGGCGCTGGCACCTGGGGCCAGGTGTCGAGTGGGACGTTCCGTTGGGTCCGGGGCACCTGAGGCTGATCTCTCGAACGGTGCAGTGAACGGTGCCGTGAACGGTGCCGTGAACGGCGAGTGTGTCCTCCAGGGCATGACACGCCAGGACCATCCCATCTTGTGCTGCGTGTTGGAGCCGGGGCTGGATCGTCAGCGCGCTCCTGGTTGCTGCTCAGGGGGGGGCGTCCATCGATGGAGCCTCCGAATCCCGTTACAGCCACGATGGGCCCATCAGCTGGTTCCAGCAAGGGCTGCAGCACTTCCAACACCGGTCTTCACCCACCGGTCTTCACTGAGGGCAACGGGGCTGCCAAGAGAGTCCGGCCAGGGTTCACCCGCGCCAGTGCGCTCAGTGGAGCTGCGCCAACGGGGGCGCTGCACAACGTTCACGCAAGATGGCAATTCTCGGAGGATGGGAGTCAGTGGGTGGTGAGGGTTCTGGCGACGGCGTGATGGAGAGGCCTGGGGCTGCTGTGGATCCGGAAGCCTGCGCCAGGGCCTTGCTTGCCCAGCTGAGCACCAGCGAGAAGCTCAACCTGCTCGATGGCGACACGCCCTTCTGGTCGGGGATGGCCGACATCGCACTCCGCGATGCCTCGCACCGCCATCCCTGGCCGGCGGGGCAATTGCCACGCCTGGGCCTGAACGGGCTGCACTTTGTGGATGGCCCCCGTGGCGTGGTGCTCGAGGGTGGCGCCACCACCTTTCCGGTGCCGATGGCCCGCGGTGCCAGCTGGAATCCCGAGCTGGAGGAACGGATCGGCGCGGCGATCGCCCTGGAGGCCCGCTCCTTCGGGGCCAACTGGGTGGCGGGGGTGTGCATCAACCTGCTGCGCCACCCCGGCTGGGGACGCGCCCAGGAAACCTACGGAGAAGACCCGCTGCACGTGGGTGCGCTGGGGGCGGCGATGACCCGCGGCATCGAGCACCACGCCATCGCCTGCGTCAAGCATTTCGCCCTCACCTCGATCGACAGCTCCCGGTTCCTGGTGGACGTGCAGGCCGGTCCGCGGGTGCTGCACGAGCTCTACCTGCCCCATTTCCGCGACTGCGTCGAGGCCGGAGCCGGTTCGGTGATGAGCGCCTACAACCGGGTGAATGGCCGCTGGTGCGGCGAGAGCCCCGAACTGCTGCTGCAGATCCTCAAGCGGCGCTGGAACTTCCAGGGTCTGGTGGTCACCGATTTCCTCTTCGGGCTGCGCGATGGGGTGGCGGCACTGCTGGCGGGGCAGGACCTGGAGATGCCGTTCGGGATGATCCTTCAGGGCTGCCTGCCCGAGGCCCTCGCCCGTGGCGAGCTGCCGATCGAGCGCATCGACGATGCCGTGCTGCGCCAGCTGCGCCTGCAGCTGCGGGTACCAGCGGGTTCCTATCCCGAGGATCTGCGCCGCTGCCCGGCCCACCTCGCTCTCGCCCAGGAAGCCGCACGCCAGTCGATCGTGCTGCTGCGCAATGAGTCTCTCGCCAGCGGCCGCCCCGGCTTGCCGCTCAGCGATGTGCGCTCCCTGGCCGTGATCGGTCCCCTGGCGGATGCGGTGAACCTGGGCGATCGCGGCTCGTCCGACACCCGGCCGCCGGCGGGCTCAGCGGTGACACCGCTGCAGGGCCTGCGCCAGGCCCGCCCGGATCTGGCGATCGCCCACGCCGACGGCGTTTCGCCGCAGCAGGCGGCAGCGCTGGCGGCGAGCTGCGAGGCCGCCGTGGTGGTGGCGGGCCTCGACTGGCGGCTGGAGGGCGAGCACATCCACCCCGGCGACATCGCGCCGATTCTCGAGCAGACGCCGCCGCCGGCCTGGCTGCGCATCAGCCCCCTCTGGTCCTCCCTGCGGCCGTCGTGGCGGCGGTTCACCCGCCTGATCGCCTGGATCACGAGTTTCGCCTCCGCCCGCCAGGGTGGCGACTTCGCCGCCGGCGATCGCACGCAGCTGCGCCTGCCGCCCGAGCAGGTGGCGCTGATCCGCCAGGTGGCCGCCGCCAACCCCCGAACGGTGGTGGTGCTGATGGGCGGTGGCGCCATCCTCACCAGCGAATGGGATCAGCTGGTCGGCGGCCTGCTGCTGCTTTGGTATCCCGGCGAGCAGGGCGGCCATGCGCTGGCGGAGGTGCTGTTCGGGGCGGTGTCGCCCTCGGGGCGTCTTCCCTTTGCCATCCCCGGCACAGAGGCCTCGCTGCCGCCTTTTGAACCCCGTGCCGAGCGGGTGACCTACGACCTGTGGCACGGCTACCGGCTGCAGCATCGCCGGGGCGAAGCGGCGGCCTATCCCTTCGGCTTCGGGCTCGGCTACAGCCGCTTTGCCCTGCGGGAGCTCACGGCTGCGCTGCAGGCCGGCTCCGAGGCGGGCCCGGGCGGGGTGGAGCTGAGCGTGAGCGTGATCAACGAGGGAGCGATGCCGGCAGCCGAGGTGGTGCAGGTGTATCTGGAACCGCCGGGTCTCCGCATGGAGCGGCCGCGGCGCCTGTTGGTGGCCTTCCAGCGGTGGATGCTGCAGCCGGGGGAAACGCAACGGCTGACCCTGTCCATCCCGCTGCGGCGTTTGGCCTGTTTCGATCCCGATGGCGATGCCTTCGTGCTGGAGCAGGGACTGCATCGTCTGGTGGTGGCATGCCATGCCGACGACCCGGGGCAGGCGGTGACGCTGGAGCTGGAGGCCATGGAGCTGGGCCCCTGAGCCCGGCAGCTCCTCGCGCGATGAGCGAGAAGGCCCTCAGACCGGCAGAGCCTGGCCGCAGCCGTGACCCAGGCGCGCCAGGCAGCGGTGCAGGCGGGCCCGATTGAAGCGCTGCAGCAGCAGGCACGGCAGGTTGAAGGCCAGCGCGAACAGCAGATTCACCAGCACACCGGTCGGTGGCAGCCACAGCGCGGTGACCAGGCCGGCCGGCAACAGCAGCCAGTGCACCAGCTCGGCTCGGCGGGTTTCCAGCTCCAGCCGCTGCAGAGCCGCCCGATCGCGCCGCACCAGCGTGGCCTTGCGCACACCGCCCGGCAGGGCGTTGCCGGCGTCGGGGATCCAGCGCTTCCAGGTGCGGATCCCCACGGGGCCCCTCGCTCTGGCCGCCGGCGGCGACAGCGGCCGCCTGTGGCCGGACAGCGGCACCGGGAGGCCAGGATCCTGGAGCCAGCGGGGCGGCAGCTGATTGGCCAGGCTCCCCACCAGCAGCGAGGCGACCAGCCAGTAGGCCATTGAACTGAGCAGGGGCAGCAGCGTCTGGACCGCCATCAGCGGGTGCGGAACCGTCGCCCCTTCCACTCCACCTGCCCCCGCTCCAGGTTGAGGATCGCCATCACGAACACCACCAGAAAGAACAGCACGGGCACCGGAAACACCAGGCTGATCCAGCTGAAGCGCCCCACCCGGCGGCTGAGCAGCAGCAGCTGCAGGGCAAAGGCGCCGTAGACGACGGCGTTCGGGATGATGGCATGGCTGCCCACCAGCGGCCAGCCCAGCAGGGCCGCCGGCAGGCACCAGGCGGCCCAGAACAGGCCCGAGAGCCACAGCAGCACCGCCAGCATCCAGGGCCCGCGCACCTCCCCCGCGGCGGTGGCGAAGTTCTTGTCGAAGCCCACCACCATGTCCCGCAGGCCGCCTGGATACATGCGGTAGGCGATCTGATCGGCGCCGATGCAGGCGCTCACCGGCAGTCCGGCCTGTTCGTAGCAGTGGCCCAGAAACCAGTCCTCCACCACCTTGCCGGCCACGGCGGCATGGCCGCCGCTGCGCGCGTAGTCCGAGCGGCTGGTCGCCAGCGCCGGCCCGAAGGCCACACCGCAGTTGGCCCCCAGGGGCACGGCCATCAGACCCACCAGGTTGAACAGCAGCGACAGCTGCTCGTAGGGCTTTTCGGTGCGGTGGTAGGGCTGGACCGACACCAGCCCGCCCTGCTGCTCGTGCTGGGTGATCAGCCGCTCCAGGAACTGCGGAGCGGGTTCGGTGTCGGCATCCAGGAAGATCAGCAACTCACCGCTGCTGGCGAGCACGCCGTTGTGCAGGGCCCAGGTCTTGCCACACCAGCCGGCGGGCAGAGGCGGCGGCTGGATCACCTTGAGCGGAAGCGTATCGGCATGCTGGCGGGCGATGGCGGCGGTTTCGTCGCTGGAGTGGTCGTCGATGACGATCACCTCCTCGGGCAGCAGGGTCTGGCCCGCCAGTGCGGTCAGCAGATGCGGCAGGGTGGCCGCCTCGTTGCGCGCCGGAATCAGCACTGAGACCCGCGGGCAGTTGCCGGGGGTGCCGGCCGGCAACGTCGGCAGGCGCAGCGCCAGGGCCCAACCCAGCAGCCAACGCACCAGCAGTGAGACCTCCAGCCACCCCATGGACAGGCCATTCCCTGGCTGATGGATCCAGGCTAGGCGCGGCTTTCGCCGTGACGTCAGCTCCGGGACCGATCAGGCCCGCAGCAGCTCCCGGGCGAGCGGCTGGATCGCCGCCCGGTCCCGCAGCAGCTGGGGATGGGTGAGCACCGGCAGCATGGTGCGGGGCCCCACCGGCAGGACGGCGCTCCAGCCGGGCAGCACCGCCAGATCAAGAAAGGAATAGAAGCTGTGGCACTCGATCCGCCGCAGGCGATCGAGGTCGCCATTGAGCCGCCCCAGCAGGTCACTGCCCCAGCGCAGATCGGCGATGCCACTGAAGATCCGGCCCGGCCAGGGCAGGGCGGTGAGGGTGCCCTGCTGGGGACTGCCCACACTCACGAAGCGGCGGGTTCGCTGGTGACCACCCAGCAGCTGGATCCAGCAGCGGGCGATCACGCCGCCGATCGAAAAACCCAGCAGATCCACCGTTTCGCTGCGTCCGAAGGCGGCCTCGATGTGGCTGCCCAGCAATTCCGCCGCCAGCGTCACGGGGGTGCGACCCAGCCGCAGCGGCAGCTCTGGAATCAGCAGCGGCTGGCGACCGCCGCCGAGTTCCCGCTTGAGGCCGTTGAACACCGCCGGGGTGTCCAGCAGACCATGCACCAGCACCAGAGGGGGAATGGCGAAAGGGGTGATTGTGGGGTCATCCTGGCCTGAGGGAACGCTCCTGGCTGGCCGTGCTTACCGGCCAATCGCGCGCCGCCAAGCCTGCCGCGGGCCCCGTGACAACGAGTGCTTGAGGGCTGAGTGCATGAGGGCTGAGTGCTTGAGGACTGTCGCGCGCAACCCATCGGCGGCCAGGATCCGCCCCAGCACCACACAGGCGGCTGACACCCCCCTTAAAAAAGCTGTTCTCGATGGTGCGCCGCTGGAGGGTGCCGCAGAGGGCTGCTCGGAGATCTGCCACCCTGCTGGCCTGGATCGCCCGGGGCTTCGGCCCGCCTAGGAACCGCTGTTCCTGGCGCCGGCGGGATGGCGGGTGATCCGCTGCAGCTGGCGTGTTTCCAGGGCGAGCACACGGCGGGCAAAGTCGGCATCACGCTCCAGCGCGGCGTCGAAGCAGTCCACCGGCACCGCCAGAACGCGGGTCCCTGAGGTTGTCGCCACGATCGTGTTCTCGGTGGTGCCATGGCTGAGCACCTCCAGCTCATCAAGCACCTGGCCGAGGCGCATGGGGCTGACCTGCAGGCCCTCGCCGTCGCGCCATTCGATCTGGGCGGAGCCTTGGATCAGCAGCAACAGTTCTCGGCAGGTGTCGCCGGCTTCGGTGATCGCACGGCCCGCCTCATAGCCGCGGATCTCGGCCTGATCGGCCAGCAGGTCAAGCGTGTCGGCCCAGGTGCGGCGGAAAAAGTCGCTGGTGGCGAGCACGACCCGCTTCTCAAGCTCGGGCAGATCCGCCAGCCCAGGGGATGGATCGAGCCGCGGCAGCTGATCCAGGCTGCGGCGCACCCAGGCCGGTTGCGATGACGCGCGCAGCCGGTCACAGCTGGCCCGCCCCCGGGGCGGATCCATGCCGGTGAGCAACACCAGGGCCGCCATGGCCACGCTGGGCTCAGGATCGTCCACCAGGGCCTCAAGCTGCATCAGGATCTGCTCGCGCGAGGCTGAGGGGAGGTCTGGCGCGGTGGTGGCGAGCGCAGCATCCAGGGCCTGGAGCAGTTCGGCCGGCAAGTTGACGCGCCAGTGCGGGAATGCCAGCAAGTCCTGAATCCGGTTGGGCGACAGCCTCCGCAAGCGTTGCAGCAGTGGATCGCGAACCGCTGGCGACGGCAGCAGTGCCAGCGCTGCCAAAATCCCTTCCAGGCAGAGCTCCTCGCGGTGGCGCAGCCGCTCCTGCAGCAGAGCGATCAGCTGTGGCTGCTGAGGCAGCTCCTCCGCGCTCAGGCTCTGCAACGACAAGACCAGCGGTTCGAGCCTGAGCAACAACAGCTGGGCACGGTGGGCGGCACGGCTGGCCGGGTCGAGGGTTTCGCGGGCTTCGGCCTCCTCGGCGGCGGAGATCGAGAAGCGACGCACCAGCGCCGCAAGCTGGGCCTCGCGGCTCGCTGCGCCCAGCTGAGCCGTTTCGCTTGACCTCCCCTCAGCCAGCTGCTGCTGCAGCCGCAGCACCCGCTCCAGTGAGCGGCGATAGCCGCTCAGGCGCACCTGATCCTCCAGGCTGCGTCGCTGAGCGGGGTCGAGCAGAGCAGGATCCTCGACGCCAAGCTCCTCGAGCAGAAGGCGGTGTTCATCGTCGGAGATGCCGAGCTCCTGGCGCATGCGACGCAGCACCTCAAGGCTGCTGGCAACGTTCACATAACCCTCGGCGAGGGCGTCGCGCACCACACCTTTGTAAGCCTCATGGCGCTGTTCGTTGCCGAACTCGGGCAGCACCCGCGCCAGCACGTAGACCTCATCAGGGTTGAGATCGCCGAGGCTGCGGCCCTCCAAAAAGCGCCCGACATCCAGGTTGAGCTTGGCGAGCTGCTTGCGGAAGCGCTCGGCCAGATTCTCGCGGCTGTAAAGAGCCGGACTGCGATGCCAGTTGCGCACCAGCCATAGCGAACTGGTTGCCACCAGGGCCGAATCGAACAGGTACTGGACCCAGGCCGGGGCCAGCAACAGCAAGGGCCTGCCGGCGAACAGAAAGAAGATGTTGAACACCACGAAGGTGGCCGCCAGGAAGACGCGATGGCGAATCAACGTCTTGTCGGGTTCGCCGCCCTGGCTGCGGGCGCGACGGCGCATCCAGGCCTCGATCGCCCGTCCGCCCTGCCAGCCGATCCAGGTGAACAGGCCCAGCACCAGCGGCACGGCCACCAACCGCGGTAGTGGGATCGCCTGGCCGAACAAAAACAGCCCTGGGCTGAGCAGCTGGGCCAGCTGATCGCTCTGGCGGGCCCAGGCGCCGGAAAAGTAGTAGTCCCAGTTGCCGGCGTAGAGGTAGTAGTAGAGGAAGTAGCCCACCACCAAGCCCACATAGCCATAGCGCTCGAAGCTGAAGGCCGGGCTTGGCAGCCGATCCCAGTAGAGCCGCTCCGCGTCGATGTCGATGCAGGGTTTCTGGCAGGCGACGCAGGCGCTCTGCTCTTCGCCGCTGCCATCGAGCGTGCGGCACATCGACTGGGTGATCGGAGTGTCGCTCATGTGGGCGCGACTGCCCAACAGACCGCCCGGTGTCGAATAGATCGACTGCACCGGCGCCATCGGGCAGAAGTACTGACACCAGGCCTTGCCGCCGTAGAGCCAGCCCACGGCGATGGCGGCCGCGATCGTGAACAGCAGCCAACCCCCCAGCACCAGCCGGTCGGCGTTGAAAAAGAGGATGCGTCCGCAGAGGCCCGCAAACAGCCAGCCGAACTGCAGGGCGGAAGAGTGCCGGGCCAGCCAGGAGTCGGGCGGAACGCGCGCCAGCTGACGACGGATCTCGCCGGTTTTGGCGTTGCGTTTTTGCGTCTGGCGCTGCCAGCCGAGGGCGCGGGGGATCTGGGAGAGGAACGACAGCGGACAGATCCGCCGCCACAACTCATGGCCGAACACCAGCAGGATGAAGATGCCCGACGGCACCACCGCCCCCCAGAAGAGCGTGGTGCCGAGGGGGTAGGGAGCTTCCACGAGGCAGAGACCCTGCACTTCGATGCAGGTGGCCTGGAGTCGCAGCGGGCTCCAGGGGTGATCCGGGCTGGTGAATCGAGCCGTGAACGGATCGAAGAACAGGGAGCCGATGATCAGCAGCCAACCGGTCGTGAGCAGCCATCTCACCCAGTGCATGCGGATCTCGCTCACCCGCGCGCCTGCCATCCGTGGAGATCACAAGAGGCGAAACGCTAACCAGCCCCACGCTGGTGCGGGCCCCGCCGCGGACCCTGCCGGGCTGAGCGCTGGCAGCGGCAGCCCAAGGTGATCCGCCCGTCGGTTCCAGCGAGAGAGTCCGGCCCAGCATCACCCGAGCCGATGCGCAGAGCGGAGCTGCGGGTCAGTCCTCAGGCTCCTGGCTGAGGGGCGGCAGCCGCCGCTCCACCTGCAGGAACACCAACCAGGCCAGGCCAGCGCTGAGGCCACCGCTCCAGTCGTTGCGCAGCAGGTCAACCACCGCCACCGTGCTGGCGCCGATGCGCAGGCCGCGCAGCAAGCCACGACCCAGCTTCTCCAGCATCTCCCGGTTCACCGTCATCGGCGGGGCCAGCGCAGCGGCCCTTCAGATTGGCGTAGACAGCGTCGAAGTAGACAGCGCCGGCGGGGACAGCGTCGACGGCAACCGTTCGAGCGGCTCCGTGGCCAACCAAGCGGAGGGCGGACCGGCACCAGCAGCAGGTCGAGCGGGTGGAATCGGCCCTGGCTGGCTCACGCCGCCATGGAGGCCGCTGCCAATCCGGAGGAGCGGCGGCCGATGCTGGCCGTTACGGCTGGATCGCCAATGCGGCCGGGGGTGGTTGGCCCACAAAAAAGCGGACCCGTGCAGGACCCGCTCGATGACCGGTTTCAGTCTATGAACTTTTATGACAGTCCTGTGGCTCGGCCAGGGCGGATTCGATCATTTCTGCTGTCACCGGGAACGTCGCCTCGGCGTCGGTGTTGTCGAGGAAGGCCTCAAACGAGGCATAGCGCTGGATGCGGGGCTCCGCCCCGGGCGCCGCACAGGCGGCCACCCAATCGCCATCCTGCGGCTTCACGGCGGCATAGGCCCGCAGCGCCTCGTCCAGGTCGGCGCCATCGCCGATCCCCTCCCCGTGCCACACCACCTCGAAGAACTCCACGGCACCACCAGCCATCACTCCAGGGTGGCAGCCCGACCAGGGGTCGCCGCGGCGGGGCTGGCTGCAACCGGGCCGGGGGCGCTGGGGGCGGATGACGCTGTCGCCGAGCAAGCAGCCTCAAGAGCCCTGCCCGAGGGGCGGGAGCTCGCGTCGCTGCGGCCCTGGCGGCGACAAAAAAACCTGGCGCGGTGCCAGGGATGGGGTCTGCGGTGGGCCCGCGGGGGCTCAGAAGCAGAAGGGCAGGAACTGGGTGCGGCAGGCGGCGAAGCCGTCCACCAAGCCGCCGAGGCCGATCTGGTGGGCGATGCCGGAGCCGCTGATGGCTTCGGTGAGGAGGCCGATCACGATGCCGAGCATGGCGGCACGGCCATTGAACAGCTCAACCCGCTTGAGCTGCTCCATGTGGATCAGCTGCTCGGCGCGATGTTGGAACCACTGGTCGTTGGCGGGGGTGTTGGTCATCAAAATCTGTGCAGGAGGAGGGGAGCGAAAGGTGTCAATCGGCGGTGCGGCTCGGCAGGAGCAGGGCACCCGCCAGCCAGGCCCCGATCAGCAGCAGGGCGAGGGTGCCGGTGCTCATCGGGTTTTGGTGGGGGAGAGGTCGCTGGGGCGCGTGAGCAGAAAAGCGGTCATGCCGGTGAGAAGCACCACCAAGCCGACAACGGAGGCGATGGCGATGGAGTAATCGGTGCCCATGGCGCTCAACCGAGACCGATTTGCTGAAGGATGCCCTGGCCGGTGAGCAGCTCGGTGGCGAGGCCGATCACGAAGCCGAGCATGGCCAGCCGGCCATTCCAGGTCTCGGCGAAGGCGACAAATCCGAAGCGGGGAGAGGCTTGATCCATGACTGTTTCAGTTGGTTACGAGAATCTTAACGCCATGTGAAGTTCCTGGGCCCTGGCGGGTTCCCGCCCGCCAGGAGCGGGTGCTGGAGAATCACAGCTCACGGCTGCTGTGTCAGCGGGGATGCGTGTGTTGCTGGCGGTGTCCCAGGCCCATGCCCAGGCCCCTGTCCATCTCGCGGGCACCCTGTTGCCCCGCGGCTTTTTTTCTCGGGCTCGGGCTCGGGCTGCTCTGTTTGGCCGCCCTGGCCGTCGATCGGGTGGCGGCCCCCTGCCGCTGGAGACCTTGCATCGCTTGAGCCTGGCGCTGCTGATCTCCCACGCCGGTCTGCGCACCGATCCGATCTGCACCGATCTGCGCCGATCTGCGCCGCATCGGTTGCAGGGTCGCTGCGGGCCTTGGGCTGGCCAGCGCCGGGGTGCTGATCACCCTGGCGCTCACGGCTCTGGCCCTCCTGCTGCTAGCCCCCCTGGCTCCAGCTGGCTTGCCTCCCGCCGCGGCGGTGCTGGCGGTGTGCTGCCTTGGGGCCACCGACAGCGATGCCCTGGTCCGCTCCGATCGGCAGCTGCTGCTGATGGCCTGTGGCCCTGGCCTTTGTGGCCGACGGCATTGGCCAGGTGCTCGGCGGAGGCGGTTTGTTGGCGGTGTTCGTGGCCGGAGTGCTGCTCTCCAACGGTCGCTACCGGATCGGCCGTTTCGAGCAGCAGGCCCTGGCTCAGGTGATGCATCCCCTGAACACCGCCGCCGAGATCACGGTGCTGCTGCTGCTCGGCTTGCTCGTGCAGCCGGCTGTCCTGATCACGGTGCTGCCGCTGGGGCTGCTGCTGGCGCTCGTGCTGCCCCTGGCACGGCTGCTGGCGCTGCTGTTCGTGGTGGTGCTGAGTGATCTGCTGCTGCAAACACTGCTGATGCGCCGCCTGCTACCGCAGATGCCAGCAGCCGTGCCAGGGGAGAGCGGAGCGGCCTAAGCGGCGCAGCGCAGTGCTGTGCCAGCCGCGTTCAGACCGTGGCGGGCGTGCTGGCGCGGAAGGGGGAGCGGGCCACCAGGGCGGTGATGCCCAGCTGTTCGCGCCAAGCCGCCAGGGGCCGGTCCCAGCCCTCCTCCCAGCGCTGGGCCAGCAGCGGCGCACTGATCCGGCCCAGCTCCAGGCCGTAGGCCGCCGCCTGGCCGTAATCCACCTCGCCGGCGACTGGACCCTCCAGGCAGCGGTGCAGCAGATCAGCCCCCAGCAGCATGGCGCTGCCGGGCCAGCGCAGCTGCGTCACATTGACGCCGTTCATCGCCACCTCCCCCGCCACGGTGGTCGGACAGCCGCAGATGACATGCCAGACGTCATGGCTGTGGCGCACGCGCTGGTGCAGCCAGATGTCGTCGCCATCGGTGCCGGCCTGCAGCACCGGATCGGGCAGCGGCTTGAGACCAGCATCGCCGAACAGGCCGGCGTAGGCACGGCCGAGGCTCTGTTCGGGCAGCGCCAGCAGCTCGGCCTGGCTGGGCCAGCTCCCCCAGTACCGCTCGCTCATCAGCGCGGCGATCGCGGCATCGCCGCGCAGGGCCGCTCGGGCGGCATCCGCCGCCGGGGTGGTGTAGCTGCGGTTGAGCAGATCGAAGCCATGGCCCAGATCATCCGGGTTGGTGGCGATGGCCGAGAGATCGGTGGCGAGGTGGAGCAGCTGGCTGCGCAGCGAAGAACGCATGGGGAGGGAATTGGGGGGAATGGGGAAGGGCGGCCCAAGTTGCAGGGGTTTTCGGGAGGCTCTGGATGACGCGAGCCAGGAGCCATGGCGCCCAGATGGCGCCATGGCTCCCCGTTGGCTTGAGCGGCGCCATGGCCGTTGTTCAGAGCCTCCTTCGTGGAGGTGTGGCGATGTGCTGTAAGGATCCTGCATCAAGCTGGGCTGCAGGGTCACGATCGCGTTGTTCAGGCGCCATCGCAAAATCCTTTGAGCCTTGCATAGGCGAGATCGCGGCTGATGACCTGCTCCAGCAGGGCCAGCACAAACGAAGCGCTGGCATACGAACAGCATTCATGCCAGAGATCCGCTTTCTGCGCATCGGCAAAGTCACACACGCCCTTGACGATCAGGGGCACGATCGTATGCGAGTTTGTGCTGCACATCGAGGCGGCAAGAGCAACGCCATAGGACTCCAAATCCAAGCCCAGTAGCGCATACTCCTTGCTCTTGAGTTGTTCGATGTAGGCCTGATTTTTATCAGAGGATCGAGCAGCCAGGGCTGGATGGAGACGCGATTCTGCAGAGGAATCAGCTGGCCATCCCAAAGCTGACCGCTGGAGTGCTCAAAACACTGGCTGGCGACAATCAGATCACCCAGGTTCACCGAGCCGCGCACGCCGGCGCAGATACCGGTCATGACGACCACATTCGGCCTCCAGGTGCAGAGCGCCCTTGCGGCGTTCACCCCGCGGCTGGTGGCGCGTTTTGCGCCCGAGAGCGCGATCCTGTACTCCTGCGGAGAAGCAAGGCCTGCGGTGGGAGGCCCCTTCGGGGGCAGGGCCCCGCTTCAGAGGTGAACGCTGGGGGCTGTCCAGAACAGCCAGACCACCTCCCCTACCTAATCAATCCAGGCATTCTGCAGATCGATGCTAAAGATGGCTTGGTGGCAGAGAAAATCGTCACGGGCCGATTCGCGCCGATCGCCACTCTGCTGCCCGAAATCGGGCAACCAGCCAACTTTGATCTCCCATTCTCCGCTGATTTTCCAGATGAGATCGATCTGGACGTCGACTTCACCCCAAGAATTTCCGATCCAACGGTCACGGGTGTCGTTGAACTCAATAGCGCAGCGACCATCGACACACCAGCCCCCCTTCCTGCCCTTGGTGTTGGCATGGCCCTAGGCATGAGCCGAAAGATCCGTCGACGGATCAAAGGATGTCAGTAACTCCGTCGGCCTTCCTTGCCATCACATCCAGGGTGGCTGATGCGGTGCGCAACCCCTACTTGCGTGCTAAGAGCGAGGCATCGCAACATCTATTCTATCAGAATCAGCAATGACTCCTGCACCCAGGATCGATCCCCAGACTGACTGGCAGTGCTTCTATCTTCCCCCTAGACCTGATGCTCCATCTTCAGCCCAAGAGAGGTATCCACCCTATAGAGACCTGCTCTTAAGCCCCTACCCTATTGACCAAGAGTCACGAATCGCAGGCACCTCAGTCAGCCGCTCACGAGCCATTCACCCCTTCCCAAGACTGGTCGGATATGTATCGGTTCTATCACCTGATTCCTCCCATGATCACAGCCCACGCTTAGACCCAAGAACCCACTATCTTGGCGAAGCAGTAAAAATAGGCATGACTTTCGCTTCGGGGTATGAGTTTAGAGTGGCGCAGCACATAACAAATACGACGACATCCCTGCTTTGGAATGAAGCTGATCGTGCTCTTATTGAGGCGGCAGCCTCAGAATATCTTCAATGCTATTCGGGTATAACCCAAAATGTCAAGGATCCACCTGCAAGCGAAAAAAGTAAACACTTCGGATTATTAGATGATCTGACAAAGCTTTTGAGAGATGATAATTTGCCAAATCGAGTCAGACTTGCCTTTCTAAATGCCATGGATTTACTTCACTTATCCATAGCAAGTTGCCATTCCAATCCAGGTTTGTCGATCTCATTAGCCGTTGTGGCATTAGAAGCTGGCGCCGATTGCTTCTTCTCCGGCTCAAAGTACACCCAGTTCCTGAGCGCCGAAGAACAAACAAATCTCAACAAAGTCGCTGGTTTTAAGCAGCAGTTTCAAGACAATTACAATTGTATATTAACTAGCGAAGACAATAAAGTTGTTAGCTTGATGACTGGCGCAACCAAAAGCTTCTTCAGTGAACGATATTACACAAAACGAAAGTTTCTTCGATTTTGCGAAAAGTTTGCGCCATCCACCATTTGGAATGATCCGGCGCGTCATCCATACTGAGCCTATGCAAGACTGAGCCCATGCAAGCTTTGCCGATCGGGTTGGGTTGTGAGCAGCCACGCGCCAGCTGCGGAACCGAACACGCGGCAGCTCCAGAGACCCTCCTGAGGGCTCACCCGCCGCGCTGGGCCGCTCCCTTCCACCAGTAGCGAATCGGACTGTTCGGATCCGTGGCCCGCGCTGACGCCACCGAGGAGACAGATGTGGATGGGTGGTTGGAACTGGAGCCCCTGATCCTCCTGGCCCGCCCCAGGATCACCAGATCAGCCAGCTTGCCGGGCTCCAGGCTGCCCTTGGATTGTTCCTCCTTCAGGTTGTTGCCGATATCGATGATGCGGCCTTCTGCCCCTCACCCGTGCCGCGAAGCCACGGTGCTGAACGGTGACCGTCGCCATCACCCAGCCGCATGGAGTTGAGATGAACCTGAGGAGACAACCCCAATACGCAACCGCTGACGGCTCGGATACGTGACGCGGCTGAACATCCGCTGACTATTGATACACGACGCCGTTGTGCTGCAACCAACCCGCGGCATGCTGGCCTTGCGGATCACGGTGTGTCCAGTGGATCACGCCACCCTCAGCATTCCACTCGTATTGGCCATAGAAGACAACACGATCGCCATTGTGCAGTGCTGCGATGCGAGGAGCGAGATCGATATTGTGGGCGATCAGCAGGGTCTGACCGGAGGCAGCCTGAGGACAAAGCGCTGGTGACGGCTGCCGTTATTGTCATCGGCCAGAACGCGATCCACCACGCCTTCTCCGCCGATTTGAAGGCCGCTCTGTTGAGCTTGGAATGCGGTTGCGATCGCCTGATCGGACGCAGCTGAACTTGCTTGCGCTGAAGGTGTCTGCGCTGGAGGTGTCTGCGCTGAAGATATTTGCGCTGAAGGTGTTTGCTGGGGGTTGGGGCTGATGCTGCTGATCAGGGAGGAGATCAGGATCAGAGCAAGCACGCTGAACCCCAGGATCGCGAGCGTCCCGGCAGTTGAAACTCGCTTCGTGCTGGCTGATCGGACTGGTGAATGACGTTGATCGCGCACCTGCTGCGCGCGTAACCGCCCCTGCTCGTCGGTGCCGATCACGTAGGTGAGTCGATCATGCAGTCGGGGTCGCCGCCTGCGTTCTTGGAACTGGCTGATGTGCACAAAGATGCGCGGACCGCCGGCCAGCGGGGTGATAAAGCCGAATCCCCGGGCATCATTCCATTGGGTCAGGCGGCCCTGTTGATCCATCAGCCTTCAGAACGACCATCGCTGCCCCTGAATGGTAGGCAAGCCGCTGGAGATGGAGCAACAGAGAGCAGGAGCTGGTCTGTCCAGACGCGGGGTAAGCCAGGCCAATCCCGCCATGGGTCCAGGGACGATCGCCAACGCCGCAGACGAGGGCTTGGGCTAGCCTGGACTCAACCACGATTACAATTCAGCCTAGATGACTGCGCGCACTTGGCGATCGGGATCAGCCTATCCAGATACGATCAAACGCTCGATTGTTCACGAGGTCTACCGCCGGCCTGGTCAAAAAGGAAGAGAGATCGCGGCCTGCCTGAATCTGGACAAATCGAAGGTGAATAGCTTTCTGTTTCACGAGGGCCAGGCGACGTATGGGTTGAGGCAGATTAACTATGAATGGTTCCCTCCAGCAGCCACAGCCAGCACGCCACCACCGCCGCCACCGCCATCGCCATCGCCTCCCGCCAAGAGCGTGACATTGCAAACGCTCCAGCAGATGACGCTCTGCAGTGTCTTGTCAGGCATGACAATCAGCCAGGCCACCATCAAGATTCGCTCCCTGAGTCTGACCAGCGTCGATCGGGCCTTCGCTGAGGAGGATTACAGTCTTCTTGATGATCAGCTCAAGGCAGAGCTTGCCATCCGTCGTGCCGAGCTGCTCGCGGCAGAGCCGCCAAAGAAACACACTCTCCCTGTCAGCACGTGGCGCATCCTTGCTGTCATCGCCATCGCCTTTGTCCTTGGTGCTGTTGTTGCCAACAACCAACAAAAACCCGGCACTCCTTTGCCGAAGCCGTCCCTCAATCCCTCAAGCCTGAGGGTTGAACCAGGGCAAAGACAGCTTTCTGCCCGCGTGCCAACCCCGAACCCCGCGCTCGATCGCCCAAGAGGGAATCGCCGCAGCCGTTGATTGACCTCAGACCCACGCCCGCAGTAAGGCGAAAGCGCCTGCTGATCACCCTCCCTGGCTGCCGGATCGACCTGCGCGCTGCCCAGCCATGAGGATCACGGCCGACACCAACGTGCTGGTGCGGGCGGTGGTCGGCGACGATCCCGCTCAGTCGCACGCGGTTTTCACAGCGTTGCGGGAGGCCGAGCGGATCGCCGTGGCGCCGATGTCGAAATCGCGCACTTTGTGCGTTAGGGACGCCTGTGAGCGCGGCATCGGCGAACCGTTCGCCCTGAGCAGGCTGGCCCTTGATGGGGTGTGCATCCCTGCGGATGGCCGCCCGCTTCAGCGCCCAGACCCGACCCTGACCGCCGACGTCGCGGCAGGCGTACGGCCCCCGCAGGCTTCCCAGCTGTTGAGCAGGGCAAACAGCTCAGATTGCAGGTGCCGCATCGCCACGATCTTCGCGCCGATTTCACCGGCCTTGCTGCGGATCCGCGCCTTCAGCTCACTGCAGGTGCAGACCCCCGAACGCCGCGCCTCGAGGATCTGGCGCACATCCGCGAGGGGGATCTCCATCGCCCGCAGGGTGCGGATCAGGCTGAGCTCAGCGAACACGGCCTCAGCGAACAGGCGGTAGCCGCCCTCGCTGCGGCAGATCGGCTGGATCAACCCTTCATCGCAGTAGAAGCGAATCGTCTTGACGCTGAGGCCGGAGCGGTTGGCCACCTCGCCGATCTTTAGCGGTGGGCTCGGGGGCGGGGCAGACATGGCTTGACTCTCCACCTAGGGGAGAGTGCATCGTAGTGCTAATCCCTTGGCTGCGTTCCCTTGATGCGCCCTGCTCCCGCCGCCCTGGCGCTGGTCGGCCTGCTGACGGCCGCGGTCCCGGCCCTGGCCCAGCTCGATCCCCACCACGGCCACCATCAGCACCACCCGATGGGGGCTCCAGCCCCAGCTCCCGCAGCGGGATCCGCTCCCGCCGCCGCGCCCGTCGATCACAGCGCCCACCTCCACGAGGTGGGGCCAGCCGGGCGCACCTACGACCTGCGCTGGCTCGACGCCATGGTCCAGCACCACACCGGCGCCCTGCGCATGAGTGAGTTCGTGTTCGACATCGGCCAGCCGGGCGTTGGGGCGCTGGCCCGGCAGATCTGGCGTGATCAGGCCCAGGAGATCAAGGCGATGGGCCAATGGCGCAAGGCCTGGTATCCCGAGGCGCCGGTCCATCCCGTCGCCCTGAAGACCGGTGGCAATCCCAACAGCATGGACAGCCTGGAGCGCATGGGCCCCGCCCACATCGAAGCGATGCGGATGATGGGCTCCAACCCCACACGCGACACCCGCGTCACCTGGTTTCTCGAGGGAATGCTCGCCCACCACGGCGGTGCGCTGGTGATGGCCCACGATGCGCTCAAGAAGAGCACGAACCCCACCATCCAGCGTCTGGCCCGCGACATCATCATCGCCCAGCGGCGCGAAATCATCGAGCTGCGCCGCATGCTCCGGCATGCCGGACTCAACAAACCCGCGTACCACCAGTTCGATGCGCTTTTCTCGTCCTGATGACGGCTCCCGTTGATCACCGCCCGCCTGGTGTGGCACCAGGCCCACGGCTGGGTGTGGCTGTGGTGGCGCTGTGCTTGGCGTTGACCCAATCCCACCAGGTGCTCGCGCACGCCAAGGGTCTCTACAAGACCCAGGCCGAGGCGGAGCAGCGTGCTGCTGCCACCCCTTGGACCGCCTTGAAGGCCTCCTGCGCCTCAGGGCTGGCGAGTGGATGGACTTCAAAGGGG
>JBKDOR010000172.1:0-72309 GCA_046342775.1 Synechococcaceae cyanobacterium
CAACAGAGATATAAACATCAAAACAACTCTGCGGCTGAGAACGATCTCTTACTACACGGATGCCAGGCTGGACTGGAGCTCCTGGATCCGATCGGTCAGGTCGCTGGACTCCATCCGGGCGATCGGCTGGCCCCGCCGCACCCTTTGGCCCTCTTGTACATACAGGGCCTCGATCACCCCCATGCGCTTGGGGCTGATGTTCACCCGTTCGACCGCCTTGATCTCCCCGTTGGCGGTGACCACGCCGGGCAGGCTGCCGCTGTTGGACAGCACGGTGTAGGGAGCCAGGTTGCGGGGGGCCTGGCTGTAGCGCTGCCAGGCCACCACCCCACCGGCCAGCAGCAGGCTCAAGCCGGCGCCGATCCAGAGGCGGCGCCGCTGCCACAGGGGGGTCTGGCGCGGGGCCACAAGCGGCAGGGAGGTGAGCGGCGCGGCGGGCCTGGTGGAGGCCGGCGGCGCCGGCAGGGGGGTGAGGGTCTGAATCGTTTTATTGCAAGCTGCTACAAGTTTCGCCGGTCGTGGCGCCAACTGACGATTTCGGCTAGCCGCCTTGCGCTCCGGAGGGTCGTGCCGGCCAGCGCCGCCTAGATTCCAGCCATGCTCAAAGCCGGAATCGTCGGCCTGCCCAACGTCGGCAAGTCGACCCTGTTCAACGCCCTGGTGGCCAATGCCCAAGCCCAGGCCGCCAACTTTCCCTTCTGCACGATCGAGCCCAACACCGGCGTGGTGGCCGTGCCGGATCCCCGCTTGCAGCAGCTCAGCGACCTGAGCCGCAGCAAGGAGATCATCCCCACCCGGGTGGAGTTCGTGGACATCGCCGGCCTGGTGAAGGGGGCCAGCCAGGGGGAGGGCCTGGGCAACAAGTTCCTCGCCAACATCCGCGAGGTGGACGCCATCGTGCATGTGGTGCGCTGCTTTGAGGACGACGACGTGATCCACGTGTCGGGCTCGGTGGATCCGCTGCGCGACGCCGAGGTGATCAATCTGGAGCTGGGTCTGGCGGACCTGGCCCAGGTGGAGAAGCGGCGCGAGCGGCTGAAGAAGCAGCTGCGCACCAGCAAGGAGGCCCTGGCCGAGGATGGCGCGCTGGAACGGATCCAGAAGGAACTGGAGCAGGGCGGCGCCGCCCGCAATGTGGCGCTCAGCGAGGAGGAGGCCGCGGTGATCAAGCCCCTGGGGCTGCTCACCGCCAAGCCGATCATCTACGCCACCAATGTGAGCGAGGACGACCTGGCGGAGGGGAATGCCTTCTGCGCCGCGGTGGAGGGCCTGGCGGCCCAGGAGGGGGCGGCCACGGTGCGCATCTCCGCCCAGGTGGAGGCCGAGCTGATCGAGCTGCCGGAGGAGGAGCGCGGCGAGTTCCTGGCCGGGCTGGGGGTGGAGGAGGGCGGCCTGCGCAGCCTGATCCGCGCCACCTACGGGTTGTTGGGCCTGCGCACCTACTTCACCACCGGCGAGAAGGAAACCCGCGCCTGGACCATCAAGGCCGGCATGAGCGCCCCCCAGGCCGCCGGCGTGATCCACACGGATTTCGAGCGCGGCTTCATCCGCGCCCAAACGATCGGCTGGCAGCAACTGCTGGAGGCCGGCTCCTTGGTGGAGGCCCGCAACCGCGGCTGGCTGCGCAGCGAGGGCAAGGAGTATGTGGTCGCCGAAGGCGATGTGATGGAGTTTCTGTTCAACGTGTGAGCGGGGGGCGTCGCTTGGTGATGCCGCTGCGCCAGCTTCGGCGCTGGGGTCAGCCTCTGGGGCCCACAGCGAGTGGACTCGACCGCTGATCTCTGTTGCTGGTTTTGCTTTGGTCGTCGAAGCTGGTTCTTGCAGGGTGTCAGGATCCGTCGGGTGGGTCTCAGAGACTCTCCGAAAGGGGTTCGCAACACACAGGACGACCCATTTCGCCATGCAGCCGGCCATGCTGTTGATCAGCCGACAACCATGAACACCGTAGACCAGAAGATCGCGGAAGCGTCTCGCAGCGGAGCTACAGAACTCGACCTCTCCGGAAACCAGCTGATAGCACTGCCGGAGTCGCTGGGCCAGCTGACGCAGTTGCGGTCGCTGAACCTTGGGAGAAACCAACTTTCGGCGCTGCCAGTGTCGCTGGGCCAGCTGAAGCAGTTGCAGAAGCTGCTCCTCTATGACAACAAACTGACGGTATTGCCGGAATATCTGGGCCAGCTGACGCAGTTGCAGGTGCTGGGTCTTTGGAACAACCAACTGACGGCGCTACCAGAGTGGCTGGGCCAGCTCACACAGTTGCGGAAGCTAATCCTCATCAATAACAACCTGACGGTGCTACCGGAGTCGCTGGGCCAGCTGGCTCAGTTGCAGTGGCTGAGCCTTGGTCGCAACCAACTTACGGCGCTGCCGGTGTGGCTGGGCTAGCTCACGCAGTTGCAGTTGCAGTCGCTGCAGCTCAGTGCCAATCAACTGACGGTACTATCGGAGGGGTTGGGCGAGCTCGCTCAGTTGCGGCGGCTGGACCTCTCCCGAAACCAGCTGACGGCATTGCCGGAGACGCTGGGCCAGCTCACGAAGTTGCAGGACCTCCAGGTCTGGCACAACTCATTGACGCGCCTACCGAATTCACTGAAGGATCTGAAGTCGCTTCAGTGCATCAATGTAGCCGGAAATGACCTGATCGAAATCCCCAGCACCTTGTGCTCACTCCCCCATCTCACGACCATCAATTGGGGAGATTTTCCTCTCTGCGGAAACAGGGTTACGGATTTAAGCCCGGATCTTTTGCGTCTTGAGGGTCTGACCGAGCTTCGGCTGGATGGCAACCCCCTCAACCCCGAACTGGCCGCCGCCTACAGCGAGGGTCTGGAGGCTGTCAAAAGCTACCTGCGGGCGAAGGCGGCTGCGCAACTCGTGCTGAACGAGGCCAAGCTGATCCTGATCGGTGAGGGGGAGGTGGGCAAGAGTTGCCTGCTCGCTGCCTTGCGCGGTGATCCCTGGGTAGAAGGCCGCCCCACCACCCACGGCATCGAGATCAAGCCGGTGAAGCTGACCGATCCCGCCTCCGGCACGGAGATCACGCTGAACGGCTGGGATTTCGGCGGGCAGCGGGTCTACCGGCCCACGCACCAGTTGTTCTTCAGCGCCCCGGCGGTGTACCTGGTGGTGTGGAAGCCGCGCGAGGGGCCGCAGCAGGGCTTCGTGAAGGAGTGGATCAAGCTGGTGAAGCACCGCGAGCCGGACGCCAAAATCCTGGTCGTCGCCACTCACGGGGGGCCCAAGGAACGGCAGCCGGATCTTGACCGCCAGGACATCTGGGACCTGTTCGGCAAGGAGACGGTGCTGGACTTCTTCCTTGTGGATAGCAAGCCCCCGCACGTTGACGCCGAGACGAACACCCGGGTGGGAGCTGGTGCCGGCATCCAGGGCTTGAGAGACGCGATCGCCCGGGTCGCAGCCAGCCTGCCGGAGATGGGGCGGTCGGTGCCGAAACGCTGGGACGAGACCCGCAAGGCGTTGCAAGACAACAGCGCCGCCTATCTGCCGCTGCCAACCGTGCTCCAGCTCTGCAGGGAACGGCAGATGGAGGAGGACGAGGCCAGGGATTTCATCCGCGTTGCCCATCGGCTGGGTCACCTGATCCACTACGCCCACGATCTGGCCTTGCGGGACATCGTGGTGCTGAAGCCGGACTGGCTTGCGACCGCGATGAGCTACGTGCTCGATGACAAGCAGACGCGGGACAACAACGGCTTGGTGGAGTTTTCCCGCTTGGGTGAGGTCTGGAATGATCCGGCCCGGCCGGCCGAATCGCGTTACGACGCCAGCTTGCATCCGCTGTTTCTGCGGTTGATGGAGCGGTTTGACCTGTCCTACAAGGTGGCCGTGCCGGCCGAGCCGGAGGATGCGCTCGGCTTCTGGCAACGCTTCGCGGCTGCGATCGGCACGACCCAGCAGCCTACGGCGGGGCTGCATTACACCAGCCTGATCGCGCAACTGGTTCCCGACCTGCGACCCAACGACGAGGACTTTGCCGCAGCCTGGCCGGCCAGGCTTGCTGACGGCGACAGGCAGCAGCTGCAAATCTGCCGGATTGTGGAGAGCCAGCGCGGACAATCAGCCCCTGCCGAGGGGTTGTTTTACCGGCTGATCGTGCGGCTGCAACGATGTGCGCATCACCGTGCGCGCCGCCTATCCGGAAATGTTTCTGGCGGTGTTGACGCGCGAGGTGAAATACCTGGTGGAGAGTTTCTGGGCGGGCCTGCGCTGCGACGTGATGGTGCCCTGCGTCGACCCGTGTGGGAAAGGGGCGCCGGGGACCGGCTTGTTCGAAGTGCACCAGTTGATCGAGAGCAAGCGGCAGAATCGCCCGGAGTATCCATGCTCTATCTGCGGCAGATGGAAGACCATCGACTGCTTGCTGCGCAACGCACCGGCGGCGCGGACGGCGCCGTGGCAGGAGTTGATGGCCGAGCTTGCCACGGTGCGCGGGGAAGTGACGGGCGCCACGCAGCAATTGATCGCCTTGCGCGGCGAAGCGATGGGGCGTTTCGACCAGTTGGATGTCGGAACCCAGCGCATTCTCAGTCAGGTGGACGATGCGTTCACGGGCTTGATGCAGTCGTTGACCGATGAAGCCAAGGACGGCCCGCGGCTGTTCAGCTTCCAGCCGCTGGATCCGGGTTTCTGGGACCGGCCCGGGTGGATCAGTCAGAAGTTCCGCCTGACGCTGTGGTGCGAACACAGCCGGCTGCCGTTGCCGCAATTGAATGGGCCAGGCAGCAGGGCGGGCGTGTATGAGTTGAATCTGCCGCGCGACTGGTTTGAGAAGGCCGCGCCCTTCCTGAAGGTGCTCACCGGCACGTTGAGCCTGGTGCTGCCGGTGGCGGCGTCCGCCACGAAATTCGCCCTGGATGATGCCGCCTACAAGGGTCTGGAGAAGGAGTTCAACTTGGGGGAGAAGAGCCTCAATTCGGTGCTCAAGGGCGGAGAGACATCGGTCACCTGGCTGGGCCGCAGCGACGCTCCGGAGCTGGAACAGGGCGAGGCGATGCGGGCGCAAGGGGCGGTGTTACGGCAGTTGCATGCGTGGCTGAAGGAGAAGGATCCCAGCTTTGGCGGGCTGGTGCGCGTCCTCAACAAACGGCAGGAGTTCCTGTGGGTGCATCGGCAGTTTGAGATCGAGTATTGAGGCCTGCGTGCATCAATGCCGCCGCCTCGAATCACGCGGATCGTTGGAAGGAAACAGATGGCGCTTCACGCCAACGCCCCTCTTCTGGGCCGCGGCCATCCTGGAGGGTTCGGGCCGAGAGCGGTGCGGCCATCTTGATCCACAGGCCTCGGAGGCGTCCGCCCTCCAGGCACTCCAGACTGGGCCCTGCGATGGCTCCAGCCCGCGTGCCCTTCCGCCCGCCAGCCCCTCTGCAAAGGTTCATCGCGGTGCTGCGCCTGGGCGAACGGCAGGGGCAGCGCTGCGGCGGACCGATCCTGCTGGCGGGCCTGGTGCTCGGGGCCGGCGTGGTGGAGCTCAGCAGTGGTCCGCTGGGCCAGACCAGCCGCTTCAGCCTGGAATTGTTGATCCTGTTGGTGCTGCAGCTGGCCGGGCCGATGCTGGTGTCGCTGCTGGCCATGGCGCTGTTGCTGCCTCCCTGGTTGGAGCATGTCGGCCGACGGCGCGCTCGGGCCTGGCGCGCAGCGTTGCCGGCCGCCGCGCTGGTGGGGGCGTTGCTGTTGCTGCTCTTTTGGGTTGCGGCCCTGGTGGGTGGTGTGCTGGCCAGCCCGCGAGCGGATGTGTTCGGTGAGCTGCGCGAGTTGCTGGGCGGCGTCCTGCTCGCGGACCTGCTGCGCTCGATGCTGCGCGCCTCTGTGTTTCTGGCGATTCTCTGCGCCTTCTGCCAGCGGCGTGGCCTGATCCAGCTGGGCCAGGGCCTCGATCCGGCGCTGGTGAGCAGCAACCTGCTGGTGGAGGGGCTGATGCTGCTGCTCGGCCTGAAGCTGGTGTGGATCACGGCCCTGGATCCCTTGCGGCTTGGCGGGCTGGCCCCATGACGTCGCCACCGGAGCTCTCGAAGGCCAACGCCCAGGAGGCCCCTGCCACCTCGGACGCCACGATGGCGAAGGAACGCTGGCTGTTCCTCGGCTCGGGCCTGGTGCTGGTGGGAGCCCTGCTGGTGGCCCTGGCGCGGGAGCACCACTGGGGCCAGCCGATGCTGTCCCTGCAACTCGTCAGTCGCCATGTCGGTGGTCTGCGACCCGGCCAGGAGGTGCGCATCTCCGGCCTGCCGGTGGGTCAGGTCACCGCCTTGGAGCTGCAACCCGATGCCAGCGTGCTGGTGCGCCTGCGGGTGGAACGGCGCTACGCCTCGCTGATCGGCCCGAAGAGTGCCGCCAGCCAGGGCCAGGAGGGTTTCGTCGGCGACCATTTCCTGGAGATCCGCCCCGATCCCCAGCCCGCCGGCAAAGGCAGCGCACACAGCGGCCGTCGCCTGCGCTATGAGCCTCCGGTGCAGATCGCCATGCTGCTGCGTCAGCTGCTGGTGTCGCAGCGGGATCTGCAGGCGACCTTGCGCAACACCCGGCGGCTGACGGCGACCGAGGTGCCGCTCACGCTGCGGGAGATGCGCCGCAGCCTCGGCGGGGTGGGGCGGCTCACGGCCTCCCTGGAGCGGGAAACGATCGCCTCCGGACCGGAACTGCGCGCCAGCCTGCGCGAATCGCGCCGCAGCCTCGCTGGCGTGAACCAGCTGACGCGCACGTTGCAACAGGAGAGCGCCGCCACCGCTCCGGAGTTGCGAACCAGCCTGCGCCAGCTCAGCCGCACCGGCGCCAGCGCCGAGCAAACCTTGATCGAGGCACAACAGCTCCTCAAGGAGACCCGGCGACTGCTGCGGGTGCTTGCGGGGGTGTTCGGGGTGGAGTCGGAGAGCCGTCCCTGAAGGGCAGCGGGCTGGCGCTGGCCGCTCTGAATCGCAGCCAGCCGGTTCGGCAGGAATGGAGCGCAGCGGCACGCGGACATCCACAACACCTCCCGCCCGGGGCCTGGTGGCTGCCGATCGCCCCCCCGACTCCGCGGTTGCAGGCCGTTCCGGCCCGGCCCATCCGTGCTGTTGAGTGGTGATCAGCGCCACCTCCTGGACTCTTCAAGCTGAAGGCGGCCTTCCTCCAACTCCCCCCAGGCCCTCCATGGTGCGATCAGGAGCCTTCGGACAACACGGCAGCGGCTTCCAGGCCAGCGGGGTGGGCGCTGTGCAGCGGCACATCAAGGACAAGCTGGCGGAAACCGTGTCGGCTCTCGATTTCGGCGCCCGTGGCGATGGCATGGCCGATGACACCGCCGCGCTCCAGCGCGCCCTCGACGCCCATCCCCTGGTGCTGCTGCCTCCGGGCACCTATCGAATCAGCGACACCCTGGTATTGCGGCGCAGCGGTGGCGGCCTGATCGGCAGCGGCGCTCTGCCGGTGCTGCGCATGGATCAGCCCGGCCGCTGTGCGCTTCGGCTGACGCCGCCCAAGAACGACCTGGCGGCCTGGATCCGGCTGGACAATCTCGACATCGCCCTCGGCCCGGGGGTGGAACCGGCCTATGACCTCAACCCCAACGCGGGCGGCTGCGCCATCGCCATCGATGGCGCCGGCAGCACGGCCCATGCGGCGGGGGTGCAGCGGGCCATCCTGCGCAATCTGCGCCTGCACGGCTGGGCCTGTGGGGTGTGGATGCGGCGGCATGTGAACACCCTGCTGGAACGGGTGGTGGTGGAGCACTGGCGCCGCGGCACCAAGGCCTCGGGCGGGCGCTACGTGGGCTTCAGCCTCGCCGGCGACCCCGCCGCCTCACCCCCGGGGGCTGGCATCTCGCCCCAGGCCAGCGTGGAGCTGGTGCAATGCCTGTTCAATGGCGACGGAGCGCCTCCGGGGGTGAGCTCGATCGGCTTTCATGTGCATGGCCCCGATGTGCGCGATATCTACTTCGATCGCTGTGAAACGGCCACTTGCGACTACGGCTGGCTGATCGAATCGAACACTGGCGACTACAACTGGAACATCCACATCCGGCGGCCGTTGGTGGATCGTTTTGCCCGCCACGCCATCGCCCTGCGGGACCTCAGCGGCCCAGCGGCCGTGAGCGTGCAGGGCGGCTACACCGTGCCGAGCCCCCAGGCTGGCGCCGCCATCGATGCGCGCAACTGTTCAGGCCTGTCGGTGGCGGGAGGGATCCAGGTGCTGGGGGTGGCGGGAGATGGGGCCCGCAGTCAGGGCCTGCGCTTGGAGCGATGCCGCAACAGCACGATCAGCGGTCTGACGCTGTTCAACAACAGCGTGGGCATCGAGCTGCACGATTGCGGCGCCTGTGCGGTGAGCGGCTGCAACCTGCACGGGGCCAGCTCCTTCTTCGAACGCCAGCCGCTGCTGGATACGGCGATTCTGGTGTCCGGCGCCAGCCGCGGCTGCCTGATCTCCGGCAACACGATCGCCGGCGTCGACGCGGCGCGGCGCTACGCCAGCGGCATCGTGGTGGAGCCGAGCGCCAGCGACTGCCTGGTGGTGGACAACAGCGTGGATCCGCTCAGCGTGGCGGAGCCCTACCGGGTGGCCCCGGGCGGCAATGGGCTCGACGCCTTGCTCGCCAATGGCCAGCGCCGCCTCAGCGCACCGCGGCAGGAGCTGATCTCCAGCGCCGGGCCCCAGGTCTATGGCGGCAGCGACCCGGCCTTCCCGCATCGCTTCCTCGATGGCCAGGGCCAGGAGCTGGTGCGGCTGAGCAGCGGCGGCAGCTGGATCAGCCGCTCGGATGCCCGGCTGAAATGCGCCATCAGCGCGATTCCTTACGGACTCGCGGAGTTGCGCCGGCTGGAGCCTCGGGCCTACCGCTGGCGTGAACCGCTGGCGGACGCCAGCGGTTCCCGAGCGCCTCAGCCCCTTTCGGGCCAAGCGTTCGGCCTGCCGAGCAGCCCCGGACCTCGCGATCCAGCAGGGCACCAGGCCCGCGGCGAGGCCAGCGGCGAGGCCAGCGGCGAGCTGTCGGGCCGCCAGCTGGGCCTGCTGGCCCAGGAGGTGCGCCAGGTGCTGCCGGAGCTGGTGGCGGATGTGGGCCCCAACGGCGAACTGGGGCTCGACTACACCGGTCTGGTGCCGGTGCTGATTCGGGCGGTGCAGGAACTCGATGCCCGTCTCAACCGGCTGGAGCCCGGCGCCGCAGAGGCCCCCACGCCAGGAGAGCCCATCCGTTGAGCGGGCTGGCCAGCAGCGGTGGCGATCCGGCCTCCGCACGCCGCGCGCTCAAGGCCGGGAATCGCTGGCGCCAGCCGGCGGTTCGGGCAACAGCGGCGGGCTGCCATCGGCGAAGGACAGAAAATCGAGCCAGATCCGGCGCTGGCGCTCGCGGGCCAAGGCGATGCGGCAGGACAGCAGCATCGGCCCGCGAATCGTGCCCCCGCTCCAGAAGCTCCAAAGCGCCTGGCAATACCGGTCGCGGCTGCGCTGCCAGCTCTGCTGGCTGGCCGCCAACTCGGCGGCGGCCCGGGAGAGGGCGCCGGCCGGCCGATCTTGCTCAGCGCTCAGGCGTCGCTGCGCCCGCTCCAGATAGCGCTCCAGCTCCTGATCCGCCTGCAGCAGCTGGCGGCCCAGGCACTCCTGCATGGCGAGGGTGGTGTGGGCCGCCTGGCAGCTGATCACTCCGTTCGCGCCTGGAGATCCCGCCGAGCCGGCCCTGGGGGGCGAGCCGGCTTGCGCCGCTGCATCAGCCAAGGGAGCCGCCTCGGCATGGGGCAGCCAGACCGGGCAGCTGCTGACCAGAACGGCGAGCCCCAGCCCGGCGACATGGCGGCTCGGTCGTTCCCTCCGCGAACGCGGGGCTTGTCCAGCCCCAGCTTGTTCAGACTCAGCTTGTTCAGCCTCCGTCATGGAACGCTTCTCACGGCTTGCGCGGCGCCAGCAAGGCGTCGGCCTCGGCCACCCGCGCCTGGCCGCTGCGTTGGTCGTAGAGACAAAGCTCGCGCAGGCGCGCGCCCTGACGGAACGCCTGGGGGGCGACCCCCTCCAGCATCAAGACACTGATCAGCGACCCGTCGGGGGATGGTGCGGGCAGATCGAGCCGCTCCCCGATCGGCTTGGCTCCCTTGAGGCTGCTGGCGGGCAGGCAGCGGCTCTTCACCTTCTGGCCGTACTCCTTCCAGGCCGCCGGGCTGGAGGCGCTGGCCGGCAGGGCCACGGCACTCCACAGGCTGCCCAGCAAGAGGGCGGCCAGGGAGGCGGGGAGAGGGCGACAGCGTGGATCAGACAAGGGGCAGGCCGGAGAATCGCCGGGCGCGCTGTGCGCTCAACGTACAGAACCCGGCTGGCGGCGCCAGAGCGCTGGGAACCTGGGCCTTCACGACCAACCGACAAGCCGTCTCCTTGTTTCGAATGACCCGTCGCTGGCAGCAATCGGGCCCAGCGAGGGGAATGGCTTCAACCCAGCAGCACCTGGAGGTTGCTCCGACGTCACCGCGAACTCGGGTACGGAGCGATCAGGGGCGCGGCGGTTGGTGCTCCAACCCTTGCCTGGTCTGGTTTGGTCTGACCTGACCTGACCAGGCCTGATCTGATCTGGTCTGACCTTGTGGCGAACCGCGGGGCTTGGGTTTTGAACGGTTGGGGCCTTCCCCCTGCCTCAGTCGCCACCGCAGCCGGAAGCGATGGCGGGGTCGGCAAAGCGCTCCCGCCCGGTGATCAGCAGCGCCCGTCGCCGAGCTCGGGTGAGGGCGGTGTAGAGCAAGCGGCCGTCGATCGCGTCCGCGGCGGCCAGCAGCACGATCACCGCCTCCGCTTCGCTGCCCTGAGCCTTGTGCACGGTCAGTGCCAAGGCCGGCTCCACCGCACCGGCCAGCAGGGCGGGATGCAGCAGCCGGATCTCCCCCGCCGTGCCGGCAGCCTCGAACAGCAGGCGGCGCTGCGGAGGCGCCTGCTCCGGACCCACCAGCACGCCGAGATCGCCGTTGGCCAGCCCCAGCTCCGGCAGATTGCGGCAGCAGAGCACGGGGGTGCCGCTGGGCCACTGCTCGGCGGGTCGCTGGGCCAGCTCGCCCAGCAGCTGCTGATGCAGCCCCTCCACCCCCCAGCGGCCGCGCCGCCGCGGCGTGAGCAGCAGCAACCGCTCGCGCTCCTGCAGGAGCTGCTGTTGCCAGGTGGCCCGGTCCTGCTCATGCGCCTCCTGCCAGCGGCGCGCCAGGGTCGCCAACCGCTGCTGCTGCCGCCGGGCCGCCGCCAACGCCGCCGCCGGAGGCGCGGCGCTGTCCGCCTCCTGCCAGTTGAGGTTGTCGTCGGGGCCAAGGCGCTCCAGCAGTGGCCGCACCAGGGCCAGGGGGGGCACCTCACCCTCGAGCCCCTCGCGCAAACGGGCCGCAACGGCGGCGATGCTGCCGGCATTGCGGTGCACCCGGGTCAGGGTCACCGCAGCTGAGCCAAGGCGCTGACGCACGGCCGCGTGCTGTAGCTCCCGCAGCACCGCCCCCGGCGCGATCGGCGGCAGCTGGGCGGCATCGCCCACGAGCACCAGCTGGCAGCTGGCTGGCAACGCCTCCAGCAGAGCGGCCATCAGGCCCTGATCCACCATTGACATCTCATCCACCACCAACAGATCCAGCTCCAGCGGGTTGCGACGGTTGCGGCCGAACTGGTCGCCGCGGCTTTCCAGCAACCGATGCAAGGTGGTGCAAGGCTCCTGGCCGCCGCAAGCGCCGCGCAGTCGGGCCGCCGCCTTGCCGGGGGGGGCGGCCAGCTGGACGCGGGCCTGGGGGTGGTGGCGGCGCAGTGCGGCCAGCAAGCCGCGCACGGTGCTGGTCTTGCCGGTGCCCGGGCCGCCCTCCAGCAGCACCAGCCCATGGCGCCCCAGGGCCGCCACCGCCTGCAGCTGCTGGGGATCGAACGGAGGCAGCCCGTCCGCGATCGCCAGGGTCGGCGCGCTGGGTTGAGCCTGCGGCGCTGCGGCGCCAGCCTCCGGCAGCAGCGACAGCTGGCCGGAGCTGGGCCCCTCAGCCTGGCGTCGCGCTCGCCTGGAGGGGCCGCCGGGGGCCATGCCGCCAGGCTGCGGGACGGTGCTGGCGGCGGCAGCGTTCGCGGCGGGAGCGGTGCTCTCCGCGGCTGGGGCTAAGGCACTGGCCACGCCGAAGCCGGGAGCCATGTCCATACCCGGGAGCGCGTCCTGGCCGGCCCAGGCCGGCGGGCGCTCGGCTCGGGCGAGCAGCTCGGCGAGCAGCCGATCCCGCTGGTCGCGCCAGCGCCGCCAGGCCACCGCCGCGTCCGAGAGCATCAAGGGGCCATCGGGCTCCCGGCTGAGACGGCTGCGGCCCAGGGCCTGCCGATGACCCTCCGGCCAGACCGCCGCAGTGATCCCCTCAGGCGCCGGACCGCGCAGCGGCAGCTCCAGCAGGCCCTGGCCCAAGCCCGCCGCCAGCGCCAGGATCACCTCCCGCACCAACGGGTCGAGCGGTTCGCCATACAGGCGTGGCAAAGCCTCGGCCAGGGAGCCCGCCAGGGGGGCCAGCCAGCCCCCTTCCTCCATCGGTGCGGCAGGACTCGGAGCGGGCGTCATGGCGCCCCCTGGGGCTGGGTTCCGGCGAACAGCCGCTCCAAGGCCAGCAACCGCGGCAGCGGCGGCCGCTCCAGGAAGACCCCCGGCACGTCGGTGCCCCCGCCCAGATCGCCACTTCCCAGATCGCCACTTCCAAGATCTCCACCTCCAGGGCCAGCACCAGCACCGAGGCCCGCCAGCGGACCTGGCACGCCGCGCAGGAACACATAGGCATAGCCGCCCAGATGCCGCTCCGGCGCATAACCGGGTAGGCGCCAGCGCAGATATCGGTGCAGGGCCACGAGATAAAGATGGGCCTGTAGAGGGTAATGACAGCCCAGCATCAGCTCGGTCATGGCGCCCCTCTGGTAATGGAGAGGTCCGCAGGCCAGGGGCTGGCCATCGCCATCCCGCTCGCCCAGCCAGTTGCTCTTCCAATCGATCACCCACCAACGAACCGAACCATCGCGGTGAGGAATCGGGCAGGTCAGGTCGATCGAGCCGGTGAGAAAGCCCCGGCTCGCCACCGGCAGGGCCGCCAGCCGCTCGGCGTAGGCGGCATCACAACAGCCGCCGGGATAGGCGGCGAACACCGCCGCCAGATCGGCGGCCCGCACCAGGTCCAGGGTGAGATCGAAGGCCAGCTCGTTGAGCCGTTGGCCGCGCGGCAGCCTGGCCAGGCACCAAGCGCCGAGGTCGCCGCCGAAGGGGGTGAGGCGCAGCTGCTCCAGCCCTTGCCGCAGGGGCTCCAGCGGCTGGTCGAGGAATCCGCCCCGCCGCAGCTCCCGCTCGGCCACCAGGCGGTTCTCGCGGGCGTCCATCGCCTGTTGGTAGTCCAGCTGCTCCAGGATCCGGTGCAGGCAGTCGCCAGGCCCGCTGCCCCTGGGGAATTGGGCCAGCGGACCCTGGCGAGGCCATTCCAGGCGCGAGCGCGGCCCCGCGTTGGCCGAAGGGGCCCCGCTGCCCCCGGAGGCGCCGGCCGCCGCTGCCATGGCGGGACCGGCGCTGGTTGCGGCCGCCGCGGCGGCAGGACCCAGACCGGGAGCCGCGCCCGGTGTCTGGTCAGCCCCCTCGCCTGCCGAGCCACCGGCCTCACGGCCCGCTGCCAGCAGGCCCGGCGATCCTCCGTCAGCCGCCGGCACGGCCGCGCGATCCTGCGCCAGCTTCGCCCCCGGGTCGGCCAGGAACTCCAGGTCAGGCCGCTCGGCCCCTGCGAACGTCTCCAACCAGTCCCCTGACGGATCGGCGGTGTCGCGGCCCTCATCGCGGCCCTCGTCGCCGCTGCTGGCAGGCTCGGCGGCGCCATGGCTGTCCCGGGTCCAGCTGGTGTAGCTGCTGCGGCCCCAGAGGCTGTCCAGGCGCCGCCGCGGCACCGGCCCGCAACTCCAGCGCTGGTCGGTGGGCGGCGACGGCGGCGCCTGGATCGGATCGTCCGGCGGCGGCGCATCCTCCAGCTGGATCGGCAGCCGGCGGGCGGCGATGGCGTCGTCAATGGCTTGGCGCCAGTCGCCATCGCTGCGCTCGCTGCCCTCCTGGGGCTCGCCGATCGCCAGCGGCTCCCGGGGCAGCAGCCAGGGCCGCAGGGGATTGCAGGCCTGCTCCGCCGCCGGAGCCCAGGCCAGCAGCAACAGCTGGCGGGCCCGGGTCACGGCCACATAGGCCAGCCGTTCTCGTTCCGCTTCCTCCGCCAGGCGGGTTTGGCGCGCTGCCTGCCAACCCGGGCCCCAGCGGCGATCGCCATGCAGGCTGAGCCGCGGCGCTGCGTTGTTCGAGGGCTGCCAACGCAGGGCCAGGCGGCGCTGACCGCCCCCGGGCGCCTGCCACAGGTACGGGCACAGCACCACGGGAAACTCCAAGCCCTTGCTGCGATGCACGGTCACCACGGCGATGGCGCCATCGACCCGGTCGCTGTGGGCCTGGTGCTCCTCCGGCACGAGGCGATCGGGATCGAGGCGCAGGCGCCGCAGCCAGTCCGCCGCCGCCGCCGGGCCCAGCTGATCGGCATGGAGGCGCTCCTGCACCAGCGTCGCCAGCTGCTGCAGATCCGCCAGCAGTCGCCCCCCCAGGGCCAGGCGGGCCAGGGCCTCGCTGTCGAGCAGGGCATTGATCACGCCGATCGGGCCGCCACGGTGCAGGCGGCGAGCCAGCCGTTCCAGTTCGCTGGCCAGCTCGCTCCAGCCCTGATCGTCGGTGCTGGCGATGCGGGCCGCGCTCCAGGCCAGCAGCGGCGAGGCGGCCAGCAGGCGCAGCCGACCACGGTCGGTGGGATCGGCCAGGGCGTCCAGCAGCCGCTGCAGGGCCAGGGCGGCGGGAGAGGCGAACACGTCCGCCTTGCTCACCAGACGGCTGGCCAGGCCCCGAGCTTCGAGGGCAGCCCGCAGGCTCTCCGCTTGGTTGTGGGTTGACACCAGGATGCAGAGGTGCTCGCGCCGCAGCGGTCGCCGCTCCTCCCCCTGGCGCAGCACCAGGCCCTGGCCGAGCAGCCGGCACACCGCCGCGGCGATGCGGGCCGGCAGCTCCGCCTCCAGGCTGGAGCGGGAGGGCAACCGGACGCCAGCCGCCCGGTCCCCCCCCAGCCAGAGCAACCGCACCGGTGCCACGGCCTGGCCATCGGCGCTGAGCACCTCCAGATCGGCCGCCGCCTCCACCGGCGGCACCGCCAGCCCGGAGCGGGGCAGTCCCTGACCATCCCCCTCCAGCGGCCCGGCCATCAGGCCGTTGAGGGCGGCGATCAGGGCCGCGCTGGAGCGGCGGTTCTGGCGCAACCCCAGGCAGGCGTCAGCCCGGTCGCGGGCCGCCAGGTAGGTGGGCAGGTCGCCGCCGCGGAAACGGTAGATGGCCTGCTTGGGATCGCCCACCATCACCAGCCGATGGCTGCCGCCGCCAAAGGCCAGCCGCAGGATGCGCCATTGCACCGGATCGGTGTCCTGAAACTCATCGATCAGGGCCACGGCGTAGCGCTCGGCCACGCCCCCCAGCAGGGCGCCGGGCGCCTCGGCGTCCGCTCCGGGATCGAGGGCCTCCAGCAGTTGGGCGAAGCTGGTCACCCCAGCCCGCTGGCGCCGCCGCCGCAGCTCCCGCCGGCCCCAGTGGCAGGCATGCAGCAGCAGCAGCTGGGCCGGGCCATCCACCAGGTCGGCGATCGCCTCCAACAGCTCGGGTTGGGGCAGGCTCGGGGGCGGCGAGTCCCCTTCAACCTGCCGGGCCTGATGGCTGAAGGCGCCGGGGTGGAAGTAATCGCCCAGCAACTTCTGCTCGCGCACGGCCTCATAACCGAGTTCGCCTTCACCCAGCCCGTCATCCAGCCCGGTGTCAGCCGGCCCTGCATCGCCCTGCGTCGCCGAGCTCAACCCCCTCTCGGTCTGGCGGACCAGCCAGGCCTCCAGCTCCGCCACCCGATCGCTGCGGGGTTTGGCGCTGTACGAGCCGGTCTTGCTGAAGCCCAGCTCGCGCCAGTGCTGGGCGGCTGCGCAGAACGCCTGCTGCAGAGCACGGCCCTGGTCGGACCAGCGCGCCAGGAACCGCTCGCGCCAGCGCAGCCATTGCGGTGGCAGCAGATCAGCCAGGCCCGTGTCCGCCGTGATCGCTGCGGGCAGCGGCTCCAGCTCCAGGGCCGGATCGCCATCCAGCTGCCGCAGCACCTCCCGCAGGGCCTCGGGTGACAGGCCGGCCCGGCGCAGGCCCGCCAGCAGATGCAGGGGCAGGGCCAGCACCTGCATCTGCCAGTAGTCGTGCGCCACCTGGGCCAGCAGCGGCTCCGGGTCGGTCTCGAGCGGCAGCTGGGGTGGCAGGCCCGCCTGCAACGCCTGGCGCGCCAGGCTGCGGCGACAGAAGCCGTGGATGGTGGTGATGTCGGCGCCGTCGAGCTCCTCGAGGGCCAGCAGCAGCTGACCCAACCAGCGCCGCCGGATCTCGGGATCGGGCTGGCGGGCCAGCCAGTCGGCCAGCACCCTGTCCGGCGGCTGCCACCCAGGCCGACCCTCCAAGCCCGACAGCGCCTGCTGCAGGCGGGTGGCGATGCGATCGCGCAGCTCCGCCGCCGCCGCCTCGGTGAAGGTCACCACCAGCAGGGAGCGGATCCGATGGCCGCCTTCGCTCACCAACCGCAGCACCAGATGGGCCAGGGCAAAGGTCTTGCCGGTGCCGGCGCTCGCCTCAAGCAGGCGGATGCCCGGATCGAGGGGGAAGGCATTGGCCTCGAAGGGCGCCTCGGCCCCGAGGCGGCTGGAGGTTGCGGCGGTCATGCCTGGGCCTCGCTCAAGGGGCCATAGAACGCCGTGGCCAGTTCCGCGAACTCTCCCGCCAGCAACGAGGCGGCCGGACGGTCGGCGCCGAAGCAGACCACCATCTCGGGCCGTTGCCGTTCTCCCGGGCTGTGGGATGAGCCCTCCCAGCAGGCGCCAGCCCGCTGCCAGCCCTGGCCTGGACGTTTGGCCTCCGCCTCCACATAGGCCCAGCCTGTGCGAGGCGGCACCGGCCAACAGCGCTCCCGCCAGCTCTGGCGCCGCCGCATCAGCCCCTCCAACTCGGCCGCGGCCTGATCGGGCGCGGGGGGGGTCAGGGTCAAGACCGGTTGCAGCAGGTTGCCGTCGCGGGCGATCAAGATCGCGCCGGAGGGGCGTTTGGCGGCCGGGCCAGCAGGGGCGGCAGCGGCCATGCCCCAGACCGATGCGTCCCCTCCAGTTGCCGAACCGCCAGCTGCAGGAGCTGCTGAGCTGGTCCCGGCTGAGGCGCCGCCAGCCGCGGCGCTGGCCAGCAGCAGTTGCAACCACAGCTCCATCAGATCCGGCGCCTTCGGCTTGCTCACCTGCACCTGCACCAGGTGCTGGCCCCGCCAGCGCGTGGTGGCCTCCAGGCCGCCCCATCGCAGCCGTCGTTCGCTGGCGGGGCCGAGGTCGGTGAGGCAGCGCCGCAGGCTGCTCCAGCGCTGCCGCAGCAGCCGCGCCTCCAGCCGCGCCGCCGTCCCCGGCGGCAACAGGCCCTGGCCGCGGTGCTGCGTCAGCCAGAAGGCCGGGTCATCCGCTGCCGCATCGGCTGCTGCCAGCGGGTCTGGGGCCAACGCCCCAGCGAGCGGACCGGAAACCAGGCTGGTCAACGCCGAGACCTCCAGGTCGGCCTCCAGCTGATCGCGCAACAGCTGGGCCCGCTGTTGTTCGGCCAGCTCCAGGTTCTCGAGGTCATCCAGCGCCTGCAGCCACTCCGAGGGCCGCAGGCCCAGCTGCCGCAACCACTGCCGCTGCGGTTCGCGACACCACAGGCGCAGGTCCTCATAGGCCTTCGCCGGCGAGGGCGGCGGCTCCGCGCCAACGGCAGGGGCTGAGGCGGAGACGGGTTCCGGCATGGCCCGATCCACCAGGGCGCCGGCGGCGGCGGGAGGCGCATCGCGCAACAGGCGCAACGTGCGCAGCAGGCGCCGATCGCTGCTGGCCGGCGGGCGGCCCTGGTCGCCCGGCTGGAACTCGGCCGGATCCAGGGGGCTGGCGGCGTGGGTCACGATCAGGCGATCGGCTTCGCCCGGCGGCAGTTCCCCCGCCAACCACTGCAGCCACTGGCGCACCGGACTGGCCGGCTGCAGCTCGGCGCCGGTGCGGTCATCGCGGTTGCTCCAGCAGAGCAACAGATGGTCTCGGGCCGAGAGCAGCGCCTCCAGCAAGGCATAGCGGTCCTGATCGGCAGGATCCGGATCGCCGAGGCGGCGTTGCTGATCCATCAAATGGAAACTGGGCCGTTGTCCCTGGCGGGGGAAGGCCTGGGCCTCCAGCCCCATCAGCACGATCACCCGGTGGGGGATGGCCCGCATCGGCTCCAGGGCGCTGATGGTGAGGGCGCCGCTGCGATGGCCGAAGCGACCGCTGTCGGCCGCCAGCGACTCCTCCAGCACCGCCGCCACCACGCCGACCTCCAGGGGCGGCAGCTCGCCAGCGCTGGCCTCCAACCAATCGGCCAGGGCAGCGTGGAGCAGCGGCAGCTCCCAGGCGTCCTCGCCGCCATCGCCGAACAGGTCCGGCAGCAGCGCTTGCAGCCGCTCAGCCCAGCCCGGGGGTTGCGCTGGTCGGCGCAGCTGTCGCAACCAGTGGCTGAGCCGCTGCAGCAGCGCCAGCCAGCGGCCCAGGGTCTCGAGCGCCACATCGCAACGAAAGGGGGCGGTTTCGGACGGCGCCAGGCCAGGCGTGGCGGGCAGCACCAAGCCCAGCAGCAGCCGATCGATGGCCCAGCTGAGGCTGTGTTCGGCGCCGCCGCCGCGCTCCTCACCATCGAGGCCCCAGCGGAAGCCAACCCGCTGCAGCAGCGCGCAGAGCTCGTTGGCTTGGGCGGGGTTGAGAGCGAAGGCTTGCAACAGCGGCCGGCACTGCAGCAGCCGCTCCAGGCCGCTGGCCGTGAGCCGATCGGCGGCCAGCCGCAGCAGCTCCAGCAGGCCCCGGGCCACGCCGGTGTCGCTCTGCTGGCTGCGGTCCGTGAGCCGCCAGGGCAGCTCCACGCCGGTGGCGTCGCTGTCGGAGAACACCGCGGCCACCAGCGGCGCGAAGCGATCCACCTCCGGCGTCATCACCAGGATGTGGCGGGGTTCGAGGCTGGGATCGGCGGCGAGCAGCTGCAGCACCCGGTCGCGAACCACCTGCACCTGGCGCAGCGGCCCGGGGCAGGCGTGGAATTCCAGGGATTGATCGCGGCGGGGGAGGCTGAGCCGCGGCCAGCGGCTAGGAGCGGCGAGCTGCTCCTGCAGCTGGGCCAGCAGGCTCGGACCCACGGCCGGGTCTGGGCTTGGGCTTGAGCCGCACGCCGCCGTGGCGGCGAGGAAGAACAGGTCCCGGTCCGGAGCGCTGCCATCGCCCACCCCCTCGCAGCCCTCCAGCAACTGCTGAAACTCGCTGCCGAGTCGGCCAAACCGGGCCTCCAGTCCAGGGGCCCGCAGCAGCCAGTCCTGCTCCAGGGGCAGCGCGCAGGCCAGGGCATCGCTGAGCTCCAGGCGGCGGTCCGCGCAGCGCTGCCAAAGATCGGCGCAGGGGCTCAACAGATAGAGCTCCACCGGCAGATGGCGGGCCAGAGCCTCCAGCAAGCGCACCTGGATGGGCGCCATGCTGCTGAGGCCGAACAGGCGCAGGTGATGGCCCAGGGGTGCGAGCGCCTCCGGAGGCGGCGCCTGGCGCTCCAGCAACCGGATCGCCCGGAGCACCTGCAGCCCGTGGGGTTCGCCGTCCAGCTCGGCGCACAGCAGCCGGAACAAGCGCAGTTGCCAGCGCTGGGCGTCCGGCAGGGGATCGCCGCGACCATTGAGCGCGCGCCCCTCCTGCCAGGCCCGCAGCATGGCCGGGCGGTAGAGGCCGTAGTCGTCGAAGGCATCGGCGATGGCGCGGGCGGTCTGCCAGGTGGCCAGCCGCAGCGTCGCCCCGCCGCCCTCGGGTTCGAGCAGGGGGCGCAGCAGCGCCGCCGCCGGATGGTCCTGCTCGGCGAGCTCCCGCTGGAAGCGGGGCAGGGCGTGCAGCACAGACCAGACCAGCCGCTGGGCGCGCCAGGGATCGCTGTCCCGCGCCGGCGCGGCCTCTGCGGCGCCGCTGGCCGGGCCGCCCAGCTCCTCCTCCAGGCAGAGCTGCTGCACCACGGCGCGCAGGCTGGAGCTGGGGAACGGGAAGCGCAGATTGGCGCTGATGCCCCCCAGACGGCCGGCCAGTTGTTCGCTCAGCCAGCGGCAGGTGGGCCAGGTGTTCACGATCACCGCCACCGTGGTGAACGGATCGGGGGGGGTGAGCCGCAGCTGCTCCGCCAGAAGGTCGGCCAGGATTTCGGCCCGATTGCCGCGGTAAACGATCAGCACGGCGGGGCCGCGGAGTGCAATGGGCTAGCGCGGGGCCGCGGCGACCAAGCCGGCGAGAGACGGGGCCAGGGTGGCGGAAATGGAGGCTTGATGCGGCAAAGCCGACACGCGGGTGCCGGTGAGACCCGGCACCTGTTCCACGTCGCCGGTCTCGGGGCAGTAGGCGCTGAGCAGGCCGCCATAGCAGGCGCCCGTATCGATCTGCACGATGTGGCGGCCGAGCCGACGCACCCCGGGGGCAGGGGTGTGGCCCACGATCACCTCGCCGAATCGGCCGTCATAGGCCTCCCAGAAGGGCGTGCGGATGGTGAGATCGGGCTGCCACGACAATGGATCCAAGCCGGCGTGGGTGGCGACCCAGCCACGGCCCCAGAAGGCCAGAGGCAGGGCGCTGAGGCGTGGCAGCCACTGACGGCAGCGGCGATCCCCCAGCTGGCGGTAGGTGTCACACCCGGCGAGTTCGGCGGCGGTCTGCCAGCCGCCGAGGCGCAGGGCGTTGACCAGAGCGCGCTCATGGTTGCCCATCAGCCAGGTGGCGCGACCTCGGCGCACCAAGGACCAAACCAGCTTCAGGGCTGCGGGAATGCGGGGCCCCCGGTTGATCACATCCCCGCACAGGATGAGGTGATCGGAGCGGGGCAGGCGCATGAGGAGGTCCTGGAGCGCGTCAGCACAACCATGGACGTCACCGATGACCCAGTGGCGCTGAATGCGGCTTCGGGACGACATAAAGGGGTGCGTCCAAGCCATTGTGACCCAGATCACGCATTGTTGTCATCCGTCGGACCGGAATGGGGTCCTCCGAGCAACCCTGATACGGTTCCGGCTCGCGGCATCGGTCCGATGGATCCGAAAACCTTGAGCGTTGATCGCCGGGTCGGGCTGCTGGTGAAAGCGCTGAACGGGGCCAAGCGCACCAACGAAGCCCTGGCCCGCTGCCCCGATGGCGAGGCCATGGTGGAGGTGCTGCTGGACGCCTCCAACCGGCTGGGCCTGGGGCTCACCCGGCGGGATCTGCTGGACACGCCCCCCATCCGCGATTGGATCTGGTGGAAGAACAAGCAGGCCCTGCTCACCATCGGCGATACCCCGCCCCGCTATCAGCAGGACGGCGGCCAGGGGCGCCAGGGGCCTGAGACGCCCCGGCCGAAGCGCTTTTTGGGCTTGTTCTGAGCGGGCTCCCGCCGCCTCAGGGCAGGCAGGCCAGGGCGGCCTCCTGATCGGGCGTTTCAAACTGGCCGCGCATCACGAACTCCAAGCGCAGCTTCAGGAAGGTGATGAACTTGGGGTCGGTCGACACGATCGCCGCGGCGGGACGGGGCACGCTGGCCAGCTCGGGCGCCATGTCGGAGCGTTCGAGAAAAGCCGGGCGTTCCAGGAGCCAGAAATCGATCGGCTTGCCGGATTCGGCGTAGTTGCGGCGCCGCTCCCTCAGCACCTCCTCCAGGGGTTCCTCCACGGTAAGGAACGCTTGGCTGGCGGCTACAAAGTGATAAGTGGTCATGGCGAGGGGGGTCAGGGCCGCAGGCTGCCGAACAGGGGTTCGCGGCGCGGATTCTGGATCAACGCCCGCATCTCCCGCACCGCCTGTTCCAGCCCCACCGCCAGGGATCGGGCGATGATCGAATGGCCGATGTTCAACTCTTCCATCGCTGGAATGGCCGCCACGGGCTCCACGTTGCGGTAAGTGAGGCCGTGGCCGGCATTCACCCGCAGGCCGAGCTCTCGGGCCTCGGAGGTGGCGCCCTCCAGGCGGGCCAGCTCTTGGGGCTGATCGGCCCAGCTGGCCTCCGCGTAGCGGCCGGTGTGCAGCTCCACCCAGCGGGCCCCGCAGGCGCGGCAGGTTCGCAACTGCGCTGGATCGGGGTCAACGAACAGGCTGACGCCGATGCCGACCCCCTGCAGCCGTTCCACCAGGGTGCTGATCGCGGCCTGTTGGGCGAGAACGTTCAGCCCCCCTTCGGTGGTGACCTCCTCGCGACGTTCCGGCACCAGGGTCACCATGTCGGGTCGGATCCTGAGGGCGATGGCTTCCATCTCAGCGGTCACGGCCATCTCCAGGTTGAGCCGGGTGCGCACCGTGGCCCGCAGCAGCTCCACATCCCGGTCCTGAATGTGGCGCCGGTCCTCGCGCAAATGCACCGTGATGCCATCGGCGCCGCCGAGTTCCGCCAGCAGGGCATGGGTGACCGGATCGGGCTCGGTGGTGCGCCGGGCCTGGCGCACATTGGCCAGATGGTCGATGTTGACGCCAAGACTGGCCATGCGGGGGGAGGCTGCGGGGGCGGTGCCGACGACGCTATCGGCCGCCGGGTCAACTGCCCCTCGCCCCGCGGCAGCTGGGGCAGCAGCTGTCTACGTTCGAAACGCCCCTGCTTGACCGGCCCGGTGGTGTCGACCCAGGTCCCAGCGATGATGGAACCCCTGAGGTCGCTGGCGGCCAGGAACGAGCAGGCGCCCTTGACGCTGCCCCGCGAGCACGGCCTCTGCAACGGCATCAGCCCCTGGCTGGCGCCGTTGGCCATGGTGCTCACCCAAGACCTGGTGCTGCCGGCTTGGTTCGAACGCATCACGGTGCTTGGCCGTGAGCACCTGCCATCGGCCGGGGCGGTGCTGCTGGCCCC
The DNA here is from genome assembly GCA_046342775.1 of Synechococcaceae cyanobacterium. Classification (GTDB taxonomy): domain Bacteria; phylum Cyanobacteriota; class Cyanobacteriia; order PCC-6307; family Cyanobiaceae; genus Cyanobium. Next base: position 22,946 of record JBKDOR010000172.1, read on the forward strand.
CACCCATCGCTCCCGTTGGGACGCGTTGCTGCTGCCTCTGGCAGCCGGCCGGCGCGTCAGCGGTCGCGACTGCCGCTTCATGGTCACCAAGGACGAGATGCTGGGTCTCCAGGGGTGGTTCCTGCACCGCCTGGGCTGTTTCCCCGTGGATCAGGGTCGGCCCACCCTGGCCAGCCTGCGTTACGCCCTTGATCTGCTGGCAGGCCAGCAGCAGTTGGTGGTGTTTCCAGAGGGTGGCATTCGAGAACCGGACGCACCGATTTCGCTGCAGCAGGGTCTCGCCCGGCTGGCACTTCTGGCGATGGGCCAGGGGGTCTCGGTCAGCGTGGTGCCGGTGGGCATCGCCTACACCCATCCGAAGCCCCGCCGGGGGGACCGGGCCGCGCTCAGCTTCGCCCAACCGCTGCATCCATCCGGGCAGGGACGGGAGGCGGCCCGCGCCTTCAACGCGCAGTTGGTGGAGGCGATGCGGTCGGCCGAGCAAGCGGCCCGAAGCGCCCTGGAGACCCCGAGGACAGCCCCGTAGAGTCGCGCCATCTCAGGCAAAACACCCAATGAGGGCTCGCGCGTCGACCGGGTCTGGCCAGCGCCTCCAACGGCGCGGCCCCTGGCTGCTGGCCCTCCTGCTGGCAGTTCTCCCTGTCGCCCCTTCCCTGGCCCAGTCCCCTTCCTTGGTCGATCAGCCCAAGGTGCTCGAAGGGGCCGGCAGCCCGTTCAATCTTGCCGCGATTCAGGCGCTGCTTCAGAAAGGTGATGCGGCTGTGTCCGCCGGCAATCTGGCCGAAGCGCGGCGCCTCTATGACCAAGCTCGCGATGCCAGCCGCCGCTTGTTGGGGTTCTACCGCGATCTGAGCGGATCCTTCCGCGGCCTGGATGCCCGCATCCCGCGCGAAATGGATGAAAAGGGCCGCGAGACCCTGGGGCTGCTGGTGGAGGCCAACCTGCGGCTGGCTGCCTTGTTCCGTCGCCAGAACCAGCCCGAGGTGGCAGTGCCGCTGCTGGTGGAGGTGGTCAAAACCATGACCCCCGCCAGCGATCCCGGACGCCGCGCCTATCAGCAGCTGCTGGAGCTTGGCTTTGTCTCCACCCCCTACAACGCGCCAGCGCCGACCGGCGGCGCTACTTCCGGCAGCTGATCGCGGCGCCGATTACATTCCGCTCGTTTCACGTCTCCCAGGCCCGTCACATCGCGGCCCATCTCACCGCATGGTTCAACCCGACGAGGTCCGTCAGGCCATCCGCCGCGCTCTGCCCGACGCCAGTGTCGATGTGGAGGATCTCACCGGCGGCGGCGATCATTTGCAGGTCAAGGTCAGCTCCTCAGCCTTTGCCGGGCTGAGCCTGGTGCGTCAGCACCAGTTGGTCTACGCCGCCCTGCGCCAGGAGCTGGCCAGTGAGGCGATCCATGCCCTCGCCCTGGAAACCAGCGTTCCCGCCTGACACCTTGCGGCTCTTCTGCAGCCCCTCCCCACTCCTTAATCGAGCCCACCAGCCCTCTCTGCCATGGATGCCCAGCTCAAGCAGCGGATCGAATCTCTGATCGCCAGCAGTCCTGTTTTCGTGTTCATGAAGGGCACGAAGCTGATGCCCCAGTGCGGCTTCTCCAACAATGTGGTGCAGATCCTGCATGCCGTGGGCGTTCCCTTTGAAACCTTTGACGTGCTCGCCGACATGGAGATCCGCCAAGGGATCAAGGAGTTTTCGGAGTGGCCCACCATTCCCCAGGTTTACGTGAAAGGGGAATTCCTCGGAGGTTCCGACATCCTCATCCAGCTGTACAACAGCGGTGAACTGCGCGAAAAACTGACCGTGGTTCTCGGCTCCTGAAGCTCCCAGCCGCCGCACGGTTGACCCAGAGGGTTAGTGGCGGCTGACTTCGTAGAGAGTGCGAGGGTCGCCATCGGGACCCACGAACGAGGAGGGATCGAGGATCCAACGCTCGATCAATTCCTCAAGCCGCCGTTGGGATTGGTGGTCGAGCACACCGGTGCGACGGAGCGCGTGCAGGTAGCCATCGGCGTAAAGCCTGAGCTCGGCGGGTCCGTGGAAACGGTGGGCCAGCTCCTGGCAGGCATCGCACAGGGACTGAAAGTGACGAATGGCGTCGGGATGCTGAAGGGCTGTCATGGATGGTGCTCAGCCCTGGGGCCGCTGCTGCCATTGTGCAACGGGATGGCCTTCGCCGCGAGTGCGGGGGGGTTGGGACGGTTGGGAAGGCATCGCCTGATACCCGGTGAAGTGGAACAGCGCCGTTAGCATTCGTTTACGAAGCGCGTTCTGTTCGCGTCCTGCTTTGGTCTGTTACCGATTCGCATGGTCCAACAGAACACTCCCGCCCACGCCCCCCCCAGCAGCCAGGAGTCCTCGCCTCGCAGGGTTTTGGTTGTTGATCCCCACTCCACTCTGCGCACTGTCCTGGCGCAGAGGCTGCGCCAGGATGGTCATCTGGCCGCGGCGGTGGCCACCGCTCGCGAAGCCCTTGAGCTCTGTCAGGAGCAGTCTCCCGATCTGTTGGTCAGCGCCGAGCTCTTGGAGGAGTTCTCCGCCTTGCGACTGGCTGCCCAGCTGCATTGCCCGGTGATGGTGCTCACGGCCCGCTCCGGCAGCGAACCTGTGGTGTCCCTGCTTGATGCCGGTGCCGATGACGTGCTGCGCAAGCCCTTCGGATTGGAAGAGCTGGCAGCCCGCTGTCGCACCCTGCTGCGCCGCAGCGGCAATGGCTTGCAGGAGCGCGTTTGTGTGGGCCCGCTGGAAGTCCACCTGCTGCTACGCCAGGTGACCCTGCGCGATCAACCGGTGGAGCTGAGCCCACGGGAGTTCGCCCTGCTCTGTGCGCTGTTGATGCCCCCGGGGGTGGTGAGAAGCCGCCAGGAGCTGTTGCGGATGGCTTGGCCTCCCTTCAGTGGTGGCCCCCGCTCTGTGGATACGCAGGTCCTCACGTTGCGCCGCAAACTGGAACAGGCTGGGCTCGGCGAAGGTGGTGGTATTGAAACGATGCGCCAACAGGGCTATCGCTTCAGTCTGGATACCTTGCCAACACAGGACGAAGACACGACCCCCAACCTGCTCGTGGCGCCGATGAACTCCAGCCGGCTCAGCTGAATCCGGTTGAAAGCAACGATCGACCCAGTGCGATGAGCTCACCCAGCAACAGGAGTATGGAGAGTACGGCTAATACTTGGTACGTCCAGGCAGGGGTCAAGCGCCTGACCTGAGCGGTGCTCAGACCGGTGTAATGCGTAAAGCTGGCCAAGAAGGTCTCGAATTTCTCCAGCCGTTGCGGCAACAGATAGGCCGTCTTCTGGCCTGCCGCAGCTTCGGTTGGATCGGGCTTCACTCGCACGTAAAACACCCTGCCCCCTTGGCTGGTGGTGACGGGCGTCAGCGCGGAGATGGCGCTCCAGGGCAGAGACCAACCGCGCCGCAGCAGCCAGCCACTCCAGTTGGGGTAGCCCACGCGCAGGCCGCTGCCGCTCAGCTCAACCCGTTCACTCAGCAAGGCGAGAATCGGCAAGGCCCCCAGCAACAGAGCCAGCAGAGCTGGCAGGCGCCAGGCTGCTGGAGCCAGAAACGGCAACGGCAACACCAAAGCGCAGTAGAGGCTCAGCAGGGTGAAGCGAATCAACCCGGACATGCCGTACCGCTCCACCGCTTCGTCAGTCAGGGTTGCCTGGCTGTCGGGACACGCGTCCGGGCTGGAGGGTGCCCGGGCAGTGGCGGGGGTTGGTGCTGGAGAGCCGCTGGGGTTGGTCAAGGAATGCGTTTCGATCGATCGGGAAGGAACCAGGCGAGGCTGATTAGCGATCCTCCGGGCTGCCGGGCAGCGGCTCAATCAGCGAGGAGGGTTGATAACGACCTCCGAATACCTCCGCCTCGCGCCCCTTCCAGAACTCCCCGAGCCGCATCAGATCGGCATGGGCATCACGCAGCCGCTCCACATACTCATCAGGCGGCATGGTGTGTTGACTTTCCTTGAGCTTGGCCATCCTCAGCAGATGCCACATCCAGGGTTTGTCGAGCTCGCCACGGGCCTCCAGGTAGCGGGCCAGTTGCTCGGAGCTGGGCAGTGGGGCGGCGCTCATGGCTCGTTGTGGAGATGGGTTGAAGGATATGTCGAATCGCGCGGCCAACGTGGTTCTCAGCGTGCGGGATCTCCGCCCTCGGCACAGTCCGTGCGCCTGGGTCCGTCTCGGCCAGCTGTGTCAGCTCAGACCGCCGCTCCTGCCGCCAGCGGCAGAGCCCGGCGGTGTCGCTGAGGCTTCAATAGAGCTCGGGTCGGCGATCAGCGAAGTAGTCGGTGTTGGCTGGATGCAAAGGGCCATAGTCGCCCGGGCAGCAATCAGCGATCAGCAACGTGGGCTCGTGCCGCGCCGCCGCCAGGATGTCGCCGTGGGGGCCCGCCACGATGCTGTTGCCCAGATAGCCAGCCATGACTTTGCCATTCACGGTTTCCTCGCCGCAGCGGTTGGCGTAGGCCACAAAGCAGTTGTTATGAATGGCGTTGGAGACGATCAGGGTGCGGGAGACATCCGGGTAGGGGCGGTCGGTGCGCTCGCCGGTGCTGAGGATCGCGAACCCATCCGCGGCGGTGGGAATCAAGATCAATTTGGCGCCATTGAGGGCAACGCGCCGGCTCAGTTCCGGAAATTCGGCCTCATAACAATTGAGCAGCCCCACCGGCAGGCCGTTGACAGGATGCACCGTGAACGCAGGCCCCTCTTCCGGGAATTCATAGCCTGGGTTCCAGCAGCGTTTTTCGTCTGGCCCCCAAAGATGGGTCTTGCGGTAGTTGCGCAGCAGCTGGCCGTCAGCGTCGAATAGGGCGATGGAATCGTAGAACCGCTCCGCGTTGCCCACCAGGGCCCGCTCCGGGTAAGGGCAGGCGATCGCCAGGCGGTGGGTCCGCGCCGCTTGGGCAACCTGCCGCAGGCTCGGACCATCCACCGGTTCGGCCAACTGCCGCGCCAACTCCGGGGTGACGATGTAGCCACTCAAGTAGAGCTCCGGAAAGGCCAGCAGCTGCACCTGCTGAACCGCCGCCAAGCCGGCCACCTGGTTCAGCCGCTCCAGGTTTTCCTGCACGGCTTGCGGCGTGGCGGCGGTACCGCTGCCCTGCCAAATGCCAAGCCGCAAGCCTGCGCCAGGGGCGGGGGCCTCGGCGTGCAGAAAGGTGTTGTAACGAAATGACAAAGCCATGGGGGACTGCAAGCTCGGCTTCAGTGTTGCCAGTTCCGCTTCATTCGGCAACGAATCCAGCGCGATGTGTCGTGGGGATGCTGCCTGACAGAGGGGGACCCATGACCTTGAATGTTGATCAGATGCATCGCCGCGCATGACCGCCCGTCGCCGTGCTGCCAACCTGGGAATCCATGCCGGGCTCAGCGCCAGGATCGCCGCTGCCAATCTGCCCGCCGAAATCCCCAGAGATCGGCTTTCAGCAGCAGGACTTCATGCCGATCTGGCCTATGAACTCATCCATGATCATCTGATGTTGGATGGCAATGCCAGGCTCAATCTGGCGACCTTTGTAGGCACCTGGATGGAGCCGGAGGCACGTCGCCTGATGGAGGAATGTGCCGATAAGAATATCATTGACAAAGATGAATATCCGCAAACGGCCGAGCTGGAAGAGCGCTGCTTACGCATCATCGCTGATCTCTGGAATGCCCCCGATCCCGACCAGGCGGTAGGCACTTCAACCACCGGCTCCAGCGAGGCCTGCATGTTGGGAGGGCTGGTGATGAAGTGGCACTGGCGGCAGCGCCGCCTGGCCGCGGGGCAAGAGCTGAGCCGCCCGAACCTGGTGATGGGCAGCAATACACAGATCTGCTGGGATAAGTTCTGCGCCTATTTCGAAGTGGAGCCGCGCTTGGTGCCGATCACGCCAGAGCGCCTGCAGCTCGGGGTGGAGGAGGCGCTCGCTCGCTGTGATGAGAACACGATCGGGGTGGTTGGCATCCTCGGGAGTACCTTTGATGGCAGCTACGAGCCGATTGAAGAGTTGCACAAGGCTCTCGATCTTCTGTAGGAGCGCACCGGGCTGAACATCCCGATCCATGTGGATGCGGCTTCGGGAGGGTTTGTGGCCCCGTTCAATAGCCCTGAGCTGGTCTGGGATTTTCGTTTGCCACGGGTGGTCTCGATCAATGCCAGCGGCCACAAGTATGGTGGCGTCCTCCCTGGCGTGGGCTGGTGCCTGTGGCGCCATAACGACCAGTTGCCCCAGGAGCTGCGCTTCAATGTGAACTATTTAGGAGGAGAGATGCCCACGATCGGGATGAACTTCTCCAGGCCGGGCGCCCAGGTTATCGGCCAATACTTCAACTTCCTGCATCTGGGTCGATCTGGATATCAGCACCGCATGGCGGTGTTGGAGGCGATTGCCTGCCACTTGGCCGATAGCATCGCGGCGTTACCTCCGCTGCGGCTGGTCAGTCATCCACTGGGGCAATTGCCGGTGTTTGCGGTGGAGCTGGATCCCAGCATCAGCAACTGGACCGTGTTCCAACTTTCCGACAAGCTGCGGGAACGGGGCTGGCTGATCCCCGCCTACACCTTGCCGAAGGATTGCGAGTCGATGGCGGTGCTGCGTTTTGTGGTGCGGGCCGGCCTCAGCCGCGACATGGCCGATGAGCTGATCGAAGACATCGAGAGGGCCGCGGCCTGGTTCCAGAGCCTCGATGGCCCGATGCCGGAACCCGAGACGCGGCAGGCCAGCTTTCATCACTGAATGCCAGGCTCCAACATGGTGCTTCAGCAACGACTTCCCAGATCAATGAACAAGCTGTGGCCAGGATGAGAAGATTTCGGCTATTGACATGGAACTGATCTTCAAGGGCTCTGGTGATTGCAAGCAGCAACTTGGAAACCACATGGTTCGCGATCCACTGACCTCTGAAACTTTGAGGTCCACCCAGCTGCTCCTCAAAGCGCAAGGAGATACCTTCATAAGTCCAAACAGCTGCTGGAGTGAGATCTCGATTTTGCAAGCCTTCAACGCTGGTGATTGGCTAAGCAGGTGGTCTTGGCACGATTGGTGCTGTTATCTCTGGGCTATGGCAGGGAGCCTGCAGCGCAAGACCAAGGCGGTGGAGAGCCTGTGGCACTGCTTCACGCAGGCCTTCTCTCGCGCAGCCGCTTCTCAATCAACTCCTGTCGACCCTTTGCAATCGCGAGGACATTATCGGACGGAATTTCCCACGGCTTGCAAGGCTGTATTTGACAGCTTTCTGGATTATAAACTGCTGTGAAATAACCAATCTGATCCAGTTCTTCGACAAATTCATCCGTGCGTATTCCATATCTTTTAGTGTATCCCCCCATTTCAACTAGCATGACAGGGGGAATCTGCTTCTGGGTCCACTGCGAGGCTCCGCGAATTGCAAATGGTTCGTAACCCTCAATATCGAGCTTCATCATGGCGTAAGGAGCTTCGGGGAGCAGTCGATCCAATCGACAGATTGGGATCTGAGTTCCGATATCTCCAGAGGAGCTAACAATATGAGATACGCAGTCATCGCCTGCGCTGGAGAATGCCGCAACCCCATCGGTGTCGGCCAGGCCAATTTCGTGGACCGTGATATTCTCGGCAGAATTTAAGGCAATCGATTCACGCAACATCGCGGCCACCAAAGGATTGGGTTCAAAGGCATGAATCTGTCCCTGATCACCGACGACCGATAGCGCTAAGATTGTATAAAGGCCGACGTTGGCTCCGACATCAATAAACGCATCGCCGGGGCGAAGATAATCGAGAATGAATCGCATTTCCCAGTAATCAGGCAAGCATGAGAAGTAAATGGCTCGTGATGCCGAATGACTGGCTGGATGGCAGCGGAGGTGTTTGCCGTGATAGCAAATATCAAGTGGTCGTCCCGTCAGGCGCTTGGATAGCTGCCAGCGAGCGGCGCGCATGAAAGCACTGATCCGGGCTTGGCGATTGGCTGGATGATTGACAATGTCGCCAAAAAGCCTGAGCGCGATCATAAGTAGTAGGGCCTGAGAGCTGCCGTTCAAATTTGATTATACCGCCCCAAAAGCTCGGCAGGACGCTCGGCAGCGGTGGACAACCGGTTCCAGGTCGCGCGAGGAGGCCCCAAAAGGCTGGCTTGGGCGTGAACGGTGGAGCTGGAATTCTTCATCAGGCTGGACCGATTGCCGCCTATCAAAGTTGGGCTTGAGGCACAGATAACTATGCTGACCGTGCAGGGCGCCGCTGGGATGGGCTTCGTTCTCCAGCGCCGTCTCGCTGAATCTTGAAGGCCCCGTGCAGGGGATGGCCCCATCCTTCACCTTGGCCGAGCCTTGCGCCACGATCACAGGTGTTGAGTATGGATCTGGAGAATCAACACGCCCACCACCATGCCCGTCACCCCGGAACCGCCCGCCCAGGAGCTGATCGCGCGGTTCGCCTTGCAGCCGCACCCTGAAGGAGGCTGGTACCGGGAATGGCACCGCAGCCCCCTGAACGTCACCCGCGCGGATGGCGGCGTGCGCAGTGGCTTGACCACCATCCTGTTTCTGCTGGAAGCGCGGCAGATCAGCCGCTGGCATCGGGTGCAAGGCGCTGATGAGGCCTGGCAATTTCTCGATGGCTCCGCCTTGGAGCTGTTCTGCCTGCCCCCTGAGGGTGGAGCGCCGCTGCGGCGTGTGTTGAACGCCCCCCTGCGGGACCAGGCCGCCGAGCCGATGGCGGTGGCGCCCGCGGGCTGGTGGCAGGCTGCCCGCAGCCTGGGCGCTTGGAGCCTGGTGAGCTGTGCGGTGGGGCCGGGGTTTGACTTCGACGACTTCAGTCTGTTGCGGGATCTACCCGTGGAGTGTCATCCCCCGGGGGCCACGGCGACCTTGCTGTGAGCCGCCGCTCGCGCAGCCATGCTCGTTGCAGCGGGTGTGACACCTGGTCAGTCCCGCGAAACCCGCCACCAGGGCGGCATGGCTGACTGGGCCAGACATGGGGAGGTGCCGAGCCACCGCGTTGGTGTGCGTCGGGTTCAAGCGCTCAGGCGTCGCGGGTCTCGACTGTGCCAACCCGCTGCGCCCCTTGTTGGCTCTTGGCCTTCCCTGACCTCCTCCAGCTGAGGCGCCGGCACCAGCTGGAAGCGCTCCAACTGGCTCAGCTCCCAACCCCGCAAGCGCATGAAGGCCTGCAGCCTCTGGGCGGCCACCTCGGCGGAGATCAAGCGCAGGGCCCGACGCGGGTCTGAGGTGAGGCGACCGCTATCCGACAGCCAGCGGGGGCGACGCAGCCGCGAGGTGGTGAGCATCACGCTCCATGGATGGGACCCGGCCATGGGAACCCGTTGGGGTGTTTCCAGGGTGCCGCGTGCACAGCAGCGGCGCCAGCCGACCGTGAATTCGTCTTGGGCCATTGACTGGAGACACGACCCCGGCAGGGGCTGGGCGGCCCTCCTGATCAACGGCCCATCGTGCTGATGCGGCCGCCGGAGCGCGGTCAGGATCCTGTGGGCCGGATGGCAGCGGGGACCCGTATCGCTCTGGTGGGTTCCCAGACAGCGGCTTCTGGCAAAGCGATCCAAAGTGGTGGGAATTCTTGTGGTCGTCAATGATTCCCCTCCTCCAGTCGCTGCGCCGGCGCCTCGGATGCTTGCTGCTGGGGTGGGCAGAGAGGCTGCTCAACGGTGTTGCCGCGCCCACGGTTGAAGCCGTGCCAGCCCTGCTCGGGGGCGTTGACCCCAACCCCGCGGATCCCGCTTCGGCCGGCGGCGATCAGGTTGCCTCGCCATCGGCTGCTCCGCCTCTGCAGGAGGCCCAACCCCCCAGTGCCGCAGCTGGCTTGAGCCAGGCCCCGCCGCAGCTGGAGTCGGAGGCGCTGGCGGCGATAGCAGCTGGTCCGCCAACCGATCTCGCCAGAGACCCGGCAGCCAGGCCTGCCTCCGATCAGGCCGAGAACAGCGCTTCGAGCCCCCAAGGGCACCCGGGCCAGGACCAGGCCGATGACGCGCCCCTGACCCCAGCCCTGCGTCGTCCGATCCCGATCGAGAAGGCCGTGCTCAACCACGACCTGCGGGTGCTGCGTCGCGAAGCGGCCGACGCGCTGGCCGCCCTCGGGGCCGCCCATGCTCTCGTGAGCTCGGCACGGCTCGCCCAGGTGCAGGAACTGCGCCAGCAGATCGGCGAGGGTCGCGTCAGCGAAGACACCCTGCTCAACCTGGCGGCGGATTATCAAGGCTGGGTGAATGACCAGGTGCGCCTGTTCGATGCCCTCAGTTTGGTGATGCGCATGCGTGTCCCCGCCGGGCGCGTGCTGGAGCAGGTGGATCCGTCGTTGCGCCCCCAGGCCTGCAACCACCTGGAGATGCTCTGCCTGGAATACGAGCGGCAACAGCTCAACCAGCGCTACCCGCGCGAGTCAGCCAACGACAAGGATCCCCAAGGCTGAAGAGCCGCCCGCGGCACCTACCCCAGCAAGCGGCCCCCGGGACACAATGCCACTCACAGCTTCCCCACCCCTGCGGCTCCAAAATCTCTGAGACGGATCAGGCAATTGTCTGTGCTCAGACCAGCCCCGCGCCGGCCATACTATGACTCAGCTGCAGGAGAATTTGCACGAACAGTTGCTGGGACAGCTGCTGGGACGGTCGCTGAAAAGCGCAGTGCTGATTGAGGGGTGAACGAATTGCCCCGCAGGATCGGTATGGCCGCGCAGGTCGACAGGGCCTCTGACATCGGCTGATCGGGCAGTTCAGCTGATCACGCCACGCTCCCCTCCGGCCTTCCAAGGGGCCATCTGGATTGGTCCTTTTTGATCGTGGATGCACTTACGGGGCCTATCCCGAATTCAGCCCGGAGCGGCTGGCCTTTGTGGCACTGCTGCAGAGCCAACGGCCTCCAGAGCTGAATCAGCCCTTCCGCGTCCTCGAACTCGGCTGCGGCCAGGGTTTCAGCCTCTGCCTGCAAGCCGCCACCTACCCGCAAGCCCAATTCCTCGGCCTGGATCTCAAGGCGGAGCACATTGCTCATGGTCGCGCCCTGGCCCGCGAGGGCGGCCTGGCCAATGCAACCTTTGCTTTGGCGGACTTCCATTCCCTCAAGCAACAGCCGCCGCCTCACTGGGGCGAATTCGACATCGTCACGGCCCACGGCGTGTTGGGCTGGGTCAGTCCCAGCACGGGCGCCAAGCTGCTCTCGGCAGCGGCCGCCGCGTTGCGGCCCGGGGGCTTGTTTGCTGTGTCGTACAACTGTCAGCCTGGCTGGTTGGCGATGTTGCCGTTTCAAGCCACGGTGAAGCATTTTCAACAGCATCTGGGGGATGGCCAACCCGCTCTCGACGCTGCCATGAAGCTATTCGCCGACCTGCAGACTTCTGGAGCGATTTACCCCCAGGTCCAGCCCAATCTCGCCAACCGGTTCGAGATGATGGCGAGTCTCGATCCCGCCTATCTGCTGCACGAGTACAACCACAGCGATTGGCAACCGCAGTACGCCGATCAGGTGATCCGCCAGGCAGCAGCTTCAGACCTGGATTTCCTGGGATCCGCCAGCCTGCCGGAGGGGTTCCTGGGGCTGCTGCCAGAGCCGTTCCGCCCGCTGCTGAGCCAACAGAGCGACCCGGGTCGGCGCGAGCTGGTGCGGGATCTGCTGACCAATCAGGCCTTCCGGCGCGATGTCTACGTGAAGGGCCGTGATCCGCTCTGGACTGGTGAGGCCAACCGCAGGCTGCGCTCCCTGGAGCTGATCCTGCAGAGCCCGCTCCCGGAACCGCAGTCGGAAGACGCTTACAGCTTCCAGCTCGCCTGGGGTGAGGTGCGTGGCAACAGCACCTGGTTCGATGTCTGCCTGGGGTGTCTCAGCGAGGGCCCACGCACGATCGGCAGCCTGGAGGAGCGCCTGCGCCAGTCCGGTCAGCCGACACCCACCCCGGAGCTGCTGCAAAACATCGCCCTGCTGCTCCCCGCCGCGTTGCAGGGTGCCCAGGGAGATGCCTTGGCCGCAGCCTTGGCCGACAACCTCTCCCGGCTTCAACGCAGTTTGCGCAAGGAGGAACAACCGCTTCAGGACGAGGCGCTGCGGCAGGAGATCACCACCATCGCGGCCGGATTCGAACGCGACATGTTGCCGCGGTTGCGGCTGCTCCAGGCGATCGCCTGAGTCGTGCCGCGATCCAGCCGCCCATCGGGCCGTCGATCGGCGCCACTCCGTCGAGAGACCGTCAGTTCTCCCCGCTTGCGGGTACGCCAGCGGCGCCCACAGCTTGCCAACGCTGGATCAGGCCAACCCCAGCGGGGCGATCGCAACGCCCCCCCAGCCCCGCACTGATTGCGCAGGTGTTGGCCACCAGCGTGGCCATCAACGTTGGCGGGCCAGCGGAGCCGCGGGCCAGGCCATCGAGCACCAGGGGCTCAGGGCTGATCGGCACCCCAGCCATGCGGCTGATGCGCAACAGGGCGCGAGGGGGCGGGCCTGGCTCGGCAAACAGGCTGCGCACCTGGCGGCGGCGCAGTTCCGCCAGCACGGCCTGCAACGCCTCGGGCCGCAATACGGCGCTGCTGCTGTGGGCATCCACCACGGGCAGCTCCTCCAGTCCGTAGCGGCGGGCCAGGCTGGCGGCGGCGCGATGGCCCGTGGCCAGGGTGGGCCGCTGCCCCGTCGCGGTCGGAGGGATCGTGGCCAACTGCTGGCGGTTCCAGCGATCCAGTTCGTCCAACAACCGCTCCAGCCGCAACGCCCGGGCGCTGATGGCGGCGCGGCGCTCGGGTCGCAATGCCGCCAGTTGTTGGGCCGCCGCCCGCACCAGCGCCTGGGCCTGCTGCGGATCGTGCCACACGTGGGGATCCCGATCGCCACTGTGGCTGTGTTCGTGTTCGTGCTCGTGCTTGTGCTCGTGAACGGGGTCGGCGCCAACGGAGGTGGCGGGGGGAGCCTCGAGACGGGGGCTCTGGGGCACCGCCCGCTCCGCCAAAGCCACCGCTCCGGAGATCCGTTCCAAGGCGGGGCTCAGCCCGTAGCCGTTGATCAGCACCAGGGAGGCCTGCGCCAAGGCCTGGCGCTGGCTGGGTGTCGGCCGGAAGGCGTGGGGATCCTCGCCGGGGCCGAGCAGACAGGTCACCGCCAGATCCCGGCCCGCCAAACGGCGCACCAGATCGCAGAGCACGCCATCGGCGGCAACCACCCGCGGCAGTCCCGATGCGGCAGAGCCCGGCCCCGCGCCCGGCCGCTGCTGCCCCAGGCAGCCCCCCAGGGGCAGCAGCAGCGCCAGGCCGAGCGGTGCCAGACGCCTCAGCGCGGTGCTCCAGTCACCATGGAGCACCGATGCCGCCAGGCGCCACCGCCTGACCCCGGTCGCCCGGTCGCCCCGGCGGGGCGCAAGGTCGCGGCTGCTCTGCCGACCCTTGCGCTGCTGGGGGCTCGGCCGGCGCCCCGCTCGCTTGATGGTCATCAGCGCTCCGATCGCGGCGGCACCCAAAAGAAACTCTCCCATCGGGGCGCGTCTAGCCTGGAGGTACTCGCGGGAGCTGCGCTGACCCTGGATGTCTCAGGCCTGAGCGTGCGGCGCGGATCCCACCGGGTGCTTGACGCGGTCAGCTTCAGCCTCGCCACCCCGTCGTTGACGGCGCTGGTCGGACCCAATGGCGCCGGCAAGAGCACCCTGCTGCAGGCCTTGGTGGGCCTGATCCCGCGCCTCAGCGGCGAGCTGCGCCTCGATGGGGTGGCCCTCGATGCCCGCGACGTCCGGCAACGGCTGGCCCTGATGCCGCAGCGCAGCGAAATCGCCTGGCACTTTCCGATCACTGTGCGGGATCTGGTGGCCCTCGGCCGCCTCAGCGCCGCCCGCCACGGCTGCTGCGATGTGGAGGCGGCCCTGCAGCGGGTGGGCCTGGCCTCCCTGGCCGACCGCCGCCTGGATCAGCTCTCCGGCGGCCAGCAGCAACGGGCCCTGCTGGCTCGCACCCTGGTGCAACAGGGCAGCGTGTTGCTGCTGGATGAACCCTGCGCCGCCATCGACCCACCCACCCGCACCGCCCTGCTGCAGGTGATGGGCCAGTTGCGCGATGCGGGACTGACCTTGCTGGTCAGCAGTCACGATTGGGGCAGCGACCTGGATGCCTACGACCAGGTGCTGGTCCTCGACCACACGCTGTTGGCGGCTGGCCCCCCGGCGGCCGTGCGCAAGGCCCTTGGCGATCTGCGCATCGCCTCCCATGCCTGCGGCTGAGCCCGTGTCCAGCGTCCTGTCGCCGCTCTGGTGGCTGACGCCGCTGCTGCTGGCGCTGCTCACCGGTCTGCTCTGCCCTCTGGTGGGCACGTTGTTGTTGGTGCAACGCAGGCTGTTCCAGGCCAATCTGATCTCCCACGCCGTGCTGCCCGGATTGGCCGTCGCCGTGGCGCTGGGAATCGAGCCCAGCCTGGGGGGCGCCCTCAGCGGCATCGCCGGAGCGTTGCTGTCGGAACGGCTCAGCCCCGGAGAATCCAGCCGCTCCCTGGAGGGTGGCCATGAGGCTGTGCTCAACACCGTGCTGGCTGGCTTCCTGGGGCTGGGGGTGCTGCTGATCCCCCTGCTGCACATCCGCGTGGACCTGGAGGCGGTGCTGTTTGGAGATCTGCTGGCGGCGACGCCGCTGGACCTGCTGCGGGGCGCCTTGGCCCTGGCGGCGGTGCTGGCACTCCTGCTGCTGCGCTACGACGCCCTGGTGTTCCTCGGGGTGGATCCCGGAGGAGCCCTCGGAGCGGGCCTGCCAGTGCGGCGGCTGAGGCTGCTGCTCACCCTGGTCACCGCCTTCACGATCGTCAGCGCCATGACGGCTGTGGGGGTGGTGTTGGTGATCGGCCTGATGGGCGCTCCGGCCCAGCTGGCGCTGCAGGGAGCCACCAGCCTGCGCCAGGCGCTGTTGCGCTCGTCGCTGCTGGGCCTGCTGATCAGCACCGCCGGCTTCGGCCTGGCCCTGCACCCAGCCATCAACCTGCCCCCCGGCCCCCTGATTGGCGTGCTCTGCGTTGGCCTGCTGCCGCTGGCCCGCTTGCGCGAGGCCCGCAACCGCTCCTGAGGGCCGGTGAGCGGCAGTCGAGAAGAAGTTGTGGCTCGCTTCCTTGAGGCTGCTGGCGGGCGCCGACATCGGAGCTGATGGGATCGTCGGCTCCCTGGTTGTGGTGGCTGGCCCCGTCCTTGTCCGCACGGATCTCAGTCGCCCCCAGGATGAACGGAATTCGGAGGGATCAGCCTCCGGGCTCATGCCCCATTGGCGAGGCGCTCGCGGAAATAGGCGATGGTGGGCGCCAGACCTTCAGTCAGGTTCACCTTCGGTTCCCAACCGAGCTCGGCGCGGGCCAGCTCGATCACCGGTTGGCGTTGCAGCGGATCATCCTGGGGTAGAGGCAGGCAGACGAGTTCCAGACCAGGATTGATGCGGTCCCGCACCAGTTCGGCCAGCTGCCGGATCGTGAACTCACCGGGATTGCCGATGTTGATGGGGCCGGTGTGTTTGCCGTTCATCAGCCGAATCATCCCTTCGATCAAGTCATCGACATAACAGAACGAGCGCGTCTGGTTGCCATCTCCATACAGCGTGAGCGCTTTGCCTTGCAGAGCCTGAACGATGAAGTTGCTGACAACACGGCCATCATCCGGCAGCATGCGTGGCCCATAGGTGTTGAAGATGCGCATCACACGAATCTCAGTGCCATGCATCCGCTGGTAGTCGAAGCAGAGGGTTTCAGCGATGCGCTTACCTTCGTCGTAACAGGAGCGGATGCCGATGGTGTTTACACAGCCGCGATAACTTTCCGGCTGCGGATGCAGCTCGGGGTCGCCATACACTTCACTGGTGCTGGCCAACAGTAGACGGGCCCCCACTCGCCTTGCCAGGCCCAGCATGTTGTAGGTGCCAATGAAGCTGGTCTTGGCGGTCTTGATCGGATTGAACTGGTAGTGAACCGGTGAGGCCGGACAAGCCAGATGCCAGATGCGATCCACTTCAAGGCGGATCGGTTCGGTCACGTCGTGGCGGATCAGTTCGAAATCGGGATGGCCGAGCCAGTGGCGAATGTTGTCCTTGCGACCGGTGAAATAATTGTCGAGGCAGATCACCTCTTCACCCGCCTGCATCAAACGATCGATCAGATGGGAGCCGAGGAAGCCGGCACCACCAGTGACCAGATTGCGGTGTTTTGGGGGAGTCGGAGCCATGCTTCAACCCTCCCCGACGCGCCAGACATTCAACCCCGCAGCCCTGGCCACTTGGGCATCGGCGATGGCGCGAGCATCGAACAACCAGGCTGGACGGCGCATGAGCGCGGCGATCTCGGACCAGTTGAGACTCTTGTATTCGTGCCATTCGGTGAGGATGAGTACCGCATCGGCCCCGCGAGCGGCCTCGTGGGGCGTGGCCACCGGCAACCAGCAGCCAGAAGCGGCCAGACCTTGGGACTCACCTGGCTGAGAGGGTTCACGTCCAAGGTCCTGGCTGATCTGGCTGGCGCTCACCTTGGGATCGACGATGGCGAGCTCAGCTCCCTCCTCGATCAGATCACGGCAGATCTGAATCGCCGGCGACTCGCGCGTGTCATTGGTGTCGGCCTTGAAGGCGAAGCCAAGAATGGCAAGTCTTTTGCCGCTTACTGTGCCGAAAAGACTGCTGACGACCAATCGCGAAATCCGGTGCTGCTGCCAGTCGTTGAGGTTGACAACGTATTCCCAGTAGTTCGCAACTTCCTCAAGGCCATAATGGCGGCAGAGATAAACGAGATTGAGAATATCCTTCTGGAAACAGCTGCCGCCAAAGCCTGGACCAGCCTGCAGGAAACGGGGGCCGATGCGGCTGTCGGTCCCAATCGCTCTGGCGACTTCGCGCACGTCGGCTCCGGTGGATTCGCACAGGGCAGCGATCGCGTTGATCGACGAGATGCGCTGAGCCAGGAAAGCATTCGCCGTCAACTTCGAAAGCTCACTGCTCCAGATATTGGTGCGCAGAATCCGATCATCATGGACCCAGTGGCCGTACACGGAGGCCAGAGCTTCGATGGCTTGATCATCCTCGCCGCCGATCAGAACCCGATCAGGATCTTCGAGATCCGGGATGGCGGTGCCTTCCGCCAGGAACTCTGGGTTGGAGAGCACGCTGAACGTCTTGGTGCCATGGGCATTGCCCTGGGCGGAGGAGAGGATCGCTTTCACGGCTTCCGCCGTCCGGACAGGCAGGGTGCTCTTTTCAACCACGATGGTGTGGCCTGTGGCCGCGGCGGCAACCTGGCGAGCCGAGGCTTCGATCCAACGCAGGTCACTGGCCTGGCCGGCGCCAACGCCCCTCGTTTTGGTGGGCGTGTTGACCGAGAGAAAAACCATGTCGGCCGCGGCGATCGCCCCATCCACTTCGGTGGTGAAGTGCAGATTGCGGCCGCGAGTGCGGCCCACCACCGCATCCAGGCCGGGCTCGTACACCGGCAAGCGGGTCAAATCCGGGTCATTCCAAGCCGCAATGCGGGTCTCGTTGAGATCCACCACGGTGACTTGGATGCCTGGGCAGCGGTCGGCGATCACCGCCATGGTGGGACCTCCCACGTAACCAGCACCTATGCAACAGATGGTTTGGATCGGCGAAGGCGCTGCGGACATCTCAAGCCATAAATGACGTTCAAGACCCTACCCGCGTTTGGTGCACCTACACGGCATCGTCCTCCAGGTGAACGGCTGACCCACGACACGGGAAGCCGTGTGAAGCCTCCTTCGGTGATTGCGGGTCAACGGCGTTCGCGATCCAGCCGTTGCTGTCGCAGTTCCGTTAGGCGCCGCCCCAAGGCGGGACCTGGGGACAGGCCCATGGCCATCAGCTCCCGGGCCGAGAGCGGCGCGCCAATTCGCCGCCAGTGCAGCCACCAACGCAGCAGCGGCCGTCGTGGACCGACTGCGCAGGCCAGGGCCAGGGCCACGGCTTCGGGCACCCAGCCATGCTCTTCCAGCAGGCTGGACCAACGGGATGGTGGCCATTGCTTGGCCTCTGGAGGCAGACCAGCCAGCCGCTCGCTGAGTCGCATCAGACCCGTCAGCAGATGTTGCTGACGGTGAGGCAGTTGCAAGCGTTCGGCCAGGGCCACGGGATCTGCCGCGGTCGCCACCAAGGCCGCCAGCGGAGGCAGATCGGCCCGAGCGGCCCAGCGCAGGCGGCGATGCCAGGAGTGGTCCCGCTGCAGCTGCGCGTCGAGCAGGGCCAGCCCTCCCCAGGATTGCAGCCGTTCCAGGGCGACCGGCCAGGGTTCACGCTCCACCAGCACTTCCAACTCCATGCGCAACCGGGTGCCCAGGGCGGCTGGAGCGCTTCCCGGGTCATCGCCCTGCTGCCAATCCCAGGGCCAGGCGGCCAGGGTGTGTTCCGCCTGGGCGCGGGCCTCGTCACACAACTGAAAGCCCAGCCGACTGGCGTAGCGGGCCGCCCGAACGAGCCTGGTGGGGTCGTCGCGCAGGCTGTGGGGGTGCAGAAAGCGCAGTCGCCGCTCGGCGAGATCAGCCCGTCCGTCGAAGGGATCCAGCAGCGTCGCCGTGTCGCCATGCAGAACCAAGGCCATGGCGTTGATGGTCAGGTCGCGCCGGGCCAGATCGTCCTCCAGACGCCCAAAGCGCACCACTGGGTTTCCCGCCGCCACCGGGTAGGTCTCCTGGCGGGCCGTGGCCAGGTCCACCAGAACCCCCGCCCATTCGATCTCCACCGTGCCGTAGGCCCGATGCAGACGTGAGGAGATCGGCGAGCCGGCATTGGACCGCTGCAGGGCTGCCGCAAGGCGATGGGCCGCCGCGGGGCCTTCGTCCCCCTCGGGCTGCTCGACCACCAGATCGAGATCCGGGATGTTGCGCCAGGCGTCTCGGTGCTGGCGATGCCGCAACAAATCCCGCACCGCTCCGCCCACCAGAGCCAGCCGGCATTGAGGTAACTCCTGCCGGAGGCTGTCCAACATCTGCGCCAAGCCGGGTAAGGCGCTCAGGACCGGGGCAGTGTCTGACACGCTCGGGCCAATGGACGCTGTCGGTCATGATGACCTGCGCAGACGAGGCGCGGCGCAGGATGTCACCTTCAGCGGAAGCGTGTCCCGAACCCTCCACACAAACCGACCGACCACGGCGTGGCCTGATCCTCGCCGGGGGCAGCGGCAGCCGCTTGGCGCCGCTCACCACCGCCGTCAGCAAGCAGCTGATGCCGGTGTACGACAAGCCGATGATTTACTACCCACTGAGCACCCTGATGCTGGCGGGGTTGCGGCAGGTGTTGATCATCACCACCCCCCATGATCAGCAGGCCTTTCAGCGACTGTTAGGCGACGGGGGGCGCTGGGGCATGGAGATCGCCTACGCGGTGCAACCCAAGCCAGAAGGATTAGCCCAGGCTTTCTTGATCGGAGCCGATTTTCTCGATGGCGCCCCGGCTGCCCTGGTGCTCGGCGACAATTTGTTCCACGGCCATGATTTGATTCCCCAGTTGCGGTCCAGTAACCACAGCGACAGAGGCGCCACCGTCTTCGCCTATCCGGTGCGAGATCCGGAGCGCTACGGCGTGGTTAGTTTCGCGCCAGACGGCCGGGTGCTGGATATCGTCGAGAAGCCCAGTCAGCCAAAGAGCCGCTATGCCGTCACTGGGCTTTACTTCTACGATTGCAGTGTTGTGGAGCGGGCTGGCCGGGTGGTTCCCTCAGCCCGGGGCGAATTGGAGATCACGGATCTGAATCGCCAGTACCTGGATGAGGGATTGCTGAAAGTTGAACTGATGGGACGCGGTATGGCTTGGCTCGATACCGGGACCTGCGACTCACTGCACGAGGCCGCCAGTTACATCCGTACCCTGGAGCATCGCCAGAGCCTCAAGGTTGGTTGCCCTGAGGAGGTGGCCTGGCGCCAGGGCTGGATCGATGATCAAGCCCTACGCCAACTGGCGATACCGCTGCAACGCAGTGGCTATGGAGATTATCTCCTGCAACTTCTGGATTCTTCTAATGAAGTGTGAATCGCTAGGCATCCCGGGCTTGCTGCTGCTCACGCCGCAAGTCTTCGAAGATGATCGCGGCTTCTTCTTCGAAAGTTGGAACGCGGCTCGCTTCGCTCAGGCCCTGGCAGCGGAGGCGGGCCAGCCAACCACGGAACTGCAGTTCGTGCAGGACAACCACTCCTGTTCAGCCCGGGGTGTGCTGCGGGGCCTGCATTTTCAGTTGCCGCCCCATCCCCAGGGCAAGCTCGTGCGCTGCACGGCGGGCGAAATCTTTGATGTCGCGGTGGATCTTCGGCGCGGCTCGGCCATGTTCGGCCGCTGGGCAGGCGTGCGGCTTAGTGCTGCCAACCACCAACAGCTGTGGGTGCCGGCGGGATTCGCCCATGGCTTCTTGAGCCTTCAGGACGGCAGCGAGGTGCTGTACAAGACCACCGAGGTATGGCATCGCGAGTGCGAGCGCTGCCTGCGCTGGGACGACCCCGCCCTCGCCATCGCCTGGCCGCTGGAGGACATCCATCGTGAAGGCGGTCCGAGCCTCTCCAGCAAGGACGCTGAGGCGCCCCTGCTGGCAGAGCTGATGGCCGCAGCAGAGGTGTTCCCATGAGCTTGAGCACGAGGGCCCCCACAACCCGAGACCCCGAGATCGTCAGCCAGCGGGTGCTGCTCACCGGTGCGGCCGGTCAGCTGGGTCAGGCCCTGGTGGCCAGCGTTCCGGTCGGCGTCAGCTTGATTCCGATTTCCCGCTCGGAGCTGGATTTGGCCGATGCCACGGCGTGCCAGGAGCTGGTGAACGATCTGCGGCCCGACTGGGTGCTCAACGCGGGCGCTTACACGGCCGTGGATCGGGCCGAATCGGAACCGGAGTTGGCGCGGGCGGTGAATGCGGGAGCTCCAGCGGCCTTTGCCCAGGCGTTGGCCAGGGGGGGCGGGCGGCTGTTGCAGATCAGCACCGACTTTGTCTTCGACGGCCGCCAGGGTCACCCTTACAGCCCTGACCAGTCGGTTGCGCCCCTGGGGGTCTACGGGGGCAGCAAGGCGGAGGGCGAGCGGGCCGTCTTGGCGATCCTCGGCGCCGAAAAGGCCACAATCCTGCGCACGAGCTGGGTCTACGGACCGGTGGGCCGCAACTTTTGCCTCACGATGCTGCGGCTGCACGGCCAGCGCGCGTTGAGCGGTGAATCCCTTGGGGTGGTGGCCGACCAGGTGGGGTGCCCCACCGCCACCCACACGCTGGCCTCCGCCTGCTGGGCTGTGATGGAGCGACGCCTTGGCGGCACATTCCACTGGAGCGACTGCGGCGCCGCCAGCTGGTACGACTTTGCTGTGGCGATTGGGGAGCTGGGGCTGGCGACCGGTCTGCTGGAGCGCACCGCGCCGGTGCGCCCCTTGACGACCGCCGAGTACCCCACTCCAGCGCAGCGTCCCAGTTACTCCCTGTTGGATAGCAGCGCCACGCGGCTGGCCCTCGGCCTGGCCCCCTGCCATTGGCGTCAGGCCCTGTCGGAGGTGTTGGAGCGCCTCAAGGGCCTGGGCGGCACTCAGCCGCGGTGACAGACTCCCCCCATCGTTCCGGCACGACAATGGCCAACCTGCTGTCCGAGGGTGTGCACCGGGTACTGGTTACCGGGGGGGCAGGTTTCATCGGTGGCGCCGTCGTGCGGCGGCTGTTGCGGGATAGCGATGTCACGATCTTCAATCTTGATAAATGCGGCTATGCCAGCGATCTCAGCGGCATTGAGGAACTGGCCTCTGAGCGCTCGCTGGCCAGCGCCAGCGGCCAGGAGCGCCATCAACTGCTGAAGATCGATCTGACGGATGAGGCCGCAACACAGCAGGCGCTGCGTCAGGCCGACCCGGATCTGGTGCTGCATCTTGCCGCCGAAAGCCACGTGGACCGGTCGATCGAAGGCCCCGGAGCCTTCATCGCCAGTAACATCAACGGAACCTATTCCTTGCTCCAGGCGGCGCGTGCCCACTTCGAAGCGCTGCCGCAGGAGCGACAAGCCCTCTTCCGCTTCCATCACATCAGCACCGATGAAGTGTTCGGCTCCCTCGGTGCTGAAGGGCGCTTCAATGAGAGTACCCCCTACGACCCGCGCAGTCCCTACTCGGCCAGCAAGGCGGCCAGCGACCATCTGGTGCAGGCCTGGCACCACACGTTCGGCCTGCCGGTGCTGCTCACCAACTGCAGCAACAACTACGGGCCCTGGCAGTTTCCGGAAAAGCTGATCCCGGTGGTGATCCTCAAGGCGCTGGCCGGCGAGCCGATCCCCCTCTATGGCGATGGCGGCAATGTGCGTGATTGGCTGTTCGTGGAGGATCACGTCGACGCCCTGCTGTTGGTGGCCCGCGACGGTCTGCCGGGCCGCAGCTATTGCGTCGGTGGCCACGGAGAGTGCAGCAACAAGGAGTTGGTGACGATGCTTTGTGATTGTCTCGATCGGCTGCGGCCCGAGGCGGCACCCCACGCCCGCCTGATCACGCCGGTACGCGACCGCCCCGGCCATGATCGCCGTTACGCCATTGATCCCAGCCGCATCAGCACGGAACTGGGCTGGCAGCCACGCCATGATCTGGAGCTGGGTCTAGAGACCACGGTGCGCTGGTATCTCGATCATCTCCCCTGGTGCCAGCAGATGCAAAACAGATCGGGCTACAAGGGTGAACGTCTAGGCTAATCCCACCGCAGGAACAATTGTCTCCGCCGACCCTATTCCCGCGTTCCTCACTATAGCCGGAGACCCCGGAAACCCGCCTGCTCTGACTCGAATCAATGCTCAAGATCTTCTTTGCTGTTCCCAAAAAGCTCGCCAAGCATTTAAAGATCAAGATTTTTATCCTGTTCTACTATTGGGCAGCGCTTTGGGAATACTGGTTGTCGCCAAAGGGATGGCGGGGTGGAGTGGCGTCTCGGCTCCAGGAGTTGCCTGCAACGGCAGCCCGCCAGGCTGCGGCCGAACCGCGCCGCATCGCACTATTCGTTGGCTTTACAGAATACCTGACCCTGTCCAACCGTGCCTATCTAGACACCTTGATCGAGGCGGGCTATGCGGTGTTGTATATCAGCAATTGCCCGCTGAGGCCCCAGGCCCGCCAGGCGCTTGGTGCTTTGGCTTGGCGGCTATTTGAGCGACATAACTTGGGGCGGGACGTCGGCGCTTTTCGTGATGGTGTTTTGTGGTTAGAAGAACAGGGGTGGCTCGCCAAGATCGAAACGTTGATTATTGCCAACGACTCCATGCAGTTCCTGCCCGGTAATTATGCGAGGTCCCTGGTTGAAGAACTTAACGCTTTTGAGTCGTCCCATGATGTTGGTCTTTTTAGTCATATTTCACAATCCCATGATACCCATTATCAATCTTATTTTCAGGCCCTGAAAAAATCGGTTTTTCAGTCGCCGGAGTTTTTGAGATTTTGGCATAAGTACCTACCCCTTAGCCACCGTGGTCATTGCATCTTTGCAGGGGAGATTGCGCTGTCTTCCCATGTTTACCGGCGCTTCATGCAGGTGCGAGTACTTTATAGCAGCAGTGCTCTGCATGGCGCTCTTGAGAAGCTGTTGAACGAAGGGCGGGGGCTCTCTGGCCAGGCGGTTCTGCGGTTGATGCCATCTCCAGCACGCACGGTTCAACGCCGCAAGGTTGGTTATTCCCTGGATCAGATTCTTGGCCAGGGCGATGTCGTCGAGCCGCTGCCGAGCTGGAAGTTGTTCTGCCTAGCCGATGTCATTGAAAACAACAATCCGAGTCATGTTGCTGCTTTCCTTTATCCCCTCTACCTGCAGTGTCCGCTCGTCAAGCAGGATCTGTGCGTAGCCGGAAGCTTCACCATCGCCCAGGCGATCTCCCTGTTTCGAGAAGCGCTTCTGAATTCGGTTGGCGCCGGTGACGCCAGCATTGATGTGGAGGCCCATGTCAAGGAGTATGCCGATGTTCTTTATGCAAAAGGAACTCCTTTGAGTTACATCAACAAGCCCCGCGAATCAGCCCTTAAGGGCATCACCGGAGGGTTTGTCTATTCGGCGACGTATGATGGCAATCTGTGAGGCCACCTCGGAAGGCCATCTCTCTCAATCCCGACGCATTGCATTCCTTACGATCAACTACTACTGCAGTGAGATGGTGGAGGAACTCGTTGAGTCCACCCTGGACGGGGGCGATCCTGAGATCCGCTTCGTTGTTGTTGACAACTCGCCCAACGATCCGGGCCTTGATCAGTTGGCCGGTTGCTCCGCGGTCACCGTGCTGCGGGCTGGAGCCAACTTAGGTTTCGGTGCCGGCTGCAATCTTGGCCTTGATTTTGTCCTGGCTCACGATCCTGGCACCATCGTGTGGTTGCTCAACCCGGATGCCCGGCTGCTGCCTGGTGCCATCGCCACCGTGCGTCAGGCCCTGGCGGCAGAGCCTCGGCCGGCGCTGCTCGGCACGCGCATCCGCGATCTGGAGGGCCACATCTGGTTCGACCGAGGGCGCTTTGACCCCTGGTTGGGTCGCCTGTTGCATCGGCCCGCCCCTGATCACACCAGCTCCGCATCCGCAGTGGCCAGCCAGGCAACCCTGGTGCCAACACGGCCCAGCCCAGCCAATGCCGATCCCCTGACCGAACCCAGCGACTGGCTGTCCGGCTGCAGCCTGATCTTTGATCTGGAGGTGCTGCATGCCGCGCCGCGCTTCGATCCCCAGATCTTCCTGGATTACGAGGATGCTGAACTCTGTCTGCGCATGGCCAGACAGGGCTACCCAGCCCATGTCACCCGGGCGGTGCTGGTGGAGCATGCCGTTTCGGCGATCACGGCGAGGGTGCCGCGGGCCAAGTACCGCCACGCCACCTTCAGCAAGCTCTACCTGCTTCACCATCACGCCACCGCCCTTGCCCTGGTCCTGAATCTGCTCTATTTCGGGTTGCGCCCCCTGGCGCTCCTGCCACACCAACGGGCCCAGGCCTTCGGCCGCTGGGCTGGGCTGGGGGACTACCTGCGTTGGTGGGCCCGCCGCTGGCGTGGGGATCAGCGGGTCAGGCACCCCCGCACCCGGTTCACCGCGGCAGGCTGAGGAAGCGCCGCAGCAAGGCCAGCACCGTGGCGGGCTTGCGCCGGTTGGGGCAGTAGCGCCAGAGGATGGTCAGCAGCGGCGGCAGATAGAGGTGCGACTTGGGGTGCCCCAGGGTCCACAGCACCCCCCGCAGGCTGCCCAGGGGCAGTTGCTTCTGCTGTGGCGAGAAGTCGTTGAGCAGAACCAGCTGGGGGGTGACCCAGGCGGGGATGCCGCGGGCCACGGCCCGCATCACCAGTTCGGAATCAGCGTGATAGTGGGGCAGCAGGCGGTCGTTGAACAAGCCGATCTCACGCAACACGCTGTGATGCCACAGCACCCCGTTGCCGGGCAGCGCATCCACCCGCAGCAGCTCGCTGGCGACCAGGGCCGGCTCGCGCTGGTCGTTGCGCAGGCCATGGTGGCCGAGGCGGAGCAGCTCCGATCCACCCCAACTGGTGAAGGTGCCGAGGGACCAGATGCGCTCGGGATCCTCCAGATGGTTGATCTGACTGCCAAGGATGCGGCAGCCCTGGGCTGTGGCGATGGCCAACAGCCGCTCGATGTGGTCCGGCGCGATCACGGCGTCGTCGTTGATCGTCAGCAACCAGTCACTGCCCTGGGCCAGGGCCTGGCGCAGACCGCGGTTGGTGGCTCCGGCCCAGAACTCGTTGTCACCGGCCGCCAGCAGCCGCACCTGGGGATGGGCGGCGCGGATGGCCGCGGCGGTGCCGTCGCTGGAGTTGGAATCCACCACCACCACCCGCAGGTTGGGATAGGTCTGCTGGGTCATCTGCTCCAGAAAGCGCAGCGTCAGCTGGCGTCGGTTGCGCACCGGAACCACGGCCGTGAGCCGCGGCCAGGGCCCTTCCTGCCGCCCTGACGGCCTGAGCACCGCGGCCTGGGCCGAGGGGAGGACGCGATCGGCGTCAGCGGGGATCGCCATGGAGCGGCTCGATCGGCGCCAGACGAGGATCCAGGATCTTGGCCCCCATCCCGGGGAACTTCACGGCAATCGAGATCTTCTCGCCGCTGCCGAAGAGATGGGTCACCTCCCCTTCGCCGAAGGCGCTGTGCAGCAGCCGATCGCCCACGGCCCACACACGCGTGCCACCGGCGCGACGCCGCACCGCGTTCGCCGGCAGGCCAGCGGCGCCGCCCGTGGCGATCTGGCGCGCCTCCGGACGATCCACCCGGGTCAGGCGATCCAGGCGCTGCTCCCGGCGCAGGGCCGTGCCGCCACTGCGGGGCAGGTCCCCCTGGATCAGCTGGGGCGGCAGTTCCGAGAGGAACACCGACGGCACCGCTGGCTCCCGCATCCCACCCCAGAGGCGTCGCTCGCAGGCATGGCTGAGGAACAGTTGTTCCTTGGCGCGGGTGAGGCCCACGTAGCAGAGGCGCCGTTCCTCCTCCAGGGCGGCTGGATCCTCGAGGGAGCGGTAGCTGGGGAACAAGCCCTGCTCCAGGCCCACCAGAAACACGACCGGAAACTCCAAGCCCTTGCTGGCGTGCAGGGTCATCAGGGTGATCCGGTCGGCGGCGGTGTCCTTGTCGTCGGCATCGCTGGCCAGCGCCGCGCCGGAGAGGAAGCCCTCCAGGGATCCCTCCTCATTGTCTTCCTGGTACTGCAGCGCGGCGTTGACCAGCTCCTGCAGGTTGCGGCGACGCTCCTCCGCTTCATCGCTGGCCTCCTGGATCAATTCCGCCAGATAGCCGCTCTGCTCCATCACCCGCTGCACCAGTTCCGCCGGCGGGGCGTCGTTCTGGCGGCGCTGGAGGTCGGCGATCAGCTCGCCGAACTGCAGCAGGCCGCGGGCGGAACGGCCCCCCAGGGAGCGCACCGATTCGGGGTCGCTGATCAATTCCCACAGGGGAACACCGAGCTGAGTGGCCGCATCGGTGAACCGCTCCACTGTTGTTTTGCCGATGCCGCGCCGGGGCACGTTGAGGACCCGCAGCAAACTCACCGTGTCTGCCGGGTTGATGAGCAGGCGTAAGTAAGCGAGCACATCCTTGATTTCGCGGCGGTCGTAAAATCGCAAACCGCCCACCACGAGATAGGGCAAGCCCCAGCGCACGAGGGATTCCTCCAGTGCCCGCGATTGGGCATTGGTTCGGTAGAGCACCGCCATGTCACCCCAGCGCAGCTCAGGGTTGTTCGCCTCCAGGACACGCATGCGTTGAACCACCGCCTCTGCCTCGGCGATCTCATCGTCGCAGCGGCAGAGGCTGATCGGTTCGCCGGCGGCGCGGGTTGGGCGCAAGACCTTGTCGATGCGTTCACTGTTATGGGCGATCAGGGCATTGGCCGCCTCCAGGATCGTGGCGGTGGAGCGATAATTCTCCTCAAGCTTCACCATCGTGTTGGTGATGCTGTCCGCAGCGCCATCGCCGAAATCCTGCTGAAAGCCCATCAAAATTTTGAAATCTGCGGCACGGAAGCTGTAGATGCTCTGATCGGCATCGCCAACAACAAACACCGATCGATCCTGCCACTCAGAAAAATTAGCGGGGTCAACACCGTTGGCGACAAGCAGCTTGATGAGCTCGTATTGAGTGTGGTTCGTATCTTGATATTCATCGACCAACACGTGGCGAAAACGGCGATGCCAAAAATGGCGAATCTGTTCGTTTTGTCGCAATAACTGTACCGGCAGTAGTAACAGATCATCGAAGTCGAGGGCATTATTCGCAGCCAGGGCACGGCGGTAGAGCGCATAGGCTTCCGCTAGTTTGCGCTCGCGAACCCCCTCGGCATTGGCCTGGAGTTGAGCCGGTAATAAGCCTTGGTTCTTGGCCGTGCTGATCGCCCAGCGCACCTTTTTGGGCTCAAAGCGTTTGGGGTCGAGTTGCAGCTCCTTGACGACGATCTCTTTCACCAGGGATTGGGCATCGTTCTCATCGAAGATCGTGAACTGACGCGTCCAGGTCAGTCCATCTGGATCCTGATACTTATCGAGATCAAAGCGCAGCAAGCGTGCGAACAGGGCGTGGAAGGTGCCGATCCACAGCTCCCGCACCACCTCCCGAACCACACGGCTGCGCAGTTGCTTCTGCTCGATCGCAGCCAGGGTTGCCAAGGGTTGGCCATACTGGTTTTGGGCCAGCCGCTGGGCCAGCAGCAGCTCCAGCCGCTCGCGCATTTCACGAGCCGCCTTGTTGGTGAAGGTCACGGCCAGCAGCTGGTCCGGATCCACGCCGTGGTGTCCGATCAAATGGGCGATGCGATGGGTCAGCGCCCTGGTTTTGCCGCTGCCGGCACCAGCCACCACCAGCAGCGGGCCGTCGCGATGCTCGACCGCTCGACGCTGGGCCTCATTCAGACCGGCCAGGAAACTCAAGGGCAGAATGCAGTGAACTTCAAGATAGCCAAACTGAGGCGCCAGACCGGCGAGCTCAGCTCAGGACAGCAGTTGCTGACCGATCCGCCGCTCCAGGCTGGCGAGTTGGTCGAAGCTCTCGGAAAGCTGGCGCAGTTGGTCGAAGCTGCCGGCGGCCTTGATGCGGCCGCGTTCGAATTCATAGATGTAGTCGGAACGCATCACCGTGGAGAGGCGATGGGCGATCAGGACCAGGGTGCAACGGCGACCGATCAGCTCAATCGCTTGCATCACCTCCGATTCGGTTCGGTTGTCGAGAGCGCTGGTGGCTTCATCCAGCACCAGGAACTGAGCATTGCGGTAAAAGGCTCTGGCCAAGGCCAAACGCTGGCGCTGGCCTCCGGACAGCCTGAGGCCATTGTCCCCAATTTGGGTATAAAGACCAAGGGGGAGCTCGGCAACAATGTCTGCCAACTGAGCGGCTTGAAGGGCATCCCAGACACGGTCATGGTCGATGGCGTCTTCGTTTTCGGCAAAGGCGACGTTGGCAATGATGTTGCTATTGAGCAGGGTGATCGCTTGGGGAACATAGGCGCAGTTGGCCTGCCACGCCGGAACGTCTGTTGGCGCGACATCGATGCCATCGAGTTGCAAAGAGCCTTGGCTTGCGGTTAGCAGCCCCAGTAGCAAATTGGCCGTTGTGGTCTTGCCGCTGCCGGTGGAGCCAACAAAGGCGATGCGGCCGCCGACCGGGATGCTGAGGTTGATCTCGTGCAGCACAAGCCGGTCGCTGCCGGGGTAGCAATAACTGGCGTTGCTGAGCCGGATGCTGTGGCGTGGCATCACACCCTGGGGGCTCGGCACTTGGGGTGAACGGATGGTCAGCCGCGTGTTGGGTAGGTCAATAAGCTGAAGTGTTTGCTCGAGATCCGGTAGGCCAGCACGCAGAGATGTGACGGAACGGAAGCAATCCTGGAGCGGCGGAGTGAGCTTGGTGGCCGCCACAGCCACGGTCGCCAGAAATGGAACAATAGTAAGAATGGAAACAGAATCCTTATTAGTTATAAAGGGAATAAGGCCGATTGCGAAGATCATTGTGATGCCAAGGGGTTCGATCAGTGCCCTTGGCAATTCAGGCAACACGCCGGCTTTCCAGATAAAAGGAATAGCCAAACGACCTGCCTTCGCATACTGTTGCTCAAAATAGGGCTCGGAACCGCTGAGTTGAACATCCACAATCGTGCGCATGGATTCAGTCAAAACGGCATTGGTCTCGATCTCGAGGGCGATGCGCTGACGGGCTGCAAACCTCAGGTAAGGTGTAATCATGGTAGAGATCAGAACATAGGCAATCACGAGTCCGACGATCAAGCTTACTGCCA
Source organism: Synechococcaceae cyanobacterium (assembly GCA_046342775.1). Lineage (GTDB taxonomy): Bacteria > Cyanobacteriota > Cyanobacteriia > PCC-6307 > Cyanobiaceae > Cyanobium. Next base: position 52,600 of record JBKDOR010000172.1, read on the forward strand.
CCAGACGCCCGATAAATAAGACACCTATTGAAAGCAAAATAATCACAAAAAAGCCGCTCAACAGCTGCAAGAAAGGCAACACAACAATGTCTGCCACTCTAGAAACATTAATCAGTACTTTTGCAGCGAGATCACTGTTGGCTTGGCCGAGAAAATATTCGTAGGGTTGAGCAATCAGATTTCGCAGAGCCATCTCGGAAAGATCCCGCCAGATGACCGCCTTGAGACGAATTTGGGCCGCCCGTAGAAAGAGCCTGCTGAGCGAGGAAAACCAACTGGCGCAGATATAAGCGAAAACCAGTGCAATCACCCGCAGCCGAGGATCGGCTGGCGCAAGATCAGGCCACGGCAATGGTGGCTCGTTGGCCTGGCCAACCACCACAGTGAAGAGTCTGGCCACCAACGCTAGAACCAGCAGATCCGAAAAACCGGAAACGATGGCTAAGGGGACCAGAGCTAGCAGCGTCCGCTTGCGGGGCGGTGGCAGCACCTTGATCAACCGGATCAGGCTGCTGAGCGTTTGGCTTTTGCCAATCATGATCTGAACTGTAGGCTTCCACCCTCAACCTCGAAGCCAGAGCCTGCCACTTAGGAGGCTGATCTCCAAAGGCGCCGTCCAAGTTGTTCGCGCCGTTGCCGCCAGCGAATCCACCAGGCTGGGGCGAGCCGCAGGGGTGGCTCGCCCTGGAGCAGGCGATCCCAATGCCCGTCGATGGCGCTCAGAGCACGCTCCCAGGGCAGCAACTGCGCGGATTCCTGGAACCGTTGCAGCAGGGTCTGAAGCTGCTCAGCGGGCGGACGCCAGCCCTGGGGGTCCGCCACCGCCGCGGCGATCCGATCCAGATCCGCCGCCATCGTGCCGAAACCAATCTGATGGCCGAGCAGGCCGGGCTCCAAATGATCCGCGAGGGCGTGATTGAGGCTGCTGAACACCACGCAGCCGCAGGCCAGGGCCTCGATCGGCGGCAGGCCGAAGCCCTCGCTGACGCCGCGACCTCGCCAGTACTCGGCCGAGTCGTACAGCACCACCGTGGCGCTGTTGAAGAGATCGACCAAATCATCGACCCAGCCGCTCTGCACCTCGACCCGCAGACCCCGGGCCCGCAGCGCTGGGACCAAGCGACGCAACACATACCCGCTGCTCTTGCGGCGCTGCACGAGAACATCGATCGGTCGCTGCGCCGCCCCGATCACCCCATGGGCGGAAGCGGCGGCCCCCCGCTCCAACCACATCGGCGCCAGGGCGTTGGGCACCAGGAACAACGGATTCCGCGGACTGTGCGCGCCCCAATAGGCCAGGGTGTTGCGGCTGACGGCCAGCACCGGAACCCCCGCAGGGAGATTGAAGCCATAGCCACAGCTGTGGGCGTGATAGGCCACTGCTCGCCCTGCCAGCTGCCGCAACAACTTCGGCACGTCAAAGCCCCAGCTGACAATCCAGAGGGCCTCGCCGGGGGGGGCTTCCTGGCGCAACAGGTCCTCCAGAAAGGGGTGGTCGTCCTCTCTGTGGCGATAGGTGACCACTTCACTCGGCCGTAACTGGGCGACCAGTCCAGCGGTCTGCAACTCAACCAACAGGCCGCCACAACGCCAACGCCCGCCGGTGCCAGGAACCAGAAAGCGCAGCGGACGGGGGTGTGCCTGGATCAAGACGTTGGCGGTGAGTGCCTGGCGACGTTGATTCAGGCCGCCACCACCTCGGTGCTGCCGGAGCGCTGGCGACGCGTGAGGAAGCCAAACAGCAGCTTGCCGATCGCGGCGATCAGATTGCCCTCCAGCTCCTGGAACATCTTCATGTTGCAGTGGAAGGCCTCGTTGGCCTCCGCCACGATCCGATCAGCCATTGGCTGATCGATTGGCAGGTTGTCTAGTACGGTACGGTAGTTGGTCTTGAAGCCTTTTTCATCTGGGATGGATTCAAACTCGTAGAAGCGAAGCCCATCGTGTTCGCCCAGATTCATCGCCTTCTGGGCGATGTTTTTGAGGATCTGGCCACCAGAGAGGTCGCCGATGTAGCGGGTATAATGATGGCCTACTAGCAGCTCAGGCGCCTCTTGAGCAACTTGGCGAATCCGCTCGACATAGGCACGGGCTCCGGGCGTGGCCTGAATCTGATTGCGCCAGTCGGCACCGAAATAGAACGCCAGATCCTGCTCAAGGGAATCGCGGCGGTTCAGCTGGGGAAAGTAGATCGCTCCAACCACGGGATGATTCGCCAGCTGGCCGATCTCTTCCTCCATCGCGCTGTAGACGAACCAGAGATCCGCCACCAAGGTGCGATAGCTGGCCTTGTCGACCACACCCTTCAGGAAGCAGCTCACAAAGCCTGTGTTTTCGGCCATGGTGTGGGCTTTTTTCGTCCCTTCTCGCAGCTGCGAGGCAAGAGCGACAGGCATCGGCAGGTCCTGATGACGCAAACAGGCCCTCCACCGTAGGAGTGGCTCCCCAGCCATGGCGGCAAGGTTGCGAAGGGTTACGCAGACCGAGGCCCGGCCCCGGCTGAGGTCGGCAGCGGCCTGCCCTGGCAACCACCGCCTCCCAGCCCAAGGCTGCGAGCTGGTCAGTGAGCTCAGGCAGCTCGGGAATTGTGGCCGGTGTCGCCATCACCACTTCCCAGGCCCGCATCCTCGCCGAACAGGTCGAAGAGGTCGCGACAAAACTGAAGCAGCTCCTCCTCCACCGTCGGCGCCGGCCGATGGGGCCCGGTCGGCCGCCAGTCGCCCACGGTGGCCATGCGCCAGCGTTCCGACTCGTAGGTGAGGCCACGCAAGATCACGCCCAACAGCCTGGGCCGCCGCGCCATCGGACCGGGGGCGTGGTTGGCCGGCGGCTGCTCTAGCCGCAGCTGCAGCAGCAGGGAGCGGCACTGGGTTCGGGGGCTCCAGCCAGGGAAGTGGAAGGACAGATCGACGCTGTCGCGATCAGCGAAGGCCTGGGTTTGAGGATCCTCGCGCCAAGGCCTGAGATTGGCGCGGGCATCGGGGAAGCGGCGCCGAAACAGGGTCGCCACCGAGGCGATGGCCTGGGCCAATTCGAGGTTGCGGGCCTGCTCGGCAGCGTTCATTCATTCATTTTGAGGCGGAAATCCGCGATCCGACGCTTCCATCTCCAGCCGCGCACAGGCCACAACCCAACCACACGGGGAGGCTTTCGCACCGATCATCGCGGACCTTCGGCGCGGAACTGCCGCCATAGGCTCAGCCGATCGCCAATCACCAGCCGGCGCATCCCTCATGGCCAGTTACGACAAGCTCACGGCTCCCAGCAGCGGCACCGCCATTCGATTCGAGAACGGTCAGCCCGTGGTGCCCGACGACCCGATCATTCCATTCATTCGCGGTGACGGCACCGGCGTTGACATCTGGCCCGCCACCCAGAGGGTGCTGGATGCGGCGGTGGCCAAGGCCTACAACGGCACCCGCCGCATCGAGTGGTTCAAGGTGTATGCCGGCGACGAGGCCTGCGAGCTCTACGGCACTTATCAGTACCTGCCACAAGACACTCTGACCGCCATCGAAACCTATGGAGTGGCCATCAAGGGGCCCCTCACCACACCGATCGGCGGCGGCATCCGCTCCCTGAACGTGGCGTTGCGTCAGATCTTCGACCTTTATTGCGGCGTGCGGCCCTGCCGCTACTACGAGGGCACCCCCAGCCCCCACAAGCGTCCGCAGGATCTTGATGTGATCGTTTACCGGGAGAACACAGAAGACATCTACATGGGCATCGAATGGGAAGCCAGTGATCCGGTCTGCATCGAGCTGCGCCGCCACCTCAACGAGGTGGTGATCCCAGCCAACGGCAAGTTGGGGAAACGGCAAATCCCCGAAGGCGCTGGCATCGGCATCAAGCCGGTGAGCAAGCACGGCAGCCAGCGCCACATCCGCAAGGCCATCCAGCACGCCCTGCGCCTGGAGGGCGACAAGCGCCATGTCACCTTGGTGCACAAGGGCAACATCATGAAATTCACGGAGGGCGCCTTCCGCGACTGGGGCTATGAACTGGCCACCAGTGAATTCCGCGAGGTCTGCGTCACCGAGCGCGAGAGCTGGATCCTCGACAACGCCGATCGCTCCCCCGGGCTCAGCCTTGAGGCCAACGCCCGCATGATCGAACCGGGCTACGACGCCCTCACGCCTGAAAAGCAGGCGGCGGTTTGCCATGAGGTCAAGGAGGTGCTGGATGCCATCGGTGCCAGCCACGGCAATGGCGCCTGGAAACAGCTGGTGATGGTGGATGACCGCATCGCCGACAGCATTTTCCAGCAGATCCAGACCCGACCTCAGGAGTATTCGATCCTGGCCACGCTCAACCTCAACGGCGATTACATCTCCGATGCCGCCGCCGCCGTGGTGGGTGGATTGGGCATGGCACCGGGCGCGAACATCGGCGACAACGCCGCCATCTTCGAGGCCACCCATGGCACCGCTCCCAAGCATGCCGGCCTCGATCGCATCAACCCTGGCTCGGTGATCCTCAGCGGCGTGATGATGCTCGAGTTCATGGGCTGGCAGGAGGCGGCCGAGCTGATCACCCAGGGGATCAGCGCCGCCATCGCCAACGGGGAGGTCACCTACGACCTGGCCCGTCTGATGGAACCGCGGGTGGAGCCGGTGAGCTGCTCCGGCTTCGCCGAAGCGGTGGTGCGCCACTTCGGTGGCTGAGCCGGCTGAGGCGACCCCCGCTTGGCCCGAGGGCCCACACCCGGTCCTTGATCCCCGCTGGCGCATGGGGGAGCCAAGGCTCGGCGGCGGCTGAACGCTGCCGAGCGCCAGCGGCCAGCCCCAGCCAGCGGCGGCAAGGCGGCAGACTGCGGCCATGAGCGCTCCACCCTCCGCCCCCGCCTTCCCTCTGCAGGCGGCCGACCCCTGCGTGCATTGCGGCTTTTGTCTGCCCACCTGCGCCAGCTATCGCGTGCTCGGCACCGAGATGGATTCGCCCCGGGGCCGCATTCACACCCTGCGGGCCCTTGAGGCGGGGGAACTCGAGCTGGATGCCACGGTTGCCAGTCACTTCGACAGCTGCCTGGGGTGCTTTGCCTGCGTCACCGCCTGCCCCTCCGGCGTGCGTTACGACCAGTTGATCGAGGCCACCCGGCCACGGCTCAACACGGCTGAGTTGCGCAGCCCGGCCCAACGGGCGCTGCGCCGCTTGCTCTTCACCCTGCTGCCCTACCCGCGGCGGTTGCGGGCGGTGCTGGCGCCGCTGCGGGCCTACGCCGGAACCCCTCTCCAGCGGCTGGTCCGCTCCAGCGGGCTGACCCGCCTGTTCGGTCCGGAGTTGGAGGCGATGGAACGGCTGCTGCCGCCGCTGGCGCCTGAGGCCTTCCGCGATGGCCTGGCGCCGCTCGTGCCGGCCCAGGGTCCGAGGCGCCTGCGGGTGGGCCTGGTGCTCGGATGCGTTCAGCGCCTGTTCGATCCGGCGGTGAACCAGGCGGCCGTGCAGGTGCTCAGCGCCAACGGCATCGAGGTGGTGATCCCTCCTGGCCAGAACTGTTGCGGTGCCGTGACCCATCACCAGGGGGAACTCGCCCACACCCGAGAGCTGGCCCAGCAACTGATCAGCTCCTTTGAGGCGGTGATCGGCCCAGGCCGTGCTGCCGGCCCCGAACCTCTGGATGCCGTAGTGGTGGCGGCCTCGGGCTGCGGCCACACGCTCAAGCAGTACCCGCAGTTGCTGGCGGCCGAGCCCGGCGCGCCGGACAGGGGCGGCGATCCCAGCACCATCCCGGCTGGCGCTGATGACGCCCCCAAGGGCTCGCAACCTTCGGATGCTCCGCGACCCCCTGGAGGCCTCCCCTTCTCAGCGCCGGTGTACGACATTCAGGAGTTCCTGGCTCGCGAGGGCCTCAGTGACAGCTTCCGGGCCTCGCTGCAGCCGCTGCCGCTACCCGATGGCCAGCCCGCCAGCGCCGAGCGGCCCTTGCGGCTGGCCTATCACGATGCTTGCCACATGCTGCATGGCCAGGGTCTGTCGCGGCAGCCCCGAGAGCTGCTGGCCCAGATCCCCCACGTGCAGATCCGGGAGGTGGTGGAGGCGGGGGTCTGCTGCGGCAGCGCCGGCATTTACAACCTCATTCAGCCCGAAGTGGCGGCCGAACTGGGGCGCCTCAAGGCGGATGATCTGGCCGCCAGCGGTGCCGATGTCGCCGTGAGCGCCAACATCGGCTGCAGCCTGCAGATCCGGCGCCACCTCGACGAGGCCGGTCGCCACCTGCCGGTGGCCCATCCGATGCAGCTGTTGGCCCGCAGTGCCGGCCTGATCGCTTAAGCGTTCGCTTGGCCGGTCTCCAGCCAGCGCCAGGCCAGCGCCAATGTGTCCGCCTCGCCGAGATTGCCCGGGAAGGTGAGCACCGGCAGACCGGCGGCGGGGCCGTTCGCCTGGGCCGGCAGCACCAACGACAGCCCCGGCAACAGCTGGCCCTGGAGCTCCAGCATCGCCAGCTCCAACCCATCAGCCAGGAGCGTCTGGCTGGTGATGCCGCCCTTGCTGATCAGATAGCCCAGCTCCCCCGCCAGGGCCGCCGCCAACCGCGCCATCGCCGCCGCCAGCCGCTGGCCCAGCTGCCGTCGGGCCGCACCGGCGCCGGCGAGCCGCTCGCCTCGGCTGGTGTACAGCACGCCGGTGCGCCCGGCCGCCAGCACGGCCCAGAGCCGTTCCCGCAGACGGACCTCCTCCAACTCGGGCAAATCCCCCCGCAGGCAGGGATCCACCGGCAGCTCCACCCCCTCACAGCCGGGTTCCGCCAGCAACCGCTCCAGTTGCTGATCGCTCAAGGGCACATGGGAACCCACCAGCACCAACCCTGGAGCGGGGCGACCATCCGCCCGGCGCCGCCGCAGCGCCGCCAGCTGGGCGGGCCCCAGGGGCTGGGGCGGCAACTCCGCCAGACCGCTGAGCAGGCTGGCGGCACTCTGGAATAAAAAGCGCGGCCCGCCCTCCGCTTGCAGCTGGCGCAAGGCCTGTCCCAAGGCCAGCAGCTGAGCCGGCTGTTCCGAGTCGACCACGGCCCAACCCTGGCCCTCCAGCTCCCGCAAGTGCCGCATCAGCCGTCGCCGCGGCCCCAGCGGATCCCCAGCCGGGGCCTCGGTCGCCGCCTCCAGCAGCTGCAGCGGCAGGTGGCGCACCGCCGCCGCCCGCAGGCGACCGCCGCTGCGGCCCTCCAGCCAGCTGGGCAGATGGCTGGTGTCGTAGCCGAACAGCCCATCACGGCCAAAGGCGGTTTCGTGCACCGGCTGCCCATGGAGCCGATGCACCGCCTCCACCGTGGTGCGCCCTCCCTCCGGGAAGGCCGGCACCAGCAGGGTGGCCGCGAACGGCCCCAGCTCCTGGGCCAGGATCTCCGCCTCCAGGGGGCAATGGCCCCGCAAGGTGGAATCGCCGCGGCTCACCAGCAGCCAGTCGCCGATCACGCCGGCGGCTTGGGCCTGGGCCAGGGCGGGCTTGAGCTGCTGGCAGATCTGGCGCACCCGGGTCGCCGCGGCCTCCGGGTCGAGGGCCCGGGTGTTGGCCAGCAGGAACAGCAGGGGCGAAGGGTGGCGCAGACCCGCCGCCAGGGTGTCCGCGTCCCAGCGCAGCAGCAGCGGGCAGCTGTGCACGGTCTGGGAGCCGGTGGGGTCGTCGTCGAGGACAAGAATCTTGGGGTTGGTTGGCACCTCGGGCATCGGACAACCGGCAAGGGACCAGTGGCATCGGGCCAGTGGCATGGGACCATCGTGCCGTGATCCGTCCTGATCCCCACGAGCTGCAGGAACTGGTGCGCGAGCTGCACCAGCAGCGAACGGCCTGGCTGCCGAGCGGCCTCGGCAGCCGCTTGCATTGGGGCCCGCCCGTGGCGCCGGATTGCCAGGTGTTGAGCGCGGCGCGGCTGGATCGCGTGCTCGAGCACAGCGTCGGCGACTTCACGATCAGCGTTGAGGCGGGCCTCCCCCTGCGGCACCTGCAGCAGCATCTCGAACGCCAGCGCCAATGGCTGGCCCTGGACTGGCCCTGGGGGGGCGGGTCGGCCGCCGCCGGCAGCATCGGCGGTCTGGTGGCCCGCGGTATGGCGGGGGGCTACCGCCAGCGGTACTACGGCGTGCGGGACCAGGTGATCGGCCTGAAGCTGATGCGGGCCGATGGCACCGCGGCCCAGGCCGGTGGGCGTGTCGTCAAGAACGTGGCGGGATACGACCTGATGCGCCTGTTCACCGGCAGCTGGGGCTCCCTGGGACTGATCACGGAGCTGACCCTGCGCACGCTGCCCTTGCCCCCCTGCCGCCGCGGCTTGCTGCTCTGGGGCCCACTTCCCCAGTTGGCGGAGCTGGTCAACCGCCTGCTGGCCTCCAGTCTCACCCCGGAGCGGATCGACTGGTGGAGCCCCGTCCTGCTCCAGCGGTTGGGGAGCCCGATCGATCCGGGGACGGCAGACGCCGAGGCCGCGGTGCTGGTGGCCTTGGCCAGCGTCGATGCCCCGGCCCTGGAGGAGCAGCTCGGCTGGATTCAACAGCAGACCCCGCTACCGGCCCGGCGCCTGGACGCGGATGCCCTTGCGGCCCTGCTTGAGGCCCTGGGCACCAGCACCAGCGATGCGGTGCCCTCCGCCGATGGTCCACCGCACCGTTGGCTCCTCCGCCTTGGCGTGCGCCCTGACCGGGTGGCGGAGCTGCTGGCCCTGCCCACGCTCCGCCCGCTGGCGGTGGAGCTGGCGGCTGGCACCGGCCTGGGCCAGGCCTGGGCCGAGGCCACAACCCTCACCCCGGCCGCCGTCGCCGACTTGCGGCGCCGCTGCCGCGAGCTGGGCGGCGAACTCACGGTGCTGCTGCAACCCGCCTCCAGCCAGTTGCCAGCCTGGGAGGACGCCCCCTCCCGCCCCTTGATCGAGGCGGTGAAGCGCGCCTTTGATCCCCGCGGCCAGCTGGCCCCCGGTCGCCTGCCCGGGGTGGCGCCGGCCGCGGCCCGGGCCGCCGCTCAAGCATCCAGCCACCGATAACGGCAGCGCAGCTCCAGGCTTTCGCCTGGGGCCAGGCTGAGGCGCCGGTCGCCGCTGACCAGGCTGCCCCGGGGTCCACTCCAGGGCTCGAGGCAGACCATCGGGCGCGGCGGATCGGTCCACACCACCACGAGATCCAGGGGAGCCTGCGTCTCCAGTTCGATGGCGCAGGCGGCCAAGGGGTCCAGCAGCCGCACCGGCCCGGCGGCCTCGCAGAGGAAGTCCACACCCGCCGCCAGGCGCCCCAGCTGGGGCGCGGTCTCGGCAGGGGCCATCGGCAGGTGGTCGAAACAGCGGGCGGGCAGGCCCTCCAGCCGCACCGCCGCCGGATCCCGCACGGCGAAATAGGGATGCAGCCCCAGGCTGAACGGCATCGGCCCGTTGGCCGCGTCCGCCGTGGCTCGGTGCTGAACCCGGGCCAGGATGGCCAGGGCCCGGGGCTCCAGCCGCAGCTCCAGCTCCAGCTGGAAGGCGAACGGGAAGTGGACCCGGCTGGCCGCGCTATCGCCCAGGGCCATCGCGACGCCGCGGCCATCGGCCAGGGCCGCCACGCTCCAGGGCAGGTTGCGGGCGAAGCCGTGCTGGGGCATGGGGAAGGATCCCTGCTCCAGGGGCAGCTGATCGCCGGGCAGGCCGCCGCAGATCGGGAACAGCACCGGAATGCCACCGCGCACCGAGAGGCCCGGATCGGCGAAGCGGTCCGCATCGAAATAGAGGCGGTCCTGACCCCCGCAGAACCAGCCGGTGACCAAGCCCCCTCGCTCGGGAACCAGCTGAAGCCGGTCGCCCCGGGTGGGATCTTCAAACTCCCAGGTGGCGGTCGGGGCGTCGCGGCGGATCAGCGGCATGGCCGTTCAGCGGGTTGCTCCGCCATTGTCCCGAGGGACGGACGGCAGCAACCGCTCGCGGATCAGGAAGCGCCGGAACGGCTCGGCCAGGGAATGGCTGCCGGAGAGACTGAGGTGGTTGGAGTCGGCATAGAGGGGCGTGCCATCGGCGCGGTGATGGCGCACCCGGCCATCGGGGCCGAGCAGCCAGGGCGTCGGGTCGAACACATGCACGTTGGACAATCCCGCTGCCGCCTCAGTCAGCAGCTCGCTGAGGCGGCGATGGCTGGCGGCGGTGCGCTCCGCGGGGGCGGCGCAGCGCGAGCTGAGCTCGGCGCCCCGCAGGCGGCGACTCCAGCCGCAGGCCTGGGGTTCGCGGGCCAGCACCGGCACGTCCTGCACGAGCACCAGGGCGATGTCCCGCTCTCCGAGCCGCCGGGCCCAGCTGCGCAGGTTGGCCAGCCAGATCCGGCGCAGGCTGGCGGCGTCGACGGAGCGGCCGCCCACGCTGACGCCCTGCACCGGCGTCTCGCCCAGGCCCAGGTGGTGGTACAGGAACTGGGAGAGCACCACCACATCGCCGGGGCGCAGGCGCTGGGTCAGCCGCTCCATTTCGGCGGCGGCGAAGGCGCGGCAGTCGTCGTAGGGGCGGTTCTGCCAGCTGGTCGTCAGCGTGGGATCGATCAGGCAGGCGCTCTTGAAGCTGAGGCTGAGCCGCTGGCCGCTGGTGCGGGTGGCCCGGTCGAGCATCGGCAGCAGGTGCTGAGCGTGGGAGTCGCCGATCACGGCGATTTCTCCCGCCGCGGGGCGCCCCGGCCGCGAGCAGCGCTCCAGGTTGCTGCGGTTGGCGGCGCCGCTGGCTCCGGGTGGCACGCCGCACTCGCTGTTCATCCGTGAGCCGGGGATGGTGGGATTGAGTTCGTTGATGCGCTCGGCAAAGGGCACCGGATCCGGATCGCTGCCGATGAACAGGCGGCCGCGGCCCGGGCCGGCGAGGCTGTCGATGCCGGCCCAGGTGGCGAGCAGGGCCACCACGGCCAGACCGGCCTGCCAGGGGGTGGGCAAAACCAGGCGACGCAGCGGCCGCTCCACCAGCGCCCAGGCCAGCAGGGCCAGCAGCAAGCTGAGGCCCAGGGCCAGCAGCTTCTGGGCGGGCCGTTCGATGCCGATCGTCCAGCGCTGCAGGGTGATCACCGGCCAGTGCCAGAGATAGAGGGAATAGGAGATCAAGCCGAGGCCGATCAGCAGCCGCTCCAGCCAGCGGCCGGGCAGGAAACGCCCGTCCGGGTCGGTGCCGGCCCGCAGCACCAGCAAGGTGCCGGCCACCGCGGGAAAGGCGCCCGGGGCCGGAAAGCCCTGTCCCTCCCGCGTGGCCACCAGGGCCAGCAGCAGCAGGGCGGCTCCGGCCAAACGCCAGGCGCGACCGCGCCCGACCTGGCCCAGCAGACCGTTGCGTTCGGCCAGCAGCAACAGCCCGCCGCTGGCCAGCTCCCAGAAGCGGCTGGGCATCAGATAGAAGCCGGCGCTGGGCTGGCTGTGGCTCCACCAGAGGCTGGCCAGCAGTGAAGCCAGGCTGAGCAGGCCCAGCAGCGGCAGGGTGCGGCGCCGGCCAAACCCGCACAGGATCAGAATTAAAGGGAACAGCAGATAAAACTGCTCTTCAACCCCGAGCGACCAGGTGTGCAGAAACGGATTGAGCTTGGCGTCCTGGGCGAAGTAGTCGGTCTGGCCCAGCAGCTGGTTGTTGGACCAACCGAACAGCGCCTTGATGGCGGTGACGTAGGCCGGTCCGCTGCCGCCGGGGGGCACCAGCAAGGCCACCGCCAGGGCCGTGAGGCCTAGGCAGGCCAGCAGGTTCGGCAACAAGCGGCGGATGCGCCGCAGGTAGAACCCCCCCAGGCGGCGCAGGGGCGGCTCGTGGCCGTGGGCCAACAACGAGCCGCAGACGACGTAGCCCGAGATCACAAAAAAAATGTCAACGCCGCTGAAGCCCCCCGGCAACAGCCGCGGATCGAGGTGGGTGATCAGCACCGCCAGCATGGCCAGGCCGCGCAGGGCGTCGATGTCCGGCCGGTAGCGAAAGGGGGTGGCGGCAGCGGCCGCTGGGCCCCCACCGGAGCGGCTCACGATCCTGTGGGGGCCAGACCTTGCTGGATCAGAAAGCGATGGAACGGCTCCGCCAGCATTCGGCTCCCCGTGGCGGACAGATGATTGGAATCCCAGTACAGGTATCGGCCGTTGGGTAGCCGGTAGCGAACGCGGCCATCGCCGGAGGGGTTGAGCAGCCAGGGGGTGGGGTCGAACACATGCACGTTGTCCAGACCGGCTGCCGCGAGTTCCAGGGTGCGCAGCATGGTGGCGTGGGTCGTGGCGGTTTCGTCAGCGGGCAGGGCACAGGGCGAGCCTCGGCCCAGCCCCGGGATCGGTGGCTGCCAGCGGTCGCAGGACACGATCTCCTGGGCCAGGGGCGGCACACTCGCCACCAAGACCAACTGAATGCCCAAGGGTTTGAGGCGTTCCGCAAAGCCGCGGATGTCGCGGATGAACCCCTCTCGCACCTCTGTGGCACCGAGGCGGCGTCCATCGCGAAGGATCGGAGCGGCCTGCCCCCCAGCGGAGCGATTGCGGGCCGAGAAGTAGTAGTTGAAGGAGCCGGACACGACGATGACATCGCCGCGCTTGAGGCGTTGCAGACTGCGCTCCATCTCCCCGGCGATGAATTGGCGGCAGGGGTCATAGGGCTTGCCCCGCCACAGAACGGTCATCGAAGGACTGAACAGGCAGGCCCCCTTGAAGCTGAAGCTGATCGCCTGGCCCGTCTTGTTGGTGGCGAGATCGAGCATCGGCAGCAGATGCTGGGCGTGGGAGTCGCCGATCAGAAACAGCTCGCCAGCGCCGGGTCGGCCGGGCTTGCTGCACAGGGCGAAGTTTGTTGCCGCGGCAGGGCTGTAGGGAATCCAGGCATCGATTGAGCAGTTCGCGGTGTTGATGCCAGTGCCGGGGATGGCGGGATCGAGCCGGTGAATCAACTCCTCCGGGGGCACGGCATTGATTGCGGTGCCGAGGAACATGGATTGGCGATATTGATAGTAGATTCGATCGAGGCCGAACCAGGTGAGGCCGATGGCGGCCACCGCCAGCAGGGTCTGCCAGATGGCCGGCAGCGGGTGGCGTCGCACCGGACGCTCCACCAGCGCATAGGCGAGGCAGGAGAGCAACACGGTGAGCAGAATCGCAACGATGTATTGCCAGGCCAACTCAAGGCCGAGGCTGCGCCGCATCAAGGTGATGACCGGCCAATGCCACAGGTAGAGGGAATAGGAGAGCAGCCCGCAGGTCAGCAGAAACCGCTCCAACCAGCGCGCGGGCAGGAAGCGACCGTTCGCGTCCGTGCCCGCCTGGATCACCAGCAGGGTGCCGAGCACGGCGGGCAGAGCGCCGGGGGCGGGGAAGCCCTCCGTTTCGGAGCTCAACGCAAGGGCCAAGGCCAGGATCAGGCCGCCGACCAGGCGCGGCCAGCGGCCTTGGGGCCACTGCGCCGCAAAGCGACGGCGCTGGCTCAGCAGCAGCACTCCGCCCACCGCCAGCTCCCAGAAGCGGCTGGGCATCAAGAAAAAGGCGCGCATCGGCTCCTGCACGGTCCACAACCAACAGGCCGCGAAGGAGAGCAAGACTGTTGCGGCCAGCAGCGGCAGGGTGCGACGGGCACCAAAGCCGATCAGCACGAAAAACAACGGGAAAATCAGATAAAACTGTTCTTCAACGCCCAGTGACCAGGTGTGCAGGAATGGGTTGCGTTCGGCTTCCCCGTCAAAATAGTTATTGGCCGAAAAAAGGAGGAAGTTATTCGACCAGGCGAAGAGGCTCTTGACGCCTGTCAGCAAGAACAACCCATTCTCATAATGGGGGATCAGCATCGCAATCGCCACCGAGGTGACGCCCACACAGAGCAGCAGGTTGGGCAGCAGGCGACGGATGCGGCGCAGATAGAACGTGCCGAGCCGAAGCAGCAGTGGTTCCGCCGAATGGTTCAGGAAGGAACCGGTAACCACATATCCGGAGATCACGAAGAAGATATCGACACCAACAAAACCACCCGGCAACCACGCTTTGTTGAAGTGGAAGATCAGCACGGCCAGCACGGCGACGCCGCGCAACGCATCGATATCCGGCCGGTAGCGAAAGCGGGGGACCGGAGCAGCGCTCGGGTCCGCGGTGACCGGGTCGGCACTGCTGTGGACTGCGACCAACGCGAGACGCTCCGGATCAGGAATGGCAGAGCTTACCGGCTGCCGCAGGTGCTGGTGGCCAAGGGCAGGACAGTGCCGGGGGCTGCCCGGTTCAGCTCCAGAAGGCGTCCTGGGGTTCGCCGCTGCGACGGGCGAGCAGCGACACGTTCAGAAAGCAGGGCGCACGGAACACCCTGCGGAAATCCTGGCGGGCGAGAATACGGGCGTTGTACTGCTGATCAGTGCCGAGAACCGCGTAACCAGCCTTCGGACAAAACAGGGTTTCAAGGGCTTCTTTGGTGAAGCGCCAGTAGTCGTAGGGATAGGCGTGAATCGGGAAGGTTTGGTGGGTCTGCACATAAAAAAGACCCCCGGGACGGAGTGCTCGGGCGATTTCAACAGCCGCTACCCACGGGTACTGAATATGTTCAAATGTTGAACAGGAAATAATCGCATCGAAACGATCGCGACCTGTCACCTCCGAAAGCTTGTGGACATCAGCAACGATGTCCACATCCTCGCCTTCCAGAAAATCGGAGCCGAGGAACTCTCCAGCGTGGGGCACCCAATCACGATGCATGCTGGAGACCCCAGGAATGGCTTGAAAGGTGCCGAGCTCAAGCACGGATGGCTTCTCTTTTCGCGCCATCTCAGAGATGAACCGCTCAACCAAAACCATGCCGTTGCATTGTTGTTCGTAACCTCACTGTACAGGGCGCAGCGAGGAGAGCCATTCCAGTAGGGCGGCATTGACCTGTTCCGGCACTTCGTCATGGGGGCAATGTCCGGCCTCCAGCAGATGTTCTGTTGTGCCCTCCGGCACATGGCGCAGGAAGGCGGCGCGGCGCCGCTCACCATTGATCCAGGGATCGTGCAGGCCCCAGATCAGCAGCAAGGGCGCCATGAGTTGAGGGAACAGGGCGTCCAGAGGCTCCCCGCGGGGGATGTCGAAGACGGTGCGGAATACGCCGAAGGCGCCTGGATCCAGCGCCGGGCCTCGGATCGCCTGGACCAGCTCTTCATCCACGTGGCGTTGGTCCACGTACACCTGGCGCAGCGTGCGCCGGATCGTGGCGGGGCGCCGCAGGTTCTCAAACAGCAGGCGCTGCAACACCGGACTGCGCAGCAGAGCCGAACCGATGCTGCGCCGGGCGATCGCCCCCCAGCCCACCGGGTCGCGTTGCTCCTCGCTGAACGGCCCGGCGGCGTTCAACAACACCACGCCGGCGCAGTCCTCAGCCAAGGCGGCGCCGGCGGCCAGGGCGGCGTAACCGCCGAGGGAGTTGCCCACCAGCACGGTGGGGCGACCGATGCGGCTTTGCACATAGCTCTGCAACTGTTCGCTCCAGAGGGCGCCGCCATAAGCAAGTTCGGCTGGCTTGGCGCTGCGGCCGAAGCCGAGCAGATCGATGGCGTGCACCTCGTGGTGTTGGGCCAGCACGGGGATGTTGTGGCGCCAGTGGTCGGTGCAGGCGCCAAAGCCATGGACCAGCAGCAAAGCCGGCCCCTGGGGCCGAGCTGGTGAGCGCTGCACGGCATGCACCCGATGGCCAGCGAAACTCCAGTCCTGGAGGTCGGTCGGGGACTCCAGCGGCGGCGAGCTGGGTGAGCCGGCATCCGCAGGCGCAGTCGTCTCGGGTGGGCAGGAGGCGCTGGGCACGGGTGCGGTGACGGAGAAAGCGGTCGGGCGGCAGGCCCGAACACGATGGATGCTAAGGAGACCCACCGGTCCGCCGCGCTGATGTCCCCTGCCTGCCTGAGCCGGTTTGCCGCGATTCCCTGGGGGGCCTTCGGCGCGCCCGAGCCGTTGGCGTTGAGCCTGATGATCCCCCTGCGGGACTGGCTGCCGGCCAGCGCCCTCTGGGCGCTGGCGCTGTATCTGCCCCTGAGCCTGCCGCTGGCGGCCCTGGAACGCCGTCTGGAAGCGGGGACCCTGACGCCTCAGCTGCAACAGCTGCTGCTGACGAGCCTGTCCCTCGCTCTCGCCCTGATCAGCGGCACCCTCTTGCAGTTCCTGTTGGGCTGGGCGCTCGGCCCTGCCTGGGCCGGCAGCTTGGCCTTGGTGGTGGCTCTCTGGGGGTTGTTCTGGGGATTGGCCTCCCGCCAGGACGGCACCTGAATCCCCGGGAAGCCTGAGGCACGCCAGTCGAGCCAGCCAAGGCGGGGCAGGATCGCCGCCGTCTGGCCCTGCTACTCGCCCTGGGCCGGATGCAGCCGCAACTGGCCGAACAGCCACCATGCGCCGCGACGGCTGGCGAGGAGACCGGCGCGGCTGAAGCCCCAGCTCCTCAGCACAGCGAAGCCGGCGGGGTGATCCTCAGCCGGGCTGTCGGAGCGGGGCGTCCTCGGGGGAGACATCGCCGCCTGGGGTTGGCAACACCACTCTCAGCAACAGGGGCGCCAGGAAGGTGGTGCCGATCACCATCAGCAGAACGGCGGCCTCCAGGGCGGGGGTGAGCAGGCCGGCCTCCGAGCCGAGGCCGAGAAAGATCAAACCCACCTCGCCGCGGGGCAACATGCCGAGACCCACCAGCAGGCGGTTGCTGGGGGCGTCGCTGAGATAGGTCCAGCCGGTCACAACTTTGCCGGCGATGGCAGCCACCAACAGGAAGGCGGCCATCAGCAGGCCGGCACGGTTGGCCGGGTCGAAGGGGTTCAGCACCGACAGCTCCATGCGGGTGCCGATCAACACGAAAAACACCGTGGCGAACAGGGAAACCAGGGGCTGGACCGACTCCTGGATGGCCTTGGTGTAGCGGGAGCCGCTGAGGATCAGGCCCGCGGCAAAGGCCCCCAGGGCCGCTTCCAGACCGATGGCCTGGGAGCCGAAACAGCAGAGGGAGAGCACCACAAAGGCCGCCACCACCAGCTCCCCGGGGGCCTTGAGCTGGTCGATCAAGCGGTCGAACACCGGCCCGGCGGTGCGGCTGAGCCATAGGGCCAGGGCCACGAAGGCGACGGCGGCGAGCAGCAACCGCAGGATCGGCGTGATCGAAAGGGCCTCACCGCTCGCCAGGGTGACGACCACCGCCAGGATCACGATCCCGAGGATGTCATCCAAGACCGCGGCACCGATGACGATCTGCCCCTCCCGTTGGCGCAGCACCCCGAGTTCGCCGAACACGCTGGCCGTGATGCCAATGCTGGTGGCGGTCATCGAGGCGCCGGCAAAGATCGCCAGCAACAACGGCTGGTGGAACACCAGCACCAGGCCGGCGCAGCCCAGGGTGAAAGGCACCACCACGCCGATCACGGCCACGCTGATGGCCTGAGTGCCGACGGCCACGAGCTCATCGAGTTCGCTCTCCAGGCCGGTGAGGAACAACAGGGCATACAGCCCGAGGTTGGCGATCAACCCCAGTCCAGCAAAGCTCTCGGCGTAGCTCTCGCGCACCTGGTCGCTGCCAACGCCGGCCAGGTCAGCCACCAGCTGCACCAGAAGGTTGCTGAGCTCGGCGGCGTTTTCGGCCGGCACCAGAAAATGAAGGCCAGAGATGCCGATCAGCACGCCGGCGACAAGCTCTCCGAGGATCGTGGGCAGCTGCAGTCGCCCCATCACTTCGGCGACCGTGCGGGCGGCCAGAAAGATCACCAGGAAGCGGCCCACCTGGATCAGGGTGTCGGCCACCTCCAGCTTGTGGTCAGCGACGCTGGCCAGCAGCGCGGGCAGGAGCACCGGGAGCCTCTGGGATCGGGTCTGACCCTAGGGCGAAGCCCGTGCGGAAGCTGAAACAGCCGCTTCATTCTCAGGAGACCATTGGAATCCGTGTCGCTACGGTCTAGGGGAGGCATGCCGCATCGCTGCCCCGTCTTCCCTGCCGACCGTCGTGACTGAGCAAGCCCCGCTGAACCTGCGTCTGCCGACGCCAGGCTGTTACGCCGACCCGGACCGGAGCGGCCTGGAGGCCGCAGATGTGTTCGACGGCATGACAGAACATCTTTTCTACACGTTGGGCAAGCTGGCCCCCGCAGCCAGCCGCCATGACCTGTACATGGCCCTCAGCTATGCCGTCCGCGACCGGCTGATGACGCGCTATCTGGCGGGCATCGAAGCGCTAGGCGCCACCCCTGCCCGGGTGGTGGCCTACCTCTCGGCGGAGTTCCTGATCGGCCCCCAGCTGGGCAACAACCTGCTGATGCTGGGGATCCAGGAGGCCGCCGCTGAGGCGTTGCGGCGGTTCGGCATCAACAGCCTGGAAGAAATCCTTGATGTGGAGGAGGAACCCGGCTTGGGCAACGGTGGCCTCGGCCGCCTGGCGGCCTGCTTTCTGGAGTCGATGGCCTCGCTGCAGATCCCCGCGACCGGCTACGGCATTCGCTATGAATTCGGCATTTTCGACCAGCTGATCCGCGACGGCTGGCAGGTGGAGATCACCGACAAGTGGCTGAAGTCCGGTTGGCCCTGGGAAATCCCCCATCCCGATCAGGCTTGCTTTGTGGGCTTTGGCGGTCGCACCGAGAGCTATCGCGATGAGCACGGCACTTACCGGGTGCGCTGGATCCCTTCTGAGCACGCCATCGGCGTGCCCCACGATGTGCCGGTTCTCGGCTATCGGGTCAACACCTGCGACCGGCTGCGCCTCTGGCGGGCCGATGCCACGGAGTCCTTCGACTTCTACGCCTTCAACAGTGGCGACTACTACGGAGCCGTCGAGGAGAAGGTGGGCTCTGAAACTCTCTCCAAGGTGCTCTACCCCAATGATGGTACGGATGAGGGGAGGCGCCTGAGGCTCAAGCAGCAGCACTTTTTCGTGAGTTGCTCGCTGCAGGACATGCTGCGCAGCCTCGATCAGCGGGGCATCCCCGTACAAGAGTTCCCCGACCACTGGGCGGTGCAACTCAACGACACCCATCCCTCCATTGCGGTGGCGGAGATGATGCGCTTGCTGCTGGACGATAAGTTGCTCGGCTGGGATGAAGCCTGGTTGATCACCTGCCGCTGTCTCTCCTACACGAACCACACGCTGCTGCCGGAGGCCCTTGAGCGCTGGGGGATTGAACTGTTCGGTTCGCTGCTGCCACGCCACCTTGAAATCGTCTTTGAAATCAATCGCCGCTTCCTGCAGCAGGTGCGGCTCAAGTATCCGGGCAATGATCAGGTTTTGCGGCGTGTCTCGATCATCGACGAAGGTTCGTTCCGTTCGGTCCGCATGGCGCACCTGGCCACGATCGCTTCGCACCACGTCAATGGAGTGGCCGCTTTGCACAGCGAACTGGTGAAAACGGAGCTCTTCCCTGACTTTGCCGCCCTCTGGCCCGAAAAATTTACGAATGTTACCAATGGCGTAACGCCACGCCGTTGGGTTGCCTTGGCCAACCCCAAGCTCACGGCCCTGCTCGATGATGCTGTTGGCGACGGCTGGGTAAGTGACCTCGACAAGTTGCGCGGTTTGGAGCGCTTCGCTGACGACAGTGGCTTCCTAGAGCGCTGGGAGGCTACGAAGTTGGCCGTAAAGCGCAACCTGACAAGTTATATCCACCTCCACACAGGAGTGCTGGTTGATCCTGCTTCATTGTTCGATGCCCAGGTTAAGCGAATTCACGAATACAAGCGTCAGCACCTAAATGCCCTTCAGGTTATCGCGCAGTACCTGCGTATCAAAAATGGCGTGGGTCAAGATATGGCGCCACGCACCGTCATTTTTGGCGGCAAGGCGGCACCGGGATACGCGATGGCCAAGCT
>JBKDOR010000173.1:0-3995 GCA_046342775.1 Synechococcaceae cyanobacterium
CCCCAGTGCCAAGCCCAGCCTCAGTGCCAAGGCCTGCGCATGAGCGCGGCCGAGCTGCTGGGGCTGGCCGATCGCCTGCGATCCCTGCCGGGATTGCAAGCCAAGCGCGATATACAGGCCGCCGCCGCGGCGTTTGAGAACCACCCCTTCGCTGAACAGGGTGCGGCGAGCCGCCTGGGGGATGACGCGGCCCTGATCCCGGCCCAGACGGGCCGCCTGCTGTTGGCCTGTGAGGGGATGCAGCCGGAGCTGGTGCAAGAGGATCCCTGGTTCGCCGGCTGGAGTGCCGTGCTGGTCAACGTCAGCGACATCGCCGCGATGGGAGGCCGAGGTCTGGCGCTGGTGAACAGCGTCTGGAGCCCGGATGAGCCGCTGCTGGGGCGTTTGCTGGAGGGGATGCGCCGCGCCTGCGACACCTTCGCGCTGCCGATGGTGGGGGGGCACACCAATGCCCACAGCCCCTACGCCGCCCTGGCGGTGGCGGTGCTGGGGGTGGCGGATGGGCCAGTGTTGTCGGCCCGGGAGGCCCAGGCGGGAGATGCCCTGGTGCTGCTGGTCAACGGCGAAGGCCAACGCTACCGGCACTATCCGTTCTGGGATGCGGCCACCAGCGCTGACCCCGCCTGCCTGCGGGAGCACCTGGCCCTGTTGCCGCGGTTGGCGGCCAGCGGCATCGCCCGCGCCGCCAAGGACATCAGCATGGGCGGCTTGGTGGGCACCGCGGCGATGTTTGCCGAAGCTTGCGGGCTGGAGATCAGCCTCGATCTCGAGCGCATTCCCCGCCCGCCTGGCCTGGAGGAGCTGGAGTGGCTGAGCTGCTTCCCCAGCTTTGGCTTTCTGCTGGCGGTGCCCCCCGCCCAGCTGCCCCGTCTCGACGAGCTGCTCAGACCCTATGGACAACTCATCCACGCGGTCATCGGTGGTTTTGCGGCCGGAGCCGGCGGGGTCAAGCTGCAACGCCAAGGCCAGAGCCAGCCCCTGTGGGACCCCCAGGCGCCACTGACAGGGTTCGCCGCCGTGGCCAGCCCATAGCCCCTGAAATCCTCGGCCCTTTCACCCATGCCTGAAGTTCTGCTGGAGCTGTGCTGGCCGGATGGCGAATCCAGCCAATTTTATTCACCCTCCACCGTGGTGCATGACCACCTCAGGCCGGGGGACAGGCTGACGATTGCTGAGCTGGAGCGCAAGGGCCTGGAGGCCTTGCGCCAAGCCTCGGAGCGGGTGCGGGCCCGCTACGGCTTCGCCTGCACACGCACCGATGAGGAGGCCAGCCGGCTGCGCCAACGCCTGGCCCGCTATCCGCGAGAGGCCACGGTGGAGATCCGTGCCGCCAACCCCTGACCGCCATCCACTCACCTCAGAGACCTTCACCATGACCAGCAAGCCCCCCTTTCCGCCCTTCAGCCTGGACACCGCCATCGAAAAGGCGCGGATGGCCGAAAATGCCTGGAACGGCCGCGATCCCGAAAAGGTGGCGCTGGCCTATACCGAAGACAGCCGCTGGCGCAACCGCAGCGAATTCATCAACGGCCGGGCCGAAATCCTGAGTTTCCTGCAACGCAAATGGGCCAAGGAGCTCGACTACAAGCTGATCAAGGAGGTGTGGGCCTACACCGACAACCGCATCGCCGTGCGGTTTCAGTACGAGTGGCATGACGATTCCGGCCAGTTCTACCGTTCCTATGGCAATGAAAACTGGGAATTTTCAGAAACGGGCCTGATGCGCCGCCGCGAGGCCAGCATCAACGATGTGCCGATCCGCCCCGAAGACCGCCTGTTCACCTGGGGCGAAGGTCCACGCCCGCTGGATTTCCCGGGGTTGACCGAGCTGGGGTTGTGAAGCGGGGGCTGGGGCTCCGGCGGAGCGATCTGCCGGGGCGAGCGATAAGCCGGCACGAGCGATAAGCCGCCGCGGTGGGGTCGCCAGCCAACTTCATTGACACCGGACTGAAACAAACACACCGTATTCACCGCCCAGACCTTGCATGGTGTTTTCCGAACGGTCGCTACCATGCACCGGCATGGGTCGAGCTTCCGTTCTTGAACCTGATCGGTGGACCAGGGCAGGAGCAACTCGTGCAGGACGAGATGGGCGAATCCTGCCTGGACGATCTGCGGGATGTGATCAAGGCCTCTCACCTCCACTAATCGCCGTTGCAACAGTTGGGTACGGCGAGACAGCCAACAGCCTGCAGTTGCCAACCATGGCGAACCTGGCGATGAAAGTTGAACCATGACACCAAGTCCACATCATGCACAGCGTCGGTTTTCTTCGATCTCGCCTGACATCTGCTGAAGGCAATCGCGGAAAGCGTCTCCTATGGCTCCTGCTGCGCCACCGAGGAGTGCTACCCAAGGAAGGGAAGGTGGCATGGCTGGGGATGGTCGAGATGAGCTGAGCCACTGCCTCGAGCCGCTGAGTCAATACCATCCACATTGTGGAGAAGCGATGGCTTAGACGGGCATCGAATCCTCCGCCTGGAGTACTGGCCCAAGCATGGCCTACAGATTGATTCCGAACACAGACAAAAGAGCAGCGACAAAGAAAATGCAAATACAAGCCACCCAAGCGAGCAGGACAACTGTAGTGAGCCCCACCAACAGTTTCTTTGCAGGACGCCAGCCATGATCAGGATCACCTGCTAACACGAAGAGACCGGCAAGAAAGAGGAATGCAAAAGCGATGCCAGCTATACTTACAAACAAAAAGAAGATGTTACTCGCCACATCATTACTGCCAAAAAACATAGTTATTGCGAAGCCTAAATAGCAAATCCAGATCAGCCCGAGCAATCTGGCCCAATATGGGCGGATGCGCCTGGAAAGCGAGTAACCAAGCCGGAGCAAAGGCGGAGACCAGCGCTGATGGCAGGATAGCCGCCACAAGCCAGTCTGATGGGACGGGGCTGGGACGGCAAGTGGAAATTGCCCTCGTGATCTCTCTGGCACCGAGGGATATTGGCGGCGCATGGAAGGCGGTTGGCTGCTCTCCGCACCAGCAAGCTTATGGACGGCCTACACGGCAGCTGCCCGACAAATTCAAGCATGACCGCCGAACATTTTCAGGAAGCCTTTTTCATCTCATTGCCATTGTTTACACTGATGATCCAGCAGGGTAAACTTTCGAGCATCAGCGGTCCAGTGTTCACAACCATGGCAAAAGAAAAATTAAAGCCGGAAATTCGTTCGCTCATTCAATCACGACTTCGACTCGCCCAGGATTTTGCTAGAGGAATCAGACACCATGCCCGGCTATAGCGGCTATCGTGAGCTAAATGGCGATAGAGGCTATCATCCAAGACATGAGCGCGAAGCACTTGTGAACTATCTACTGCTAACTTGCATCGATAAGCTAGGCCAAAATAATCAAGGTTTTATCAGCCTCGCAGACTGGCTTCAGAGCAAGAAAGTTGAGCATGTTTCTGAGCGCCAATTAATACTTGATTCACAGGCTCACGATTCCCCTTTTGATGCAAAGCTTCGCTGCTTGTGCGAGGGCTATCATCGTTTATATGGAGTCAGGAATACCTTTTTTGCGGGTATTGATTCACTGAGCGCCAGCGGCAAGCACGCTTTGCTTGGATCAGTACACGTCGGCACAGTACCTGACCACGGAAAGTTCGGGCCACTTACCGCTACTCAATGTTATCCATTGCCAGAAAGCGCACAAAAACAAGAACTGCAAAAAGTATCTTTATGAAAAGCGGAATAGCTTTACTCACGGCTTAAGCCAGAATGACCGTATTTCAAATCCATTCATGTCTGTGCTGCCAGGAAGATATCATGAAGGCGAAACAGAGAATGCTGCATCCTGGCAAGTTACAATAAAAAAAGGGAAACCTTTCTATCGGGTTGGATACGAGGAAATTAGCTTCAACAAAAAGGAGAATATTCATTATGCGTACCACATCTATGACTGGCCATTCGTTCTGTTTGAGGTGATTTACGAAGCGTTGGATATTGCGTTCGAGCGGACCTCAATCAATCTATTGCTC
>JBKDOR010000174.1:0-13176 GCA_046342775.1 Synechococcaceae cyanobacterium
CCTACAACGATGCCGCTGGCAATGCCGGGCAGGCGGCCAGCTCGGCCCCCCTCAGCTATGACACCCTGGCCCCCACCACCGGCGCGGCGATCACAAGCGCGAGCGATGACGTTGGCGTGCTGCAGGGGCCGGTGGCCGAGGCTGGCAGCACCGATGACGCCACGCCCACCCTCTCGGGAACCCTCACGGCCTCCCTCAATGGCGGCGACAGGCTGCGGGTCTTCCGCAGCGGAGCCCTGCTCGGGGAGGCCATGGTCGACAACAGTGCCAAAACCTGGACGTTGACTCCCAGCACGGGTCTGGAGGATGGCCTCCATCACTTCAGCGTCGCCGTTGCGGACGCCGTCGGCAATCTGGGCCCGATCTCCACGTCGCGCACGCTCACCGTCGACACCCTGGCCCCGAGCCTGGTGATCAGTAGCGACAAGAGCGAGCTTGTTGCGGGCGAGACGGCCACGATCACCTTCACATTTACAGAGGATCCCGGTACCTCCTTCTCCTGGGATGGTGCTGCCGGTGATCTGATCATCAGCGGGGGCACTGTCTCCCCGCTCAGTGGCAGCGATGCTTGGCACCGCACCGCCACATTCACCCCCATCGCCGACAGCCAGGGAACGGCTCTCATTTCCGTGCTGGCAGGTTCTTACAACGATGCCGCTGGCAATCTGGGGGCTGCGGACTCCTTCTCTTCCCTTGTCTTCGACACCCGCCTTCCACCTACCCCTCCCATGTAATCATGGTCAGCTGTTGCACCGCCACTGACGTGGACCCTGGAAACCGGCCCCCGCCGACCAGCGTTGGGAACGATGGCGGCATGCATCCAGGACTCCCGCACGACGCCCCACCGCCGCACCCTGTGATGTCGTGGTCCCGCCGACAACGGCTTGTGACCTGCACCCTGGCGGCCGCGACTCAGCACTTCTGTCGCCAGGCGCCTCAAGGTGCACTCCGGCGGTGCCGAGGAAAGATCGTGCTCATCTGGCGGAGACGGGACGACTGCAGCTCCGTTGAAAGCTGAAGACTCAACTTTGTTGAAGGCTGAAGATTCAATTGTCATGGCAGTGTCTGGATGGAGGAGGCACTGAACGCAGGCAGTCATTGCCGCCTGAATCAACGCCTCAGGCCTGCAACCAGAGGGGAGCGTCCTGGGGCTCTGGCCCCTCCCTTCCCCTGCAGCCCTGGACTCCCTGCTCCGGCCCCTGCGACTTCTGCTGCGCCAGTGGCTGCGCCTGCAACCGGCGGACAGCCTCGTGCGCCAACAGGACCTGGTCGGTCAGACCGGCGAGGTGCTGCTCAGCTGCGACCGTCAGCGGCGTGGCTTGGTGCGATTGCGGGTGCGGGGCTGCTGGATCGATGCCCGCGCTTACGGCAGTGACGCGCGCCCGCTGCTGCGGGGGGATCGGGTGCTGGTGCTCCACCACCAGGACGACCACCTCTGGGTCACTCGCTTTGAGGCCGCCGACCCCTGAGGCCGATCTCGCAACGCCCTCTCCATGACGATCCCGCCAGTGCCCCCAGCCTCGCCCCTGCCGCCAGGTCCCCCGATTCCTCCCCTCCCTCCCCCCGCGCTGCTGGCCACAGTGGGAGGGGCGCCGCCCCCGGCTGCCGCTCCCCCCATTCCGCCCTTCGGCCTGCCTGGCCTTGAGGGGCCGCTGCTGGCCGCTCTCGGCCTGGGGCTGCTGCTCGGCGCCCACCGCCACGTTGCCCCCAACTGCCGGCCGGATCAGATCCTGGTGATCGCCGGCCGGGGGCGTCGCCGCCACGACGGCCAGCGCATCGGCTACAGGGTGGTGCACGGCGGCAGGGCTCTGATGGTGCCCTGGCTGGAGCACCGCCGCTGGATGGATGTGCGCAGTCGCGCTGTGCCGATCCGGGTGACGAAGGCCTACGCCCTGGGAGGCACGCCGATCGATGTGGAGGCGATCTCCACGGTGAAGATCAGCACCGATCCCGTCTGCGTCGGCAATGCGATCGAGCGCTTCCTCGGCCATGAAGCCGATGCCGTGCAGGAGGTGGCGGCCCGCACCCTCGAAGGCCATCTGCGGCTGATGGTGGCGGGGTTGACCCCGGAGCAGGTGAACCAGGACCGGCTGCGCTTCGCCGACCGCGTGCTGGAGGTGACCCGGCCGGACATGACCAAGCTCGGACTGCAGGTGGACACGTTCAAGATCCTGAGGGTCAGCGACGGGGTCGATTACCTCGACTCCCTCGGCCGCGCCCGCCTGGCGGAGGTGCTGCGCGATGCCGCCGTGGCCGAGGCCGAAGGCTTCGGCGACGCCGAGCAGCGGGAGGCGCAGGCCGAGGAGCGCTCGGAGGTGGCCGCCACCACCGCCCGCACGGTGGTGCAGGAACGCGACAACGAACTGCGCACCATCCGCGCCCGGCTCGATGAAGAGATCCGCACCGCCGAGGAGCGGGTTGAGGCGGTGGCGGCGGAGGCCCGCGCCCGCGCCGAGAAGGCGCTGCAGACCCTGCGGGCGGAACTGGAGCGCCAACGGCTGGAGGCCGATGTGGTGCTGCCCGCCCGGGCCCGGGAGCAGGCGGAGGACTGGCGGCGCCGCGGCGCCGCTGCCCCCACCCTGGAGGACGCGCGCGCCAGCGCGGCGGTCAACGACCAGCTGGCGGCGCTCTGGCGGGAAGCTGGCGATCAGGCCGGATCGATCTTCGTGCTCCAGCAGCTGGAAACCGTGCTGCGGGAGGCCGCCAGCCTCGCCGGCCAGCTGCAGCTGGGCCGGATCACGGCCCTCGAAACCGGCAACCCCGCCGACCTGGCGAACCTGGCCTCCCTCCATCCGGCGGTGATGCGCACGTTCCTCGACCAGGTGCGGGACACCCTCGGCATTGATGTGCTCCAGGCCCTCAACCCCCATCGCACCCCCCAGCCATGACCCCTCTGTTCACCCTTCTGCTGCTCGCCGGCGGCGGCTGGCTCGCCCTCCGCGGCGGCCTGAACAGCCTGCTGGCGGTGTGCCAACCCAATCAGGCGCTGGTGATCTACGGCTTGCCCGGACCGCGCGGCTACCGCCTGCTCAAGGGGGGCAGCAGCCTGCTGATGCCCCTGGTGGAGGAGATCCGCAGCCTCGATCTCAGCAACCTCAACATTGCGATCACGGTCCAGAAAGCCCTCACCGCCACGGGCATCCGCATCAGCATCGACGCGGTGGCGAACGTGAAGATCGCCAGCCATGAGCCGGTGGTGCACGCCGCCGTCGAGCGCCTGCTCGACCGCAGCCTTGAGGAGGTGAGTGAACTGGCCCGGGTGACGCTGGAGAGCAATCTGCGCGGTGTGCTGGCCACCCTCACCCCCGAGCAGGTGAATGGCGACACCGAGGCCTTTGCCCGCGCCCTGATGGAGGAGGCGAACGACGACTTCAGCAAGCTCGGCCTCGAACTGGACAGCCTCCAGATCACCTCCATCCGCGACGATGTGCACTACCTCGACGACCTGGGGCGCCCGCAGCAGGTGGCGCTGTTGCGCCAGTCGCGCATCGCCGAGGCGGAAGCCCGCGCCGAAGCGCGCATCGAAACGGTGGAGCAGGAGAAGACCACCCGGCTGGTGCAGCTGAAACGGGACGAGGCGATCGCGCGGGCAGAGGCCCATCGCCGCATCCAGGAGGCCGGCACGCGCCAGGAGGCGCTGGTGGCCGAGGCGGAGGCCCAGACCGCCGGGGAACTCTCCCGCGTCGAAGCGGAGCTGCCGCTGCAGCGGGCCCGCATCGAGAGTGTCGCCCTGCAGTTGCAGGCCGATGTGGTGGCCCCCGCCGAGGCGGCCTACCAGGAGGCCCTGGCCACCGCCCGGGCCGACGCCGCCGGCATCCGGGCCGATGGTGATGCCCAGACTGAAGCGCTGCGGGCGATCATGGACTCGCTGCTGGCGGCCGGGCCCGAGGCCCGCAGCGTGTATTTGATGCCGCGGTTGCAGCCCCTGCTCGCCCTGCTGCGCCAGGCGGTCCCCCCGCTCCACGTGGAGGAGCTGCGCCTGATCGGCGAGGGCGAAGCCGGGGAATCCAGCCTGCCTGTGCTGTTGGCCCGGCTGCAAGCCGCCACCGATCTCGACCTGGGCCGCTGGCTCAAGGCCGCCCCTCCCCGGGGATGAACTGGGTGACGGCGATCGCGTCGCGGATGCGGTCGCGAAAGCGCCGCCATTCGGCCGCCACGTAGCCGAAGCGCTGCGGATCCTGGCGTTCCTGCTCGCGCAGCTGGCGCTCGGATTCCTGCTCGAACGCCAGCATCAGGGCCGGCGGGAAGCGCCGGAGCTGGACTCCTTCAGCCCGCAGACGTCGCAGCGCCTCGATGTTGAGCAGGTCGTATTCGCGCCGGGTCCAGAGGAAGGTCTCGGCGCAGGCGGTCCGCAACGCCAGGCGCAGGTCAGCCGGCAGCTCCTCCAGGGCCTGGCGGCTGACCATCAGCTCATTGGTGGTGGAGGGTTCCCACCAGCCGGGAGAGTAGTAGTAGCGGGCGGCGGTGTGCAGGCCCAGCAGCTCGTCGTCATAGGGGCCAATCCATTCGGCGGCGTCGAGGCGACCATCCCGCAGGCGCGGCAGGATCTGGTCGGCGGTGATCACCCGACCGGCATTGATGGCGTAATCGGTCTGCACCCCGAAGGCGTTGAGCACATCGGCTCCCAACCCGGGGATGCGCATGCGCAGGCCCTTGAGATCCTCCGGACCGTTCACCTCCTTTTGGAACCAGCCCCCCATCTGCCCGCCGGTGAGGGTGAGCGGGATCGAGACCAGCTGGTCGAGCCGTACGCCATCGACCGTCAGGCGGGGATACACGGTTTGTAAAAAGGGTCGATCGTCCCCCTTGCGCGTGTACCAGAGCCAGGCGGTCTGCTCCCGCGGTGTGAGGCCGAACGGCACCGCCTTGGCGAAGATCAGCGGCAGCAGCACCTTGTCGTAATACACATCCACATAGCCGCATTGCACGGTGCGGCCTTCGTTCACCAGCCGCAGGATGCCGGAGCTGGAGAGGGCGGAGCGATCCACCAGCTCCAGGCGGAAGCGCCCGTCGGTGAGGGTGGCGAGCCGTTGCGCCAGCCGCTCCGGCACCTGCCCCACCAGCAGGCGTCGGTACTGGGGCGAGCCCTGGTAGCAGGCCATCCGCCACACGCGACGGCCCGCCTGCCCGCGCTGGTGCCAGCCCTGGCCCAGGCCGATGCCGTAGGTCACCGCGGCCGTGCCGCCGAGCAGCAGCAGCTCCCGGCGTCGCAGCATCGCGTTGGCGCGGGGCCAGCGGTAGGGCGGGGCATCGGGATGGCAGTAGACGCTGAGCAGGCCGCGGCAGCCGCTCCAGGGGGGTTGCTCCAGGGTCTGGGCCGCTCGCAGTTGCGCTTGAGCGAAGCCGTGGCCGGCCTGCAGTTCCCGCAGCAGCCGTCGGAAGGCGCCGGCGGCGGCTCCATCGGGCACCCGTTCGCGAAACACCTGCACCCAGGCCACCCCGGCCGCCAAGGCGCCATGGGCCAGGTCGATGCCCAGGCAGCAGTGGAGCAGCACCAGGCTGAGGCCCCGGTCCACCGCCCGCCGCAGCGGCCCCTCCAGGCTGGCGCCGGAGATCCAGGTGCCGTCGCCCAACCGCAGCCGTCCGCCCCGCTCCGGCGAGTCCTCGCCATGGCCGAGAAACAGCAGGGCGTCCCAGCCCGGATCCTCGGCCAGAACAGCCTGCAGCGCCCGCAGCCCCACCTCCCGGCCGCGCAGGATGCGCAGCGGCTGGCGACCGCGGCGGGCCAGATCCTGCAGCTCCTCCACCTCTGACTGCAGGTCGAGATCCTCTTCATGGCCCACCACCAGCAGCAGCCGGGCGCGGCGCGGGCGCTGCACGGCCACCGGCTGGGCTGGATCCTGGGGCGGCAACCGCCAGAGGGGGCGGTCCAACGGCAGGGTTTCCCACGGCAGCTCCTCCAGGGCACGCAGCTCAGAGGCGAGGCGCAGCCGCAGGGGCAGGCCCGGCTGCAGCCGCAGGGCCCGGTGCAGGGGCAGCCAACGGTCATGCTCGAACCAGCGCCGCAACCCCCCGATCAACCGCTCGCTGTAGTCGTCCAGCACGGCGGCCGGCAGCCCGCCCTCGCCGCTGCCGTAGTGGTGCACGAAGCGGCGTCGCCAGGCGGCGTGCGCCTCCAGCAGCGGGCTGGGCAGTGGCGCGGTGAAGCCCGCCTGGCTCGCCGGACTGACCACCAGCACCGCCAGCTCCTCGCGGCCCGGCAGGGGCTGGAGGCTGAGGTCGATGCTGGCCATCAGGAGTTCATCCGGTGCTGCCCGGTTCCGGTTCCCCCAGGGTGGCGCCGAAACGCAGGGGCGGCAGCGTCAGGTTGGAGCCGTCGGCATGCCAGAGGCCGATGGCAATCGCCTCCTCCCCCCCCATCACGGTGAGCGAGAGGGGACCGGAACCGCCGTCGCCGCCGGTGTCGATCGCCCGCTCCCCCACCCGCAGGGTGAGCCGCTGGGGCAGCAGGTCGCCGAGCAGCTCGGGCTCCAGGCGCACCTCCAGCCACTGCGCCCCGTGGGCGGCGCCGTGCAGCTGCAACAGCAATCGGAAGCGTTCACTGCCGGCGCCTCGGGCCGGGCCGGACTCGATGCGGCCCCGCACCAGGGCGAGGGGGATCGCCACCGAAGCCAGGGCGGCGGCTGAGCCAGGGACGCCAGCTGCTCCAGGGGCGGCGGCTGAGCGGAACGCCCCGGCGCTGGCGGGCAGCAGTTCGGCGCCCAGGGCGACCAACGCCTCGGCCAGAACCCCCTCCAGCCAATCCCCCAGGCGCACCGCGACGGTTGGAGTTGCGAGGGAGGGAGTTGCGAGGGTATGGGCAAGCGGGGGGACGGCGGCGGGGGCGACGACAGGGGCAGCGGCGGGCAGCAGGGCATCGGGGGAGAGCAGGCGCAGCAGCAGCCAGAGCCGATCCAAGCCCCCCTGGAAGGCGCTCAGGGGCAGGGTTGGCGGCGGATCCGCCTCAGCAAAGCCAGGCCAGCGCTCCTGCAGCTCCGCGGCGGTGAGCACGCCCGGCAGCCGCACCGCGCCGCACTCCTCATCCACCCAGGCGCCGAGCAGCAGATGGGGGGAGCGTCCCCGCAGGCGCCAGGGCCGGGGCGGCAGCGACAGCTCCTCTGCCCAGAAGGGCGCACAGACCAGTTGCACCCGGAAGCCCTCCAGCTCGAGGCAGTCGCCATCGCCCTGCCGCAGCCGCAGCTCCAGGCCGAGCTCGGCCAGCTGCTGGCGCAGGATCCGCCGCACCAGGGACGGGGACTCCTGGCTCAGGTCTGCCGCTTCATCTCGCAGAGCCTCTTCATCCGGCAGATCCGCTTCATCCAGCACAAAGGTATGGGGAGGGAAGGGAAGGGCCAGCGGATCGTCCGGGTCGTCGCCGAAGGGATCAGCCATGGGGGACGTTGCGGAGGTCATGGGGCGGGGGTTCAACAACAGGGTCTGGCAGCAGCGGTTCCAGCCAGAGGGCCAGGCGCGGGCGGTCGCCCTCACCGGAGGCGGCCAGCAGGTAGTCGCGCAGGGCCAGCGCCTGGGCTTCGGTGCTGGCCACGGAGCGGCCCACCGCCTCGAAGCCCTCGCGACCGGCGAGCCAACCCAGGGCGGTGGCGGCGATCGCGGCGGCGTGGGCGGCGCACTGCAGGCGGCGGTTCACCTTCGGCTGGCAGCAGCCGCAGGCCTCACCGATCCGTCGCTGGGGCAGTCCGAGGGCGTAGTGGCGCCAGAGGCAGGCGCGCAGGCTGGCCTCCGGACCGCCCGCCGCCAGCATCGCCGGCAGCTGCTTCGCCAGGGCCCGGCGCAGGGCCGCCTCCACCGCTTCAACTCTGCCGCTGGGAGGATCTGCCGTGGGGAGGGCCGCCGCCACCGCGTCCAGCTGCTCCTCCCCAACCCCGGCCCAAGGCAGGGCCGCCAGCCGATCCCGCCGCAGGGCCGTCGCCATGGCGCGCAACCGACCCAGGATCAGCTCAGCCCTGGTGGGGGGATCCAGAGCGGCCAGGAAGGCGGCCTCCGGCTCCCAGCGGCCAATTGCGCTGGTCCGATCGCCACGGGCCTGGCGGTAGTGCTCGCCGAAGCGTTGGTGCAGGCCGGCTACCTGGGAGGCTGTGAGGGCCGCGGTGCCGTGCCGTTGCCAGGCCCGCTCCATGCGGGAGGGGGTGGCGTGGGCCAGCAACGACCAGTCGCGCTGCAACAGCAGACCGTGCTCCCGCAGCAGCCGCACCAACGGGGGATGGCTCTGGGCCCGCAGCCGGGTCCAGTGGCCGAGACCGGCCAGCTCGGGCCGGTAGCTGTCGATCACCTGGAGGGAGAAGGGCCGATGCACGGAGCTGGCGGCGGGGGCGGGATGCCAGGGGAGCGACTCCCCTCCGTCGTCGAGCACGGTGGCGGCCAGATCGATCGGATCGAGCTGGTGGCGACGGCCGAAGTGGCGGACCAGCGCCAGGATCTTCTGCTCCGCCGCCTGCGTGACGCGGCAGCGCAGGCAGAGCAGCAGCCCCGCGTCATCGGCCGCGCTCCCCTCACCACGGGCCTCCAGCAACTGGCGGTCCACCGCGGCGCTGGGCGTCACTCCCACCAGCCCCAGGAGCTCCAGGGCGGAGGTCGCTTCGGCGCAGAAGCGCGAGCCGATGGTGATCGCCCGGGCCAGCTGGGGTGCCGCCATCAATACGCGCAAGTGCTGGTAGGTGTCGCTGTGCATGGGGTGGCGGACCAGGGGCGGGCGGAGCGCGTCCGGCGAGGCGCCGATGGGTTCAGCCTGGCGCGGCTGATTCAACGCGGCTGATACAAAGCGGCTGATTCAACGCGATCGATTCCATTCAATGGGGCCGATTCGATTCAATGCGGCCGACTGGTGGCCCGAGGCGCCAGCCAGCCCGGGACCTGGCACGAAAACCCGCCTGACGGCTGCAGGTGCATCCTGGCTGCCAACCTTGGGCCCATCGTCGCGTCCGAAGCGCGACACCAGCAGCGGCTGCCAGAACCCCAAAGAAATCTCAACGCCAGCAAACACGGTCAGAGTTTAGAGATCGCGTCGAGCACGCTTGAGATGGTGCGCCGGCGCCTGCAGCGGCTGCACACCGACCCCCGTGCCGTCCTCGATCTGCCGGAACAGGGGCTCAGCTGTGATCCCGCGGTTCGGGGCCGTCCCCATGCCAGTTCCCCCGCCCTGGAGCGGGTGTTGGACACCAATAACCTGATGGGATTGCGCTTCTTCGATCAGGGCTTACGGGTTTCCAGCGCCGTGGGGCGCAACCAATTTCGTCACCCAGGAGACAAAACGGGATTCCTGGTGTCTCGCTGCAGTTGCTGTTCAAGCACTCCGCCTCGCGATCCGCAACCACTGGGGGGCACGGACCCCACGACGGAAAAACCCATCGGAGATGGCCTGGAGAAGGCTGATCGAGTCACGAGGAGCGCCCTGATCAGCAGCGCTGGAATCGTTTGTTGGTCTTGAAAGCTGTGCAATTCACCGACAATTCACCGAAGCGAGCCAAAACGCGATCAGGCCTGCAAAGGGCTCCAATGACATCCTTGACGCGGCCGGGTCAAGTTCTGAACGACTATATTGCCATTTCTATCTGAACTACTGGTATAGTCTGTGCCAGGGCCACCCGGGCGATCGTCTCTAAATCCAGCACGCTGAGACGAGTTTGGCAACTTGAAAATGCCCTCGACTAGAATTGTAGGCTTCAGCTTTGAAGCGTCAGCGTCTACCTTCCTCGGATTGCATTGGCCTTCAATTCTGGTATCCAGACCGCTTCTGAATGCGTTGGTTTTACCGGTGATAATGCCCCAGTAAATTGGGCCTTATTGCAATCTGGCGCCGGCCGTATGAATTGCGGATGGGCTCCCGCAGGGTTATCCATGCCGGTTATGCTGACTATAACGGGGACGACGCTTGCGCTGCCTTGATGCTGAATGCAGCATACGGCAAAGTTGCATTTCGCTGCAATTGCTGTGCCGATGCTGATAGCGGTTTATCTTGCTGTCCTTCTGGTTATGTTTTTCATCGTGTAGCCTAATAGTGCAATCGCCCACCACTTCTTGTTCAAGGTGGCAGGGCCGGCAATTCAGTTGCGTTACTTGTCTAGGAGGGGATGCGTTTGGGTTCTGGGCGCGACCGAGAGATTCCCCTTGAGGTCCATCGATTAGAAACGTCAGCGACAGGACTCACACGTTCCTGCCAGACGCCCTTCCTCGCTGCTGGTCACTGATCGTCCGCCGCGGTCGTGCAGGCTGGGCAGCTCGTCTGCGCCATGGCGTCAGCGCGGTCGCCCTGTCGCAAGAGCGAAGGCAACGAATTGCAGGCGTATCCAGACAGGCTCAACCCCCCGTTTAGGGGGGCTGGATTGCAGCAAACGTGCCGCCCTGGGGCCCATCGGCTGACATCGGCCAGGGGCTGGGATGGAGATCTGGCTGCGCCTGCGGTGATGGAGGTGATGGGTTGCAGGGGTTGGCCTGGGATTCAGCACCATGCCCTCAAGGTGGAAGGGCCCAATCTGGCTATGATGGTGCTAAAGCAGGTTTCAAGTCATGCCACAAATCCTGGAGGTCATCATCGCCATGGTCGTCTCGGCCATGATGGCTACCGCGATCACCACCCTGGCCCTGACACCGATCAAGACGCAACGTCAAAAGAATGTTTACGCGGCATCGGAAGCCGCTGCGATCGCCATCCGCCGGTGCGTTGTGAATAACAAATCCCCCTTCGCCAACGACGCCGCGATTACCGATGACAACATTCTAAAAACGTGTATTCTCGGGCAAGATATTTTTAATCCAGCCCTCGCCAGTCTCGACTGCAAAGTTAATCAAAATTACTCACCAGCTGGCACTCTTGTTACCGTTCCCTATGCGATCGTATGCCAACAAAAGGATGCAACCGGCACGATGGCTGGGCTCGCCTGGCAGCCGCTCTACACTGCTGTCTCATTGACTCCTGCAGCAGGGTTGGTGACTCCGTCAGATTTCGCGTCCTGCATGAGCACTTGGCTCCAGGATTCTAGTGTAAGCTATTCTGGGCTATCAGGACCAACAAGTGAGAATCTCGCAGCGAGGTATCCCACAGATTGCAGTGGAATCAAAGATCCGTTTGTGTTTACCGTGGCAACTTGGAATAAAAATGTTCCTCAAAGCCCGTGTGCTATTACAGTTAAAGTCTCTACAAGCACAACAACCACAGCTAGAGTTGCATTCTCCGCTATGGGGGGGACCTGTAATGCGCCTTGATTAAATTTTCAGAATTCCTCGAATAATTAGAATTTAGACAATCCTTTGGGGGCAACAAATAATCGACGCGAGCGAGTGCAGTGAAAATCGTCACATCATATAGCTACTTCAAAGGAAGACGATTTGCAATATTGTATTTAATGTTCACGCAACTGCTGACAGCTTGGATGTGCGCTGAAGATACCAGAGAAAGTTGAAAGCAAGTTTCTTGAGACCCCACCACGCCTCCGTCCTCCCAAGTCCAATCTTTCTCGTCATCTTTCCACCCATTGACATGGTTATGCCGCCAAAGACATGCTCTACGCAGACCTTGATTGCTGATTTCGAACAGCTTGAATAGCTCCTCGATGATCTCCCCATTTCGAAGCCTCTCTCTGAAGAAGGCAAAAGCGGTGACATCAAGAATGTTGTTCATCACACCAAGTTCGAAAAACTCTTCAAAGGAACGCCTGTCATTGACCTGGAATTCAAGCTCTTCATCGCTGAAGTTGAAAAGCTGCTGGAGAATCAGTATCTTGAATAGAATCAGCGGATTGATCCTCTTACGGACTGCATTGCTCTACCGCTCATGCGCGACACCTCTTTCGAGCAATGGCCGAAATGAGTCCCATGGGATCGATTCAAACAGCCGCTTGAGGACCCTTTTTCTCCTGAAGTTTGGCGACTCGATGCTGTTCATCCTTAAAGACTCTCTGCTCCGCAGCTCGCACGAATCAGATTAGACTGATAATAGCTTAACCAATCGCATAGTCAATCTCTGTTCAGATTTTTCAAAGTGCTCTTTAGCGGTTGATGTACATCGAGACAGTGCTGGGCACGAGTGGCTTGAACATCGTGGTCATCGAGTCGGTGTAGCCGCTGTTCGCATGCCAGAAAATGGATAGTTCGTAAATCACATTGTCCACGGCCAGGCCTGTGCCACCATTGCTAATGTAGTTGCCACCAGGTCCGGCAAATGGTGTGCCTGAGATTGTGGCTGATTTAGATGGGCTAGCCAAAGGAAAACCCGGTGCGCTCTGAATGGTTGTGGTTGGCATCCCGTAAGCTGCTGCGCAGGTTGTGCCCAATCGAGTAGAGATCTTTGTGGTTGGGTCGGGGGACGAGGATGTCAACCGATACAGCGTCGAGGGGATATCAGAAACAGCCTGGATTACAAAGGCGCCGTTACGATATTCTCCACAAGCACCTGGGGTGGATGTCCTGCCGTTAACAAGGCCCGTTGCCGTTGGCAAAACGCCCGCAGCTAATTGGGGGTCTTTTTGGGAAAAACCAACATAGAGGTAATCCAAGCGATAGTAATTGATCCCTGAAGTGTTTCCGACTGTGTATTGTGATGGCGGCGAAGCAGTGGTATTAACAAAAGGGATGGCCGTCAATGTGGTCTTTGTTGTTGTGGCTGGATCCTCCAGTACAAAGCATTTGTCAAATGGGCGAGCATTTGGTAGGTTCTTTGTGTCTTCAGAGCAGGTGACTTCTGGGTATGGGATAGGGGGGAGGGGTTTGCCAGATTTGTCTAGTTGAGGAGTTCCGGCTTTGGTTAATTGGTAGCCTGTGTACCGAAAGCGAATCGCAACCATCGGCGAGAGCTTGCCATTGGTGATCAACAGGTAAAAGGGCTGGGAGACGGGCAACACTTCAGGAATTGCCTGGGGCAACCCCAGGACTGAGCAAACATCAGTAGAAGAGACTGGGCGGCCACAAGGGATAGTATTATCCTCCTTGCGCATCAGGTCAAACAGGCCCGGAGCGGTTGGGGAAATATAGGTGACGAATCTCTCATCCCAGCGGTGAGCATGCAGCCCTTTGGTGCTGAATCCTGAGTAGCTGTCGATGTCGAAGTGGCCTGCCGGATTTTTGGGGTCCGGCAGTGTGTTGTTCCATTCCGTGCAGATGAAGGTGTTGTCGGTTGGCTTGTTGGTGACGGCTGGGGTTGGAAAAAGGTCTGAATCACAGGGTTGTCCGCCGATGAGTGCCGTC
>JBKDOR010000175.1:0-6047 GCA_046342775.1 Synechococcaceae cyanobacterium
AAAAAGCCGCCCCAACGGGGCGGCCAATCGGACGCAGCAGCGCTGCTCCTCCTGGGGTCAGATCACCAGCGTCCGCCACCCGCTGATGCGGTGGGACGGGGCTCGGCCTTGTTGACCCGGATCCGGCGGCCCATCCATTCCACGTTCTGGAGGTCTGTGATGGCCTTGTCTTCATCGCCGCTGTTTGCCATCTCGATGAAGGCGAAGCCGCGCTTGCGACCGGTTTCGCGGTCGAGCGGCAGGCTGCATTTGCTGACCGAACCGTACTCGGCGAACAAATGTTGAAGGTCCTCAACTTCGGCGTCGAAGGAGAGGTTGCCCACGTAAATAGTCATGAATCAAGCGAAGCTTTAGAATCCGATTCGCTGAAAGCCCTGAAGAAAGTCGCTGGCCGAGTGGAGAAGAGTAGAGCCGTGAAGCCCGTCGAGGTCGCCGCCTGGTGAAGAAACCCGCTGAAGAGTGGTCGTTGAATCAAATTCAGCATACACCACCTCTGTGGACAGGCTGGCGATCGACCACTGCCAAGGGAGGATGCCCCTCCTGGCGGGCCCGGCGCGACGGATCACAAGGCCCGGCCGAGGCGGCGCCGGCTTCCCAGATCATCCGCCAGGAGCAGCGGACGTCCCTCCCCACCCTGGGCTCCAAGCCGGGGGAGAGGAGCCTGCTTCTGGATGCGTGAAGCTTTACAGGCAAAGGTGTCGTTTTGATTCGCAAGATCACAGGCCATCACGGCTGCTCGCGATGTGTGGCAAATGCTTGGGTCCTATGGCGTCGGGAGTCCGGCGCGAGCAGGATGGAGCGAGGAGAATGCACGTCATTGGTATCACGTGTTTCAATCAAGTGACCACAGAAGTCCAGTCATCGCTGTCGAGAGGTGATGTTGAGGACCAGGCGAATCCCTCTGCCTCACTGGGTTGTGGTAATCCGCGGCAGCTGGTGAGTGACGCATCAGACTATTTCGGTCTGCATTTCCGTGCGCCCATTCAGATGCAGGATCTGGCCCAGTCGCTCGGCACCAGCCTGCGCTGTCTGAATTTCAGCTTTGATCGCATCCGTGGCGTCACGCCCTTGCAGGCCCTGCAGGACCATCGCCTCAACCAACTGTTCGCGATCCTCACCGAACAGCCGCGTCAGGGACTGAACTGGGCCATCCGCGCCTGCGGGCTGGGCGAGACCAGCGGGGTGCCGGATCTGTTCGAGCAGGAGTTCGGCATCGACATGCCCCTGTTCCTGCACATCAGCTGCCGTGCCGCCGATGACCGGGCCTTCCGCCTGGAGCATCCGGAAGACAAAGCACTGGTCTTGCCGTTCTGAATCCGGGAGGCGTGGCTTCCGCAGGCCCTCGCCGTCATGAACAGCTAATCGGCCAGAAGCCTGTGCACCTGCCTTCCTCAAGCTCCGAGCGGAGGGGAAATCTCCCAGTGAGATTGTGATTGAGGATCGGGGATGAGTTGGTGATCCTCGCCTGTGGCACCCGTGCCCAGATGAGGTTGCTCGTTGAAAACTTGCTCGTGCTGTTTCGTTTCAGGACTGCTGTGGCCGGCGGAAGCACCTGCGCAATCAGCGCACACCCATTGACAAGGACCTGATGCTTCCCACCGCCCCACGCTCCAGGAACCCCTTGCTGGAGCTGTTCGGAGCGGCCGGCTCGAATGCACGCCGCATCGGTGTGATTCACGTGTTGCCCGAGCTCCACGTTGCCCGCGAAACCCCCCAGGCGCCGCTGGAGAAGGCGGTGCTGCTGGACCCCGCAACCCCGATGCCCTGCGCAGCCTCGGCCAACTGCTGTTGATGCAGGACGACCCCGCGACGGCGGCGCCCCCCTGCGGGCGGCAGCGACGGCGGCAGCAGCGGTGGCGCCGGAGGATCCGCTCAACCTGTTCGCTGTCGCCCAGTCCCTGCTGGCGGCGGCGGTAGGCTCGAAGGGCCTGGCGATCAACGACCCCAGTCAGGAGCAGCAGCTGCGGCATGCCCTGGGCCGCCGCACCGTCTCGGCCCTGCAGGTGGCCTGCAGCCTCGACGTGGGCGTCCAGCTGCTGTTGCCCGGGCAGGATGCGGGGATTGATCTGGCCAAGGAGTACGAGATGGAGCGAGGGATGGTGGGGGATGGGGAGAAGACACCATGACCCTCTGGCTAATCCGAGCCGGCTCCCGCGGCGAGCACGAGCAGAAGTTCCTCGATGAGGGGCGGGTGTATGTGGCCTGGGATGGACTGGATGTGGATCTGGGAGCTCTGCCTGATCGGCAGGGGTTGATGCGGGTGCTGGAGGAGCGCTTCCCCGACGAGAAGGCCAAGGCCCTCCTGAACTGGTCCTCCCAGGTATGGCCCTTCGTGAAGGAGATGGCCATCGGCGACTGGGGGGATCGCGTCTGTCAGTTTCTTCAATCGCACGTTCTCCCAGGTTGAGCTCGGCTGGTGATGCTCTCGAACCGCATCCAGGCTTTTCTCCTTCACGGGGAAGCCACGATCACAATCCATCCCCCTCAGGGTGCAGCGCCTCACACCCTGCGTCAGCGAGCAGGCCAGCAACACAGAGCGGGAGCTCGAACCAGGGGCGACCGCCTACCAGCTCCATAGCGCCACCCAGGCGCAGCGCAGGATCGGTGGCAAGTGCGTCCCTATCCGGCCAGGATCAGGACCTGGCCCGACATCACGATGGATCAGTCCCTGCAAGGAGCTGCCTCGGCCGTCCGCACTATTGCTCTGCAGATGCTCGAAGAGCGTGGACGTGGAGCGGTTCTGGTGGGGGTTGCCAGGGTGGACGCAGCGCTGGAGCGTCTGCTGCTGGCTGTTCTGCTGCCGAGCCCCGGACGCAGTGATGCTCTGTTCCAGCCGGATCGCCCGCTCGGATCCTTCGGGGCCCGCATCAGCCTGGCCCACCGCCTGGGGCTGATCGACAATCCGGTCGAGAAGGCCCTCCATACCCTGCGCCGGGTCCGCAATGCCTTCGCCCATTCCAGCGAGTCCGCTTCTCTCGGTGATCCCGCCTATGCGGAGCGGCTGGCCCATTCCTACCGCGACGCCCGCGCCAATCCGCTCTGGGCACCCCTGGAGTCGGTGCTCTCCAAAGCCGGTGCTGCCGGGGAGCCACCCGTGGATCCAGCCCTGCGGGACTACATCCTGCTGATCACGATCCTGGTGGCCTTCCTGGAGGCGGCGGCGCAGCAGCTGACGCCTTACAGCCCTCCGGTGGTCATGCGGTTTGAGGGGATTGGGGGGTAGGAGCAGAAACATCGCCCTGCCACCTTCGCCAACCAGGGACCAGCTCCCAGCCCCCATGCCCCAGCGCCTGCTGATCACAGGCAGCACCGAGGCCCCGGGCAACCCGCTGCTGCTCGATGGCGCGGCGACCGACGCGGCGGTGGATCCGCTCACCCTGCCGCTGTGCTCCGAACCGGAGCTGGGGCCGCGCTGCCGGCGGATTCTGGGATGCCGGCGGGATCTGGAGCCGGTCGTTGTCTCCATGCTGTTCGAGCGATTCCCCCTGCTCAGCCGAGAGGAGATCCTGATGATCGTTGGTCTGCCGCTGCGGGAATTGCGCCACACCCGCACGGTGCAGGAGATTCTGGAGGAAGACCGCCTGGAAGGGCGCGAGGGAGGGCGGCTGCAAGGGCTGGAAACGGTTCGTTGGCAGGAAGCCGCTGCCTTGGCCCTGCGGCTCCTTACAGGACCCCTCGGTAGCCATCCGCAGATCCAGCGCCGCCTGTGGCAGGAGAGCTTCGACACACACTTCCTCCTCTGCCTCGCTGAGGCCTGCGTCGAGCTCTCCATGCCGCGCCTGGAGGGGTTTGGTGGAGGAGGTGCTCGACGAGCGCCTCAAAGATGAGCCGCCGCTGCCGTTGCATCCGGATCTCGCTGGGGTTGAGTTGCCCTGTTGAGGGTGCAGGGGGGCCAGACCCGCACCGCATCGGCTCTGTTCCGACAGGGGCGCCAGTCGTTCTCTGCGATGGGGCGTTGCGGATGGGCCGCCAGCCGCTGGGCGACGGAGACATCACTCGGCCTTGCCAATCACAGCATTGTGCGATTGATCACCACGACAGCCGACATTGCCTGTTGTCAACGACATAAGCGAATGCAAGGCACGCATACCAACGTGTCGCTTTATACCAAATGATGCCTGGAGGAGGCGGAAGCGGCTAGAAGACGTGCCTGCAAGAAAGGGGATTTTCGTGACTTCTGCTACAGCGGAAAGCTGTCGAGCCAGATCTAATTAAGTTTGAAAGCCCGATTGAGATCATGCGTCATCATTTAGGTCGTGCGGCTGTCGGCGCTGTCGCGCTGACTTTAGCTGGTACACAGCTCGCTTCGCCTGCGTTTGCTGCGAGCTTCACCCTGCAAGAAGCTTCAATTGCAACCATCAACCAAGCATTCAACAGTGGGCTGATCACTGCCAAGAAGCTGGTGCAGATGTACCTCGACCGGATCGCCGCCTACGAGGATGGCGGGCCGAAACTCAACTCAATCACCACGGTTAATCCGAAGGCTCTCGAAATTGCCGAAGCACTTGATATTGAGCGTCAACTACAAGGACCCCGGAGTCCTCTCCATGGGATTCCGATCCTGTTGAAAGACAATATCGATACTTTCGATTTGCCCACTTCTAACGGCTCAGTCATTCTAAAAAACGCTCTTCCGCCAGACGATGCTTTCATTACCCAAAAGCTGCGTGACGCTGGTGCGATTATTCTTGGTAAAGCGGCGATGGGAGAGTTCGCCGGAGGAAGCTATAACACGATCGACGGGCAAACGCTCAACCCATATAGCTTCTTACGCAACACTGGGGGATCGAGTAGCGGTTCAGGGGCGGCCCTGGCGGCGAACTTAACCGTTCTGGCGATCGGCACGGATACCAGCACTTCGGTACGCGGACCTGCGTCCTTCAACGGCGTTGTCGGTTTGCGCCCCACCACGGGTTTGATCAGCCGTGATGGCATCGCACCAAAAAACCTCACGTTCGATACCGCGGGGCCGATGGCGCGCACGGTGACAGACATGGCCCATCTCCTCAACGTTATCGCTGCAGTCGATCCCGTCGATACGCTCACCCTCGACAGCCAGGGTAAAATCCCAGCCGACTATACCGATTTTCTTGTTCGCGGTTCCCTACAAGGTGCCCGCATCGGGGTCGTTCGGGATTTCTTCGGAGGCAACCCGGAAATCGACGCGCTTGCGGAGGCGGCGATCAATAAACTCAAAGCGCTGGGCGCGGTCATCGTCGATCCGGTTCGTTTTACTGCCGATTACCTGAATTTCTATGTCCGCAATGGCGGCACCAACATTCGACGGATCGCCGATTATCGCTTTAAAGCGGATTGGGAGGCCTACCTTGCCACTTTCGCCGATCCGAGCATTCCCAAAACCGTAGCCGAATTTATCAACATTTACGAAACGGTAGTCAATAGTTCGGCACTGCCTGTGGAAAACAGCGTTCTCGACCTTTTACGGCGCTCTCTAACCACCTCCACAAGCGATCCCGCTTATATCAACTTGATCAATAACCTTTTACCGGAAGCAACACGGATACAATTGGCTCTCTTCGATTCCTTGGATCTCGACGCGATGGTTTTCCCGTATCAAAGCAATTTCGCTTCGCCGATTCGAAACCCGGTATACACTGTTAGTGATCCGACTTTTGTGCCAGCAACGAGCATTCCCAGCCCAGCCACGATAGCGGGTTATGCATCCGTCGGTTTTCCCGGTATTGTCGTGCCGATGGGCTTCGGCTCGGCGGGTCTTCCCACGGCGATCTCTTTCTTCGGAAAACCCTACGACGAGGGCAAGCTGATTTCTTATGCCTATGATTACGAACAAGAGACTCTCCACCGCAGTCCATCCCCGTTAGTTCCGCCTCTGGCTGGGGAAACGATCGTGCCCGGCCCCCTGCCCATTTTTGGGACTGGCATCGCTTTTTCACTCACCCGCCGCATCCGGAAGCGTATCCGTTCAGTGGGCGTGACGGCTCGGCCTGGACATCAGCCCTGCTAAATCCTTGACGGCAGCTTGATCCCCGCTTGCATCGCAAACCCAGGTTGCAAGCCTGGTGGTT
>JBKDOR010000176.1:0-15278 GCA_046342775.1 Synechococcaceae cyanobacterium
CCATGAGCCACTCGCCCGGGGAGGGCTGGAGCCCGGTGGCGGGGATGCGCACCGCCTGGCTGCTCGATTATGACCGCGACCGCTATCCCTGTGCCCGCTTTTTGCGCGAGGCGGTGTTTGCGGTGCCGGATCTGGAAACGCTGCATCAGTCGCACTGGATCCGCCCCGGCCGCAGCCCCAGCTACGCCGACAATCTGCGCCTGCGCGAGCGCATGCAACGGCTGCCATTGAGCTGCGGTTTTTACACCATTTATGAGCGTTTTGTGCGGCAGCTGCTGGTGCGCCATTTCGGCGGTCGTCTCTCCTATGCGCAACGTCCCAAGATGCGCGTGCATCTCGCAGGCACCGATTCGGTGAGTCGCTGGCATCGCGATGCGGAAGTGACCGGCCGTCTGGAGCAGATCAACCTGTGGCTGCCCGTCACCGATTGCTTCGCCGGCAACACGCTCTGGGTGGAAGACGACTACGACAGCGGCCGCCATCAGCCGATTGCGGTGCGCCATGGTCAGGCCCTGTTCTTTGATGGCGGCCTGCTC
Organism: Synechococcaceae cyanobacterium; assembly: GCA_046342775.1. Lineage (GTDB taxonomy): Bacteria > Cyanobacteriota > Cyanobacteriia > PCC-6307 > Cyanobiaceae > Cyanobium. The sequence continues at coordinate 537 of JBKDOR010000176.1, forward strand.
AGCCATGGCACGGTGGCCAATCACACCGCCTGCAGCCGGGTCAGCTTTGATCTGCGCTTCGCCGCCTCCAGGGAGCCGCCCACGGCGATGGGCCGCAGGCTGCTGGGTCAGCGTCCGTCGTCGTCGCGGATCGCCGCCCTCTGCCCCAGCCTGACGGCAGGCCAGGGAGCGGGCCGGGCTTAGGGTCAGCCCGTCAGCCTCAGCGTTTCCGGCCCATGGCAAGCACCGGCCTGGCGGCTCCCTCCGGCTCCCCGTTGGCCAGCATCGGGGTGCCCACCGAGATCAAGCGGGATGAGCAGCGGGTGGCCCTCACCCCCGACGGGGTGCGGGAGCTGGTGGGCCATGGCATGGAGGTGCGGGTGCAGGCGGGCGCGGGCCAGGGGGCCGGCATCGCCGACGACGACTACCGGGCCGCCGGCGCCCGGCTGGTGAGCCGCCAGGAGGCCTGGGCCGCCCATCTGGTGGTGAAGGTGAAGGAGCCGCAGCCGGAGGAGTTTGCGTTCCTGCGCCCCGATCTGGTGCTGTTCACTTACTTGCACCTGGCCGCCTATCCGGAGGTGGGCGAGGCGCTGCTGGAGGCGGGCACCACGGCGGTGGCCTACGAAACCGTGCAGCTGGAGGACGGCAGCCTGCCCCTGCTGGCGCCGATGAGCGAGATCGCCGGTCGGCTGGCGGCCCAGGTGGGCGCCCATCTGCTGGAGCGGCCCCACGGCGGCCGGGGCATCCTGATGGGCGGCTGCACCGGCGTGCGGCCGGCCCGGGTGGTGGTGCTGGGGGCGGGCAGCGTCGGCTGGAACGCGGCCCGCATCGCCGCCGGCATGGACGCGGAGGTGGTGCTGCTCGACCGCTCGCCGGAGAAGCTGCGCCAGCTGGAGCCCGCCCGCCAGGGCCGGATGGTCACGCTGGTGAGCAGCCGCAGCCTGATCGAGCGGCTGGTGCCCGACGCCGACCTGCTGATCGGTGCGGTGCTGCTGCCCGGCGGCCGCGCTCCCACGTTGGTGTCGGAAGAGCTGGTGCGGCGCATGCAACCGGGCTCGGTGATCATCGATGTGGCGATCGATCAGGGGGGCTGCATCGCCACCAGCCGCGAAACCAGCCACACCGATCCGGTGGTGACGATTCACGGCGTGCAGCACTACGCGGTGGGCAACATGCCCGGCGCTGTGCCCTTCACCTCCACCGAGGCCCTGGTGAGCGTGACGCTGCCCTACATCCTGGTGATGGCCGGCCGCGGGCTCACCGAAGCGGTCACCGACCGGCCCGAGCTGCTCTCCGGACTGAACACCGTGAATGGGGCGGTGTGCCACCCGGAGGTAGCCAAGGCGCTGGGGGTGGCACCGCGCCATCCGATGGCCTGCCTGCGCTGAATACAGCGGCCAGCCCGGATGCGAACGGCGCCATGGTGCCGTTTCCATGCGGCTGTGTGCCGTCACTCAGCAGGGCCGCTGGGTGGGCAACCGGTTGCCTGTTCGCTGGAACCGCCACGGCGGCGCCGGGTTACAGCTTTTTCGCCGACTGGGCGATGGGGTGCGGCTTGGTGGTCTCCTTCCACGCGTCACCGGGGCTCCTTTCGAGCAGCCCATTCGCCACTCCCAGCAGCCCCACGCTGAGCAGCAGCACCAGCGTGGCCAGCACATGGATCCGCGGTGAGATCTCACGCTGGAACGCTCCGGCGACGTAAAGCGGCAGGGTCACCGTCCGACCCGCGGTGAACTGGGCCAGGATCAGATCATCGAGAGACAGAGAAAAGGCCACGAGGGCTGCCGCCAGCACGCCCGGTGCGATCAGCGGCAGGGTAACGCGGCGGAACACAGCCAGCGGGCGGGCGCCGAGATCCAGGGCGGCGGCCTCCAACTCCCAGTCGAAGCCCTCCAACCTGGCTTTGAGAATCAGGGCCGCGTAGCTCAGGCCCACCAAGCTGTGGGCGAGCACCAGCGTCAGCGGGCCGCGCTCCAGGTTGATCTGCACGAACAGATTCAGCAGCGCCGTGGCCAGAACGATCTCGGGGCTGGCCAGCGGCAGGATCAACAGCAGCTCCAGCCAGCGTCCTCCCCGCAGCGGCCGGCGGGCCAGCGCCAATGCCATCAGACCTCCCAGCAGCAAGGCCAGCAGGGCCGCCAGCAGGGCGATGCCCAGGCTGGTCAGCAAGGCCTCGGCAAGCGCGTCTTCGGGGAGCGGTCGCAGCCAGTTGTCGAGAGTGAAGGCCTGCCAGACCAGGTTGAAGCGACCCCGCGGCCGGTTGAAGCTGAACAGCACGATCGTCAGGATCGGCAGAAACAGCAGCCCATAGACAGCGAAGGCCCAAACGATCAGCAGCCGCTCGCGCCAGCGGCCCAGGCGGTCAACCCAGTCAGGGTCGTGGCGAGGCAGTGCCATGATCAGCGCACCAGCAGGTCGCGGCTGCCTCGCCGGGCCAGCAGCAGCGGCAACGGCAGCAGCACCAGGGCCATCAACACCAGCGCCAGCGCCGCTCCCCGCGGCAGTAGCTGCTGCACCAGCAACAGATTGTCGATGATGTTGCCCACCATGCGGTCATCGGGTCCGCCAAGCAGGCGCGGGTTGATGACATCCCCCAGCGAGGGGATCAGGCTGAGCAGCACGCCCGCCGCCAGCCCCGGCTGAGACAACGGCCAGACGACCCGCCAGAACCGCTCGGCCGGCCGGGCGAACAGATCATCCGCCGCCTCCAGCAGCGCCGGATCCAACCGTTGCAGCGCCACCACCAACGGAAGCACCATCAGCGGCAGGGCGTTGTAGGTGAGGCCTCCCAGCACGGCCGTGGCCGTGTTCAGCAGCCGCCCCTGGGACAGCAGGCCGAGCTGCTGCAGCGGAACCAGCAACGCCATGCGGCGCAGCAACCCCAACACGGGCCCCTGGTCGGCCAGCAGCGTGGTCCAGGCGATCGCCCGCACCATCGTGGAGGTGAAGAACGGCACCACCACCAGGCCCAGCAGCAGGCCGCGCCAGCGTCCGCCTCGGAAGGCGATCACCCAGGCGAGTGGATAGCCGAGCAAGGCCGCCAGCAGCGTCGCCAGCCCCGCCATCGCCACACTGCGTCCCAGCACTCCGCCATGGCGCAGCACAACCTCGCTGAAATTGCTCCAGTGCCAGGCGAAGCGCAGCGCCAGGCCGTAAGGGGCGTTCGGCAGAGACAGCGCCGCGGGCAACAGCCCGAGCAGCGGCAGCACGAACAGCAGCAGGAGCCAGAGCAATCCGGGCAGCAAGGGCAGCCAGGGCAGCAGGACGCTCAGCCGGATGCGCGGCAATCCCTGGGACCTGCGATGGGGCAACGCTGCCGGCGAGCGCCGTTCTGGATCACGAGGCGACGATGTCGGCAAAGCGTTCCTCGAAGCGGGCCGCGTCTTGCGGATCGAGACGGCCGAACACATGCAGCCGTTGATCCATCGCCGCGTCCGGGAACAGCAGCGGATTGCGGGCCAGGGCGGCGGTTTCGGGTTGGCGGGCCAGCTCCGCCGCCACCCCCTGCACCGGAGAGATGTAACGGACTGCCGCCGTGATGCGGGCCGCCTGAACAGGGTCATAGACGAAGTTCATCCACCTGGCCGCCTCCCGGGGATGGGCGGCGCGACGCGGCACCGACATCACATCGACCCAGCGGATGCCGCCGCTGGCGGGCACGATGAAGCGCAACTCGGGTTGATCGAGAACCAGTTGGGCCACGTCACCCGACCAAGCCATGCAGGCCTTGAAGTTGCCGGTGAGCAGATCATTCATGTAGTTGTTGCCCGTAAAGGCACGAATCTGACCGCTGTCTCGCCCCTTCCGCAACCGCTCGAAGGCTCCCCGGGCGCTGGCGAGCGTCGGCCGCGACACGTCCTGTCCATCGGCCAGCATCAACAAACCCAGTGTGTCGCGCATCTCGCTCAGCATGGCCACCTTGCCGTGCAGGTCGGGGGCGAAGAGATCGTCGATGCTGTGCAGCTCGCGGCCTGTGGCGCGACTGTTGTACGCGATCCCTGCCACCCCGGATTGCCAGGGCAAGGTGTAAGCCATCTCGGGATCCCAGTAGGGGTTGCGCAGAGGCGGGATCAGGTTGGCGCGGTTGGGGATCAGCGGGCGCTGCAGTGGCTCCAGCCAGCCCAGCTGGCGCAGCCGGTCCGCCAGCCAATGGGGGGTGACGATCAGATCAATGCCCAGCGGCCGGCCAGCGGCCAGCTCAGGGCGAAGGCGGGCGAAGAAGGTCTGGGAGTCGTTGATGTCCTCGCTGTAGTCCACCTGGATGCCGGTGGCCTGCTCGAAACGCTCGACGCTGCCGGGCCGTCCAGGTGCACTGGGATCGATGTAGAGGGGCCAGGTGGAGATCACCAGCCGCCGCCCCTCCCCGCTGGATCCGCCGCCGCGACAGGCCGCGACCAGGCCCGCCGAGGCGAGGGCGCCAGCCGCGAGAACTTGGCGGCGCGTCAGGCGCATTGAGGCGGGGGAAGGGCCCGGGGCTGTCATGGCAGGGGGTGGGAGGTCTCCGGACGCCAGCGGGCCCAAAGCTGATCGCCTGGGCGGATCCCACGATCTGGGCCCGTGCTCGCCAGCCGTGCCAGCAGCTGACGCCCGTCCTGGCTTTGCAGCTCCAGCATCAGGGTCGCTCCTTGGTACTGGACCGCGACCACCCGCACCTGCAGACCGGCCTCGCCGTCAGCGGGGGGAGCGGCGCCGAGCCGCAAGGCTTCCGGCCGCACCACACGGACGCCCTGCCCGGCAGGCCCCTCCAGCAGATTGGCTTCACCGAGGAATGTGGCCACGAAGCGCGTCGACGGCCGCTCGTAGAGATCCCTGGGCGTGCCCACCTGCTCAAGCCGGCCTTCCCGCATCACCCCAACCCGGTCCCCCAGGCTCAGCGCCTCCTCGCGGTCGTGGGTGATGACCAGGAGGCTGACCCCCAGCTGACGCTGCAGGCGCCTGAGCTCCTGCTGCAGGGCCTGGCGCAGGGAGGGCTCCAGAGCCGCCAGCGGCTCATCCAGCAGCAGGGCCACCGGATCGTTCACCAGTGCCCGGGCCAACGCCACCCGTTGCTGTTGGCCCCCCGACAGCTGGTGGGGGAAGCGTCGTGCCAAATCGGAGAGCCGCACGGTCTCCAGCATGGCGCCGACCCGGAGGCGCAGCTCGGCGGCTGCCATGCCACGGCTGCGGGGCCCGAAGGCGATGTTGTCCCAGACCGATAGATGGGGGAACAGCGCATAGCTCTGGAACACCGTGTTGACATTGCGGCGATAGGGAGGCCAGCCGGTGACGTCCTGCCCCTCCAGATGAATGCGACCGGAGTCCGGTTGATCAAAACCGGCGATCAGCCGCAGGGTTGTTGTCTTGCCGCAGCCCGAAGGCCCCACCAGAGCAAAGCTCTCGCCCCGGCCGATGCCCAGATCCAGCCCCGCAACGGCCCTCACAGAGCCGAAGTGGCGATGCACCGCTTCCAGGCTGATGACGGCCTCCAGAACAGTGCAGCGACATCGGAGCATCCTGCAAGGGTGTGCCGTCCGGCACAAGCCTCCGCGGCGACATTCGGCCCAGACAGCCCCCGCTGCGTCACACTCCCCGCGGCGCAACCACACTGCAGCGCCATCGCCACCTCTGCGCTGCGAGCAACTCTGCGCTGCGAGCACTGCGGCGCTGCGAGCACTGCGGCGCAACGGCGGCGCTGCCACGGATGGTCAGCCCCGGTCCCAGTCCGTCTCCAGGTCATCCCCCTCCTCAGGGGGCCAGGCCAGGTGCACCACCACGGGCGCATGGTCGCTGGGCTGCTCGTTGCCGCGCAACTGTCGATGGATCACGCAGCCGGTGGCGCAGTCCTGCAGCAAACCATCCAGATAGATGTGATCGATGCGCCAGCCCCGGTCCAACTCCCAGGCGCCGCTGCGGTAATCCCACCAACTCCAATGGCCGGAGTGGGGCTCGAACATCCGAAAGGCATCGGCCAGCTGGTCGCCGCTGAGGGCCTGCAGAGCCTGGCGTTCGGCCGCGCTGGCCATGATCCCGCCGCTGAGTCTGGCCGGATCGTGGATGTCCCTGTCCTCAGGGGCGATGTTGAAATCGCCGACCATGATCAGCGGTTCCTCGCCCTCCTTTTGCAAAGCCGATACATAACGCTTGAGACAAGCCAGCCAATCGAGCTTGTAGTGATATTTGTCAGAGTTGAGAGCGGAGCCGTTCGGCACGTAGAGATTGAGCACCCGCAGGCCCTCGATGCGGGCGCTGATCAGCCGCTTCTGCTCGCTGAGATCCGTGGCTTGCGCATCGGCGAGCAAGGACGAGAAGCCAACCCGCACGTCTTCAATCGGCAACGTGCTAAGGATGGCAACACCATTGTAGGCCTTCTGGCCGCTGATCACGGCGTCGTAGCCCAGTGCTTGAAACGATGCATGGGGGAACAGGGGGTCGGCCACCTTGGTTTCCTGCAAGCACAGCACCTCGGGGCGTTCGGCTAAGAGCCAGTCGCTGATTTGCTCCAACCGCGTGCGCACGGAATTGACGTTCCAACTGGCGATGCGCATGGGCAGCGGCGAAGAAAGCGCAGAACGCACCGTACCCAGCTGGCAGCGGACCCAGCTGGCAGCGGACCCATCTGGCAGCGGACCCGTTTGGCAGCGGACCCTGGCCTGGCGACCACCGAATCCGCGCGTCTGCGGCGGCTCGGGGATCGGCCGCCTCTGGTCATCAGCTTTACGATTGCTCCACCCAGCTGGTGATTCCAGCGTTCCTCCACACTCCTCTCCCGGATTGCACCCATGCGACGTTTCCCTGACCGACCCCGAATCCGCGTGGCGGCGGGCCTGCGGCTGATCCTGATCGCCCTGGCCAGCCTGGTCTCGGCCCTGCTGTTAGCCCCTGGCTTCCTCACCGAACTGCCCGCGTCCGCCCAGCAAGCCGGCTACGGCCAGACCTTGGGGGGCTCTCCCTCGGAGCGCCAGTTCTACGACTACGGCTCCCCTGGCAGCGCCTCCGGTTCCAACGGCGGTTCGCTGCTGAACACCACCAACCCGATGGACCTGATGAACAAGCTGCGCCGCTCCACCGCCCTCGACGACGCCACACCGCCCAGCTCGGCGGTCGATCAGGCCCTCAAGGACCTGGAGGCGGCATCGTCGCCGCGGGCAACGTCTTCGACTTTGCAGGCGCCCTGAGTTTTTCCAACCCCCAGCTGGCGGCAAGCCGATCCAGCCGAGGGTCTGGTTGGCTTTGGTCAGGGCTGCGCAGCCGCGCCTGGGCCAAGGCCTCCTGAGCAGCCTCGAGATTGCCCTGATCGTGCAGGGCCAAGGCCAGGGCCAACAAGGGCCGCTGGTCCGTTGGGAAGTTCCGTGCCACTTCCAGATAGGTGGCTTGGGCTTGAGCTTTCTGGCCTTGTTCATGCTGAAGTTCCGCCAGCAGCAGGCCGAGATCCAAGGCTTCGGCCTGGAGCGTCGGACTTGTCGCCGCGCTGTAGGCGGCCTTCACCTCCGCTTGGGCCGCAGCCCCCTGGCCGGCCTCCAGTTTGAGGAGTGCCATCAGCTGCAGGGCCTCGACCTGAGCGGGCCGCCTGCTCAGGATCTGGCGCAACTCCCTCTCGGCGCCGGCCCGATCGTTGCTGCCGCGACGCAACTCGGCCAGCATCAGGCGCAGGCTCCAGCGATCTGGTTCGCGGTCGGCCATGGGTTCGAGCAGGGCGATCGCCTCCGCCCTTCGGTTGAGAGCCACCAACAGTTCCAGCAGCCGCTGACGCTCCTGGTCCGAGGCGGCAGGACCACCCAGCTGTTGGCGCAACGTCACCACTTCTCGCTCCAGTCGCTGCCGCCGTGGATCGGGGGCGGGTTGGCCGAGCTGTCCCTGCCGCCCCAGCCACCAGCCGAGGCCCAAGGCCGGAAGGGTCACCAGCAGCGCCAGCAACACCGGCTGAAGGCGTGCGCCACGTCGGGTCAAAGTTGGCGGCATCCGCGTCAGCTGTCGTTCGATGAGGGGCGAAGACTGGTGCCGATGCTTCGGAGGTTACTGGCAGCGCTGGCTACATTGACGCCGTGGGCCTTGGTCCACCGCCGACCGCGCCATGCCCCCCGGGGTTCTTCCTGTTTCCATGCGCCAGCATCCGATTTCCCCGGTCACCGAGCCGACGCAGTACCGGGCCATCGGCGTGGTGCGGGGCCGCTTTGAGCCCGTCGATCCAGACCAGCTCACCCGCGGTGTGATCCACACGGCCGATGGCAGTGCGCTGGATGCGGTGGTGCTGGGCCGGCTGCTCACCCTGATGCGGCGTCATCTCGACCTGTCGGTGGCCCACCTTTGGGTGGTGTATCCGCGCTGCCGCGAGGAGGGCAAGCTGCACCTTCAGATGGTCGGCGTCTGGGAACCCAGCACCCTCAGCCCCGGCGAGGCCGAGGGGAGCGCCGGGGCGCCTGTGCCTGAATCGCCGTCCAGCTCAGCCAAAACCACCCCAGCGCCCGCCACCAAGGCCACCGCACGAACCGAGGCGGCCCTCCCCGACCCCGCCCCGGCGGCGACCGAGCCCCACGATGCCCTGCCGGAGGGCGACGACTACTTCTCCGTGCGGGGGGAGCTGATCTTCACCCGTCCTGAAACCGGGGACCTTGTGGTGAAGGTGCGCCAGCAGCCCCGGGCGGACGGCAGCCGTCCCACCCCCTTCAAGCTGCAGCTGCGCGGCGAGATCCCCCTCGAGCACCTGCGCCACTTCGTCTCCCTTGACATGCGTCGCCAGGGCCAGCAGTTGTGCCTGGAACATCTGGAGGTGCTCGAGCCGATCAATCAGCGCGGCAACCGGGGTGGCAAATCACGCCGCACTGGTGAGCGTGCTGGTCGCGGCAGCGGTAGCGCCGGCGGTGGTGCCGGCGGTGGTGCCGGCAGTAGCGGTGGCAGTGGCAGTGGCGGTGGGGCTGGCAGGGCCATCGTTGCCCGTCGTCCCAGCGGCCCGGGCCCTGGCCAGGGGCGCGACCACGGTCGACCGATCAGCCGCACGCCGCGCTGAAATGGCCTCCAGCTTCGAGTGGCCACGGTGATGAGTGAAGGCGGGGCATTTCGGGCTGGACTTGCCGTGGTGCTTGTCTCTGGGCTGGCCGTGGTGGGCCCGGCTTTAGGGATTTCTCCCTGGTGGATCAGCCTGCTGGTGTTGCTGGCCCTCGGGAGTTTGAGTCTGGATGCGGCCCGTTTCTCCGGCCGGGGTGGCCATCTGCTTGCCGAGGCACTGCCAGGTGGCAAGGCGAGGCTGCGTCGCATCGCCATCCACGAAAGCGGCCACCTGCTGCAGGCTGACGCTGACCAACTGCCGGTGCGGCGCGTGCTGGTGGGCAGCCTGGCCTGCCTGAGGGCCGGGCTGGAGAGCGGCGGCTGCACCGAGTTCGAGATTCCGGCCGCCGCCAAGCTGCCGCTGCCCGAGCTGCGCCGCTGGAGCCGGGTGCTGCAGGCGGGTGGCTGCGCGGAGCGGTTGATCTATGGCGAAATTCTCGGTGGTGCCGATGACAGCCGGCTGCTCGGTCGGCTCTGGGGTCTTTCCGGTTACGACGTGGAGACCGCCCAGCGGGAACAGCGACGAGCCCGACGAGAGGTGGATCAAGCGCTACGGCAGCAGCGTTCGCGGCTGGAGGCCATCGCGGAGCAACTGCTGCACACGGCACCCAGGCTTGGCCGGGCCACTCCCGGCATTCCGGCATCCTTGGCCTCACCTGGATCTTCGCCAGGGGCGGAGCCGCTGAGCCGGTTGGGGGACACCGCCGCTGCCACCGCCTCCCCGCCGCTCAGCGACTCATGACCCTGGCCCTGGTCGATTGCCCCACGGGCCTCGCCGGCAATATGGTGCTGGCCGCCCTGTTTGATCTGGGGCTGCCGCAGAGCGCTGTGGAGGGGCCTCTGGCGGCCCTGGGACTGGCGGATCGCTATCGCCTGGTGGTGCAGGAACAGCGGCGTGGCGGCTTGCGTGGGCTGCATCTGGAGGTGGAGAGCCTGGAGCGGGAACCGCCCCATCGCCACTGGGGGGAGTTGCGGCAGCAGTTCGAGCGGGCCGACTGGCCGGAGACGCTGCGGCAGCGAGTGCTGGCCGTGTTCGGTCTGCTGGCGGAGGCGGAGGCGGCAGTGCATGGCACCGCCCCGGAGCGGGTGCACTTCCACGAGGTGGGGGCGATCGATGCGATCGCGGACATCGTCGGCGTCTGCGCCGGCCTGCTTCACTTCGACGTGAAGCGGCTGATCTGCACCCCACCCCCGGCCGGCCACGGCAGCGTCCCTACAGCCCACGGGTCGTTGCCTTTGCCGGCTCCGGCGGTGCTGGAGATCGCGCGCCAACGGGGGGTGCCCCTGGCCAGCAGCGCGGACTTTGCCCCGGGGGAGCTCACCACCCCCACCGGTCTGGCGTTGATGGCCTGCTGGGCGGAACGCTTTGGCCCGGCTCCCGACCTGCTGCCGTTGCAGACGGGCGTGGGGTTGGGCAGTCGCGTGCTGGATCGCCCCAATCTGCTGCGGCTCACCCTGGCGGCCCCCTGGCCTCACGAGGCTTCAGCGAGCCCAGAAACTCAGCGGCAGCCCCAGCTCGAACTGCAGCTCCAGCTTGAAGCCGAGGCGGAGCTGCTGCTCCTCCAGCAGGCTCAGATTGATGACGCCACCGCCGAAGATCTGGCGTTCCTGGCCGAGGCCCTGCGCCAGGCTGGCGCCGTGGAGGTGTTCAGCCAGGCGATCGTGATGAAGAAGGGCCGTCAGGGGACCCTGGTGACCGCCCTGTTACCGCCTGAGCTGGCGCCGGCCCTGCGCCAGGTGTGGTGGCGCCACAGCACCAGCCTGGGGCTCAGGGAGCAACCACAGCAACGCTGGCGGCTGCCCCGGCAGATCGAAACCTGGAGCAGCGAGCTGGGCGAGATCCGCCTGAAGCGCACACGCCTGCCGGGGGGTGGGGAGCGGCTGAAGGCGGAGCATGACGACCTGATCGAACTGGCCCGGCGTCACAATCTTTCCTTGGAGGAGGTCCGCGATCGGCTGCGGGGCCGGATCGGGTGAATGTGATGAACCAGATGGGCACAGTGCTGGTGCGCTGGCGCTCCAGCGTCAGCCAGTGGTGGCGCGCACGGGGCCAAGCCGCCAAGGCCGCGGACACTGCCACTGCGGACACCACCACTGCGGATGCTGCCACTGCGGATGCTGCCACCGCAGACACTTCCGGAGCAGTCATTGCCGCAGTAGACACTGACGTTGCGGACCCTGCGTCCGCCGCTGGCAGGCTCAAGCGCCTGGATGTCGGCCTGGGGCGGGCTTGGTCCCGGATCAGTGGGCTGCTGGCGGCACTCCCCGGCGGTGCTCGGCCCTGTATTTCCTTGGTCAGCCTGGGCTTCGTGATGGCCGTGCTGATCGCCAACGGCCGCGAGCTGCTGCAATTGCGGCTGGATGGCCAGGGCAAGCTGTGGCTGGCGCTGGCAACCGGCCTGACCCTGGCCAGCCTGGTGGTCAATGGCATCGCCCTGGCGGGAGTCATGGCCTGGCTGGGCTGGCGACCCCGCTGGGAAGCCACCGTGAGCCTGTTCGTCTCCACGAATCTGCGCAAATACCTTCCCGGAGGCATCTGGCACCTGGCGGCTCGGGTGGAGGCCCTCAGGAGTGCCGAGGCTCCGGTCACACCACCGCTCAGTGGTGGCATGGCCTTGCTGGTGACGCTGTTGGAGCCCTTGCTGGCGGCGACGGCCGCGTTGCTGTTGGTCTCTGCCGGGGGCTGGCAAAACGGACTGGGGCTCGTTGGGTTGCTGCCTCTCGCCCTGCTGATGCCCCGGCGGCTGCGCAAGCTGTTGCCGGCGTTGGAGCGCCGTCGTGCCCAGCAGCTGGAGTTGGAGCGTGACCTGGTGGCGGAGAACGAGACGGCCCTGCTCCTTCCTGGCTACCCATGGCCGCCGCTGCTGCTGGAGCTGCTGTTCGTGATGCTCCGCTTCGCCGGCTTCGCCTGCTGCGTCTGGGCCTTCGATCTGCAAGGCGTCATCCCCTGGGGCACCTGGCTGGCTGGATTCGCCCTCGCCTGGACGGCTGGGCTGGTCGTGCCAGGGGCACCGGGGGGACTTGGGGTGTTTGAAACGGTGCTGTTGCTGCGGCTGCGGGTGGCCCTGCCCGATGCCCAGCTGCTGGCGGTGGCCTTGAGCTATCGGCTGATCTCCACCCTCGCCGATCTGTTCGGGGCCGGCTTGGTGGAGGCGGATCAGCGTTTGCCCGCTGGGATCCAACAACTCGGAGATTGGCTGTGGCGCGTCGCCTCGTTCGTCCGGGGAGCGCTCATGCCCCGCCGGAAGGGGCTTGAGGCGATCCCGGAGCATGGGGTTGATGGCCAGTCCGCCGTGCCCAGCGCGAAGTCTGGTGATGGGGCGCCCAAGGATTCAGACCGTGCCTTGGCGAACGAAACAGCCAGGGGCTGCGCGGGCCAAGCCAGGGATCCACTGTTGAACATGCCCAAGGCAGCTCAATCCCAACGGGTGCTGCGGTTCCTGCGGTCCGCCTGGCGGCGACCCTGAGACGTGAATGCTCGCCGCCCTCAGCCCAACCTGATCATGAGACGAGCGATCCGCTGCTGGGCTCCTCTTGAGGCTTGGCTGGGTTGACCAGCCAAGCCTCAAGAGGAGCCGGCTGGCCGAGCCCAAATCCCTGAAACAAAGAGATGCCAAGCTCCACCAGCTGGGGCTGCATCTGGCGATCGTTCAGTCCCTCAGCGATCAGTTCCAGATTCAGCAGCGGCGCCAAGGAAGCCATCAGCGTGATGAGATGCAATGCCTCGGCATCAGGGCGGATCTCCTGGATGAATGAATGGTCAATTTTGACTGCATCCGGGCGTAGGGATCGGAGCCACTTGAGGGAGGCATAGCTTGCACCAAACTCAGCCAGGGCGAGGCGCACTCCGGCTTGCCGCACCATCTTGAGATTACCTTCCACCGAACTATTGGGCTCAAGGATCGAGTGCTCGCTGAGCTGAAGCGTGATCGCACTTGCGGGAAGATCCCTCCTATGCAGCTGGCCAAGCAAGCGGCTGGCCAGCTCAGGATCCAACAACTGATGCGGCGCTAAATTAAGATAGAAATGCAGACCTGGGCGATGTCTGTTCAACTGCTGAAATCCATTCAAGGAGAGACGAATTAATTCATCACTGAGCAGCTGGATCTGACGATGCTGTTCAGAGAGGTCGAGAAAGAGCGCAGGTTCGATCCAGCCACGCTTTGGATGATGCCAACGAGCTAGTGCCTCAAATCCATGCCATTCGCTACCGGCAGTACAGATCGGTTGGAAAAACATTTGGAGCTGATGGCTACGGATGGCATGCATCAGATCGCTGAACAACTGATGGCGACTCAGTTGCGCAGCCTGCCGGACTTCATCGGGACCGATCACCCGGCTGTGACGGCTGCGCTTCGCCCGATACATGGCCAGGTCAGCCCGTTGGATGACGGCGGCGAGATCCGCCTCGCCAGGGTTGATCAAGGTGATGCCAATGCTCAGGCTCACGACGATCGGCAAGTCACCGACCAGCACCGGCGGCTCCAGGCACTTGACCATGGCATGGGCTCGCTCGCGGGCTGCTCGGCTCAGGGCATCCAGCGACTGATCCTCCTGGGTGGAGAGATCAAGGATCAGCGCCAGCTCGTCGCCTCCATAGCGCGCCAACAGATCACCGGCCGCCAGCACAGCTTCCAGGCGCTCGGTGACTTGCACGAGCACCGCATCACCGGCCGCGTGACCATAGCGATCGTTAATGATCTTGAATTTGTCGACATCGACAAATAGCAAGGCGAAACACTGGTCCCGCTGCCGATAGCTTTCCGCTGTTTCCGACAAGTGGGCCATGAAACTGCGGCGGTTCGGAAGCTGGGTGAGTGGGTCGAGCAGGGCGAGACTGCTGGCACGGCGCAGGAAATGCTGCACCCGTTCGGTGACTCTGACCAGATCCCGCGGCAGGATGCCCTCCTCGCTCTGGGTCAGCGTGGTGCCCTGGGACCAAGCCCTGTCGTGATAGTTCTTGGAGCGCGGCTGAGGGGAGAGGCTGTCCTGCGCCGCGCCAAGCTCAAGGGGCAGGAGCCCATGCAGCAGCCCATCAAGTTGACGGCAGGCAAGACGAATGTGCTGATTGGCTTGGCGTTCGGCCTGGCGTAACACAATGCGGCGGCGGCGGCGGCCCAGCAGCGCCATGACCCTCAGACTCAGGGCCAACAAGGGAATCGCCGCCAGCAAGGGCAGATCCTCCAGCAAGGACCGGCTCAGAACCGGCAGCAGCGGCGGTCGGCGCATCACCAAGACGGTGTCGTCTCTGGAGTGAATCAGCGGTTGAATCGGGATGATGTCTCCATCCCCCAGGGAGCGCCGCGGCACGAACGCCAGCTGGCTGCGCACAGTTTCCAATCGCCGACGGATGGACGGCTTATATTCACCTCGCAGCAGCGGATCAAACATCACCACTGTGCCCGCCGCTGGCGCCGTGGCGGTGTTGTTGCTCACCGGGGTCGCTGTACCCAGATATAAAGCGCCGTTGTCGGCCTCACAGGCAACCCTCAGGGTACTACGCAGGGTAGGGAATGGCCCGCGATTATCGCGTGCGCAGCGGATCAGCGCCGCGTAGGAGCTCAGCTTGAAGGCCGGGGCGGCATGGACCAACAGGGGTGTGCCCCCAGGGCGCAACATCACCATGATGGCGCCGGCATCAAAGAGAGCACCGGTTTCCAGATTATTGCGGACGTAACCGGGATTTACCCCCAGCGCGAAGCGATAGGCGTCGTCCCATTGGCCCCAATCGCGGGCGATGCG
>JBKDOR010000177.1:0-12217 GCA_046342775.1 Synechococcaceae cyanobacterium
GCCGCCATCGACCGAGCCGCCAAGTGAGCCGCCGCCAAGCGCCCCGCCGCCCAGTGAGCCGCCAGCAGCCCCACCGCCGCCAAGCGTTGCTTCGCCCCCCCTGCTCGCTCCAACCCCGCGGCGGCTGACGCGCTCGCGCTGTTGCGAGTTCGCCAGGCCAGCCCCTGCCCGCTCGGGGATGGCCTGGGCCAGGGTCCAGAGAATGGGATCCAACGCCCCCGCCTCCCCCGCAGCGGGCGGCGCCAGCAGCGGTTCCAGCCGCTCCAGGTCGAGATGGAGTTCGGCCAGCAGGGCCCACTGGCGGCGCCGTTCGCCCAGATCCTCCAGCTCCTCGGGCGGCAGCAAGCCCAGATGGCGCGAGGGCAGCTCCAGGCAGGCGTGCTGGGGCAGCACCCCCAGCAGCGGCACGGCGATGGCCTCCAGGGCCTCCCGCAGCAGGGCGTGATGGCGCTCGCTGCCCACCCGGTTGAGCACCACCCCGGCGAGCCGCACGGCCGGGGGGCCGTGGTCGCGGAAGCCGCGCACCAGCGCCGCCAGGGAGCCCGCCTGGCGCGAGGCCTCCACCACCAGCACCACCGGCAGTTCCAGCAATGCCGCCACCTCGGCGGAACTGCCCTCGCTGCTGGGCCCCCGCCCATCGAAGAGGCCCATCACCCCCTCCACCAGCACCCGCTCGGCCCGGCTGCCATGCCAATTGAAGCAGCGGCGCACCCACTCCGGGCCGCAGAGCAGCGTGTCGAGGTTGCGGCAGGGCCGGCCCGCCACCGCCGAGAGCAACTGTGGATCCAGATAATCGGGCCCCACCTTGAACGGCTGCAGCGCCAGGCCGCGCTCGTGGGCCAGGGCCGACAGGCAGAGGCTGAGCAGGGTCTTGCCGCTGCCGCTGCACGGCGCGGCGATCAGACAGGCCAACGATTCGGCGCGTGGATGCCGCTCAGCTTGCGGCGCCGCCGGGCAACAGGTCGAGGGCCAGGGGCGCCGCCGAGGCGAGTAGGGGGTTGGTGGTGTCGTGGCCGCCGCCCAGCAGGCGGGCCAGCTCCATTTCCTCTTTCTCCTCCGGCAGCGGCACCACGTCTTCGGCCAGCTCCATCGCCGCCATGCCCCCGGATTCGAGCCGCATGCAGCCGCCCGATTCCGAGCAGAGGATCACGCACAGGGGTGGGCGATTGGGGGGCTCGCAGATCAGCCGCAGGCCCACGATCGCGCCGGGATGGGCCTTGGGATGGCCCATGGGCACGGTCATCTGGCGGAATTGCACGGTGGCGCCATCGTTGCGCTGAAACTCGGCACCGATGCCATCGTCGGAAACGGCATGGGTGGCCACCAGGTGCCAGCCCAGCCGATCAGCGAGCCAGGCCGCCAGCAGCAGGCCTTTCACCGGATGGTCCCCCTCCACATCGATGTCCAGCCGCACCACGTGGGCGAGGGCATCGCGGCGCGAGGGGGGGTCGAACACCATCGCCAGCGACTCGCGCCAGCTGCGCAGCCGCAGCCAGTTCAGGTCGTTCACCGCCTGGCCGGCTTCGATGTGGCGCACCAGCACCTCCAGGCAGCGTCGCGGTTCGCCGAGGGAGCTGTCGATCACCAGGCGGCGGCGGGGCGGCGCCAGGGCCTCCAGCATGTCGATCGGTTCATCGAGGCTGCTGTTCCACCACACCCAGCAGGGCAGGTCGTCGCCCACCAGCGGCTGGATCATCGGCAGGCCCTGCTGGATCGCGCCGATACCGCCCCGCAACACGATCACGTCGCCGCAGGCATCGCCGCCGCCCCGCTCCTCCGGCAGCGGGCAGTAGGCCGCCACCATCGTCTCCAGCGGCAGGGCCGCATCGAGCGTGGGGGCGAGGGTGATCAGGCGCCGGGGCATGTGGACGCTGATGGCGCTCTCCACAAACTGGCCGCGCAGGTCCTGGGCGCTGTGGTTTCCGGCCAGGGCCCCGAGCTTCCAGGTGAGGCGCGGATCCATCGGCGCCGTGCTGTGGGGCATCTCGCATTCGCTGATCGCCTCCCGGGCCGCCTCCATCACGTCATCGCGATCGAGGCCGCGGATCGGCCCCTCCACCCGGCCCAGCCGCACCATCTGCTGCTCCAGCCAGGAGGGCTCCCACACGATCAACGTGAAGGTGGCGGCGCCGGTGGAGCCCTCCAGGTCCCGGCTCCAGAGGCGCTCCAGGTAGGGGCTGACCTCGGCGGGGGGCACCTCGGCGGGGGCGGCGAGGGTGAGCTGGGCGGGCATGGCGCTTCGGGGGTGAGGGGACAGGCGAGCGGGGCGGAACCGGGCTGGAGCTGGGAGGCGAGGCGGAACCGGGCGATGGCTCGGCGACTGGGGGCTGGGCGACTGGGGGCTGGGCGACTGGGCGACTGGGGGCGGTGCGGGTTGTGGCGTAGACGGGTGGGGCTGCGGCGGCGGGGCGGTTAGGGGCGGCGCCAGCTCAAGCCGTCTTCGGCGAGCATGTTGTCGGCGGCGGCGGGGCCCCAGGTGCGGGCTTCGTAGGGATGCACCGGCAGTTGCCAGGGGCTTTCCTCAATCAGCGCCAGCAGCGGGGTGTAGAGCCGCCAGGCCGCCTCCACCTCATCGCTGCGGGTGTACAGGGTGGGATCACCCAGCATGGCGTCCGCCAGCAGCCGCACGTAGCCCTCGTCGGAGGGTTCCCCGAACGATTCGTCATAGGAGAAGGCCATGTCGACGGGGCGGCTGCGCATGCCGGATCCAGGGGCCTTCACCTCGAACTTGATCTCCGCCCCTTCATCGGGCTGGATGCGCAGGATCAGCTGGTTGGGGGTCGGCGCACCACCGGCGGCATCGAACAGGTGCACGGGCGCCTCGCGGAAGGTGAGCACCACCTCGCTGAGCCGCTTGGGCAGCCGCTTGCCGGTGCGCAGATAGAAGGGAACCCCCTGCCAACGCCAGTTGTTGATGAACAGCTTCATCGCCACGTAGGTCTCGGTGGTGCTGTTCGGGTTCACCCCCGGCTCCTGGCGATAGCCCGTCAGGGGCGCGGCGGCGGTGCCGCCCTTGCTGTACTGACCGCGCACGCAGCATTTCCAAACCTCGTCCTCCCGGGCCAGGCGGGCGGCCTGCAGCACCTTGGCCTTCTCGTTGCGGATCGCTTCGGCATCGAAGCGGCCCGGCGGCTCCATGGCGGTGAGCGCCAGGATCTGGGTGAGGTGGTTCTGCACCATGTCCCGCAGGGCGCCTGAGCTCTCGTAGTAACCGGCCCGCTCCTCCACCCCCACGGTTTCCGCCGCCGTGATCTGCACGTTGGCGATGTAATTGCGATTCCAGATCGGCTCGAAGATCGTGTTGGCGAAGCGCATCACCAGGATGTTCTGCACCGTCTCCTTGCCGAGATAGTGATCGATGCGAAACACCTGACTTTCCTTGGCGCACGCCTGCACGATCGTGTTCAGCGTTTGAGCGCTGGCGTAATCGCGGCCGAAGGGCTTCTCGATCACCACCCGGCTGCGATCGGGGTCCGCCAGCAGGCCGGCGCCCGCCAGGGCGCGGCAGCCACTGCCGTAAAACTCCGGAGACACCGAGAGGTAGAAGGTGCGGTTGCCGCGGGTGGCCCGCAGGCGGTCGATCGCCTCCAGGCGCGAGGCCAGACGCACCAGGTGGTCGCTCTGCTGCAGGTCCACCGGCTCGTAGAAGAGGCCCTGGGCGAACTGCTCCCAGGCGCTGGGGTGGTCGGCGATTTCGCCCGCCAGGGCCGCGGCCATCTTTCCCCGGAACTCCTCGTCGCTCCAGGGGCGCCTGGCGCAGCCCAGCACCGCGAACTCGCTCGGCAGGCGCCGCTGGCGCCGAAGATCACGATGCACTGCGGCGTGATCACCCGTTCCTGGCGCAGACCGACCCGCAGGGGGTTGGTGAGGATTGCGGACATCGCTGCAGTGCCTGTTCCTCTGGTTTAACGGCGGATGCCGAGGCGTGCCTCCCCCCAGGCGGGAGGCATCGCGCACTGTGAGCGTTCCCAGATCAGCGGGGCGGCTGCCCGGCGGCACGGCCGTCCGGTGAAAAGGCAGCGGGGCAATCGGGCCAAAGCACGATCCGCCAGCCCCCAGAGAAGGCCATGGTGCAGCCCGGCGAGAAGGTCGCAGGGCTGCCCGGTGAGAAGGCTGCAGGGCTGCCCGGCGAAACAGCAGCCCTGCGTCAACGCGAACCGGCTGATCGGCGGCTACTCAGGTCGGCCGACTTGTTGCCAGGCGACATCGTCGACGGCAAGCCGAGCAAGATCGTCACGCCAGCAGCCCATCGGGCTGTCGTGCCACCACGCCAAAAAGGCCGCGGGAGCGGCCTTGGCGGTGCCCTGCTGACCGAGCTGGTCGCAGCACCCGCGCTGGTCTGGGGGCCCAGACGAAACGATTCGGATCAGTAGGTTTCCACGTGCCAGCGCTCGGCCTTCTTGAGCTTGGGCCGCAGCTCGGCCCAGTCGAGACCCTTGGCGGCGGCCGCGGCGGTCATCGCCTCATCAATGCCCGGCTCCATGCCGCGCAGACCGCACATATAGACGTGCGTGCGCGAATCTTCGATCATGCCAAAGATCTCTTCGGCATGTTCCAATACCCGATCCTGTATGTACATGCGACCACCCTTGGTATTTTCCTGCTCGCGGCTGATCGCCTTGGTGTAAATGAAATTATCGGGGAATTCGGCCAGATAGCGCTGGAAATCGTCTTCGTAGAGCAGGTTGGCGGTTTTCGGAACGCCCATGAACAGCCAGGCTTTGCCGCGGAACTGGTAGCCGGGGTTTTTGTCACGCTCACCGGGCTCGAACATCCGGCGCAGGTAGGCGCGCATCGGCGCAATGCCCGTACCGGTGGCCAGCATGATCACATTGGCGTCCTCGTCTGGGGGCAGCAGCATCTCCTTGCCCACCGGCCCGGTGATCCTCACCTTGGTGCCCGGTTCGATGTCGCAGAGGAAGGTGGAGCACACACCGTTGATGGTTTCGCCATCCTTTTCGTACTGCAGTTGGCGTACGCACAGCGACACGGTGCTGCCCTCCAGGTTGTCGCCGTGGCGGGTGCTGGCGATCGAATAGAGGCGCAGTTTGTGCGGTTTGCCGTTGGCGTCCTCACCATCGGGGATGATCCCGATCGATTGGCCTTCCACGTAGTGGAGCTCGGGGTCACCACCGCTGATGTCAAAGGTGATGTGGTTCACTCGGCCGATGGCGCCGTCCGCCAACAGGCTGTAGTTGCCGGTGACGGTGCCGATGAAGGGGGTCTTCGGCTTGTAGAGGTTGACCGGGACGTCGGCGTGGGCGGAGGAGCTCACTTTCGGAGTGGGGGCGGGGGTAGGGGCCTCGGCGGCCGGAGCGGGATCGGGCGCCAGCGAGTCCGTGCTGGTGCCTGCCGCCGACACCTCAGCGTCGTTGATCGCAAGAATTCGACCACCCTGCTGGGCGATGGTCTGCATCAGTGACTGCAGACGCTCAAACGGCACCGTGAGGGTGCGCTGGGAGCGCCGCTGCCGGCCGATGCCCAGGGATTCGACAACGACCGAGAACATCCGGTTGTCGGCACGGTTGGCCTGACCCGTGGTGACGCGCATATCAGTGAAACCGCCGGAACGCGGGCCGATCATAGGTACCCGCCTTCAGCCTCCCCAGACGGGGACCGCGCAAAACCTCGGATTGCCGTTAAGTTGACTCGAATCCACCGTCTGCCAGCGGGTTCAGCGGTTGTCCCTCGCGGGCCCCGTCGATCTCCATGGCTCCTCGGAGTTGCCTGGCGCAGCACGAGGATCACAGACGATGCCGCGCGCAGGGCCACCTCCCTCGCCCGGCTCCAGGCTCCGGCACTCCAAACCCTCTGGGCCGAGTTCCGTTCCAACGCCGCTCACGTTTCGCTGGCGGCCCGACCTGCACACGTGTTTGCTCCCCTTGTCGCAGCTCCTGGCTCCTCCAACCGCATCGCCCCGATCCATGCTTGAGCCGGTCGGGGATGCCAGCTGTGTCCTCGACACGATTCAGCAGGAGATGGAACGCCAACAGGGTGGAGTCCGTCGTCTCGCCGTGAAGCTGCGCTTGGCGCTGGATCCCGAGTGGCTCTGGTCCGTCCTGACGGACTACGCCAACCTGCATTGCTTCATCCCCAATCTGCAGAGTTCCCGCCTGCTCTGGCGCCGCGGCAACCGGGTGGCCTTGGAGCAGGTGGGCAGCCAGCAGTTTTGCGGCATGCGCTTCTCGGCTCGGGTTCAGCTGGAGCTGGAGGAGGATCGCCAACAGGGAATGCTCCGCTTCACGTTGATCGAGGGTGATTTCCGCTGCTTCGAGGGGGCCTGGCGCGTCGGGAGTGATGGGATCAGCTCCTGGTTGCTCTATGAGCTCACGGTGCAGGGCAAGCCCGGCATGCCCATCGGCCTGATTGAGCAACGCCTCCAGCAGGATCTGGCCTCCAATCTGCGCGGCGTGCAGCAGGAAGCCCAGCGTCGCGCCTCCCTTGTCAGCTGAGCGTGCCCCAGGCCCGGTGCTGCTTCCTGACGCCGGTCGGGCCTGAAAGGATCCCCTAATTCAGCCCTGAGTCCGACTCTGGGCGGGTACCTCACACAGTCGGCAGGATGGTGAACTGGGGCTGAAGTTGCCCAGTCATCACGATGACGGGTGCTGTTCAAAAAATAGCCACCGGCTTAGGGTTTGGCCACAGATCCCGATTCGGGAGGCCAGCCGCTTGCGCCAATGATCTGCAACCCATGACACGCTGAGGGGGGAGGGGCTGCCGGCTGTGCCGACTCCCGATCAATCAAGAGGGAGAGTTGATGGCCTTGGCGAGCTGGATCCGTGCTCCCCCTGCCTTGTGTGAGATTCAAAAGTACAAAACTTCAAGACTATTTGTTGGTGATTCGGGCTGCCTGAAAGCCGTATCGGCAGCCTCATGTCGGTGGCCTCGTCTTGAAATCCTGCAGGCGCTTACTTAATACTGGCTCTAATTCGCTGTTTCATTCATGATTCATGCAGCATCGCTAATCCGCACATGCCATGCGGCCGGAGATTCTGACTCGGCTGTTGGTGCGTGTGCAAGCAAAACAAAGTTTAATACGGAGGATTGGCTCGAGCCTTTAGTTTTATACCCCCAAGGGGATTCGAACCCCTGTCGCCTCCGTGAAAGGGAGGTGTCCTAGGCCTCTAGACGATGGGGGCGAGGCCACAACGGTTGGTAAGGCGGTGCTCGTTGAAGCGTTGCGCGATCGGCTGGGCCGATCGGCGCTGCATCACGCCGTTGTTGATTGGAAACTACGGGGCGGTGGGGACCTTCGTCAAGGCGCGACGGCTGCAGCGGGTCCTGCCCAACGCGCCAGCAACGGCCGGCACCCCCGGCCTGAGTCGCCCAGGCCGGCCGGGGCCGGCGCGGGCGGCCAGACCATGGCCCCAGCCGCCCGCGCTGGCTAGCGCCGCAACCACGAGGGTGGCGCAGGCGAGCGGCTCGCGTTCCCCGAGCGGGATCCAGAGCCGCCGCCGGCACGCCTTCGCGGTGCTGATGGGAGAGCGCCGCTCCGCTGATTCTCCGATGCTTGCCTAACCCGACTGCCCCGACCAGACCGGAACGGTGAAGTGGAAGCAGGCTCCCTCCCCCGGCTCCGACACGACCCAGATGCGGCCGCCATGCACTTCGGCGATGCGGCGGCAGACGGAAAGCCCCACGCCGAAGCCGGAGGTGTTGCCGGAGGTTTGGGGCAATCGCACCCGATCCAGAAAGATCCGCTGCTGCTCATCGCGGGGGATGCCGGGTCCGCTGTCGCACACGCTCACCTGCACCCACTGGCTGGTGCGGTGCAGCAGCGTCAGGCTGACGCGGCCCCGCTCCGGCGAGAACTTCAGGGCGTTTTCCAGCAGGTTGAGCAGCACCTGGCGCATCCGCCGCTGGTCGGCGTACACATCCGGCAGATCGGCGGGGATGTCGGTGATGAGCTCCAGGTTGCGGCCCACCCACAGCTTTTCCAGCTCCAGGATCGCCTCGGCCACCACCGGCCCCATGGCCAGCCGCTGGGGGTTGAACAGCGCCTCCCAGCGGGTGGTGCCCACCTCCAGCAGGTCGCGGGACAGCGCCTCGATGTCGTCGAGCCGGCGCCGCAACACGTCGCGGAAGCGGGGCTCGTCAATCTGGCCGAGACCGTGGCTCTGCAAGGCCAACTTGGCGGCCGTCAGGGGGGTGCGCAGCTCGTGGGCCACCATCCGCAGCAGCCGCTCCTGCACGCCGAGGCGCTCGATCAGCGTCTCGTTCTCCTGGCGCATCACCAGCAGCTGGTCCTCCAGTTGCACCTCCCGCTGGCTGCGGCTGCCATCGAACTCCTGCGGCCCCAGGCTCGTGCCCAAGGTGCTCACCACCTCCGCGTGCTTCCAACGGGGCAGCCAGTTGCGCAGCTGCAGGGTGATGGTGTTGCCGGCGAACACATGCCGCGGCGGCGGATCCAGCTTCACCAAAGCTGGCGTGGCCACAAGGCGGTGCAGTTCCAGCAATTCCGGCGCCTTGGCCGGATCGGCGATCTCCAGGGCGATCTGGAAGCCGCAGTCCTCGGTGCGCAACAGGGTGAGCAGGCCGCGCAGGTCTGGCGTGGCCAGATGCTGACGGGTGGCCACGAGCAACAACCGCAGGCTGGGCTGATCCAGGCCTTCGGGCTGGGGCTCGCCGGCCGGCGACCTGAACTGGAGGGCTTCCTCCCCGGCGGGCACCATCCCCATCCGTACAGCACGCCCAGCCTATGGGGCCTGAGGCGCACGCTCCACCCCTTGGCCCCAAACAAGCCGCGGCGGCAACGGTGGAACGCTTGGCGGCTGGCCCCCACGAACCGAACGCCGGGGGGGATTGCCGCCAGCCGCCGAGACAAAGCGGCCGACTGGGGCTATGAAAGAAGAACCTCTGCAATGGCGGTCGCACCCGTCTGGTGATGAACAGCCCGCCCGAACTCCCCGGATCGGGTCTGGGAGCACCCATCCCCTTCCATGTCCCCGAGCGGCCCATCCCGCTCGCCAAGCCGGCCAGCCGCATCCAGCTGGACAACAATCTGCGGCGATGGTTCGCGCGCAACCTCGGTCTCTGGCGCTCGCGCCGTCTCTACTTTTTCGCCGATGGCGATGCCTTGCGGGTGGACATGTGCCTGCGCATCGAGAGCTTCCAGGATCCGGTGGAAGGTGAGGCCGCCTACCGCTTCAGCTGGTGGCCCGAACAGGAGTACGAGTTTTTCGAACGCAAACCGCGATATGTGCGCGAGGGCGTGATGGAGGCCTATCTCTGCGGTCACCAACTGCGCCGCACCACCGGGTATCTGGAGGGAACGCCCAACAAAAGCCAGATCCGCCAGGTGGATGAGCATGAGCTGATCTTCGAATCCCACTATGGCGGCTGGGACGTGCACGAGAGCATTCGCCTGGTGGACCAAGACCGCTACCGCTCCCGAGCCATCTACTGCTGGCGTGATGGCAGCTTGGATCTGGCCGAGATCCACCACGAAATTCGCCTGGAGCCGGCCGGAATCCCTCTGGCTGGACAGCCGCAGCCAGCTGACCAGCCGGCCTGAGCAACCGGCCACTTCAGGGGCAGCCGGCGCCCCCATGCAGCAGCATGGGCTTGTCCGGATTCACCATCTTGTTCTCCCCGCTTCGCCGCAGTCGGTTTCTCCTGGTCGCCCCCCTGGTGGCGATGCCGATGCTGCTCAATCCCGCGGCGGCTCAGGCCGCTCCGGCGACTGCCCAGGAAATGAATCTCTACACCCGAATCGCTTCGGTCAACGTCTGCATCGCCCGCTCCGCCGGGGTGGATTTCGACAAGGCAGTGGGGATTGCTGGCGAAACCATTGCCCAGCTGATCCTCGGCCTGCACAAAGGCGAGATCCAGCAAGTGGGCACCAAAGCGCTCTCGATCGAAGACCTGCGCAAGGGGTCGGTCAACTCCGCCGTGATCGGCGCGTCGGAAATCTGCCCGAAGGAAGTCCCGGCGGAGGTGATGGCGAAGGTCAAGGCGGCCCTGCAACAGGCCGGCGGCAAGGGTGGCGCCCAGCCGGCTCCCGCTCCCAAGTAACTCCAGCCCCATCAAGTTCCTTCCGTTAGCCCCCAGGGGCCAGCCTGCGAACGGTTCTTTTGTTCTCCCCGGGATGGGCACTTCAGTGCCCATCCCGGGGATTTTCCGTTGCCCCGCTGGTGTCCAGCCGCTGACGCCCCAGCGGGCGCCGACTGGGCATTGCGGTCAGCCGCTGCGGCATTGGGAACGGGGGTCGGCTTTTTAGGATCACTCCTCTTTGAGAGGCCCGCGCCCGTGCGCCTGAGCGATTACCGGCCCTCGCCTTGGCGACTGCTGCGCACCGACCTGAAGGTGTGCATCGACGACGACCACACCAGGGTGGAGGCCTCTCTGGCGGTGGAACCCGATCCCCTGGGCTGGGCCGCCTGGCAGGCCGAAGCCAGCCGCAGCGACAGCGCTGTGCCGCCCCTGGAGCTGCGGGGCGTCGAGCTGGAAACCCTGTCGCTGGCGATCGACGGCGTGCCGATCGCCACGACAGACCTGGCGTGCGAGGAGCAGCGGCTGCAGCTTCTGGCCCCTCCGCCGCGGCCCTTTCTGTTCGAAAGCGAGGTGCGCATTGATCCGCACAGCAACACCTCGCTGGAGGGCCTGTATGGGAGCGGCGGCTTGTTCACCACCCAGTGCGAAGCCGAAGGCTTCCGACGCATCACCTGGCACCCCGATCGCCCCGACCTGCTCAGTCGCTTTCGGGTGCGGCTGGAGGCTGATCAGGAGCGCTACCCGGTGCTGCTCAGCAACGGCAACTGCATCGCGTGCGGATCCCTGCCGGCGGCCGCTGGTCGACGCCACTACGCCGTTTGGGATGACCCCTTCCCCAAGCCCTCCTACCTCTTCGCCCTGGTGGCCGGCCAGCTGGAGGAGGTGAGGCAAACCTTCCGCACCGCCAGCGGCCGCACTGTGCAGCTGCGCCTCTGGGTGGAACCGGGCGACACGGCCTACACCGCCCACGCCCTGGCTTCGCTGCAGCGGGCGATGCGCTGGGATGAAGAGGTCTACGGCCTGGAGTACGACCTTGATGAATACAACATTGTTGCCGTGCGCCACTTCAACATGGGGGCCATGGAAAACAAGAGCCTCAATATCTTTAATTCCAAGCTGGTTTTAGCCGATTCCGCCACTGCCACGGACGATGAACTGGAGCGGATTGAAAGTGTGATCGCCCATGAATACTTCCACAACTGGACCGGCAATCGCATCACCTGCCGCGACTGGTTCCAGCTGTCGTTGAAGGAGGGATTGACGGTGTTCCGCGATCAATGCTTCAGCGCCGATCTGCATGGCCGCGCCCAGGTGCGCATCCCCACCGTGGCGCTGCTGCGCAACACCCAGTTCCGCGAGGATGCCGGCCCCACCGCCCATCCGATCCAACCGGATGAATACCAGGCGATCGATAACTTTTACACCACCACGATCTACGAGAAAGGCTCCGAGGTCATTCGCTGCCTGCACACCCTGCTCGGCGAGGAGATCTTCCACCGCGGCATCGCCCTCTACATCCAGCGCCATGACGGCACCGCCGCCACCTGCGACGACTTTTTGGCGGCCCTGCGGGACGCGGCCGAGGCCGATTGGGCCGCCACCGGGCGCGATACCCGGCCTCCTTTCGACTTCAGCGCCTTCCGCCGCTGGTACCACCAAGCCGGCACTCCCCACCTCCAGGTGTTGCGCCATTGGGATGCCAGCGGCGTGCTGGAGCTGACCCTGCGCCAGCACACCCCCGCCACCCCCGGACAGCCCCACAAGCAGCCCCTGGTGCTGCCCTTGGCCCTCGGGGCGATCGGCCAGGACGGCCATCCGCTCACCCTGCGGTTGGAGGGGGAATCCGTCGCCGAGGCCCATGCCGACCAGTTGCCGGCCGATCGCTGGGGACAGCGCACCCGCCTGCTCATCCTCGATCAGGCGGAGCAGCGCATGCGCTTTGTGGGTTTGCCGGCCCAGTCCCACCCGCCGGCCCTGTCGCTGCTGCGAGGCTTCTCCGCCCCCGTGCGGCTCGAGATCGGGCGGCCTGCGGCAGAGCTGGTGCACCTGCTGCGCTGGGACAGCGACCCCTTTGCCCGCTGGGATGCCTCCCAGGCGCTGCTGAGCCAGGCGGTGTTGGCCCGCGCCTCCGGCGGGCCGGAGGCGCAGCTGGAGGACGAGCTGCTCGATGCCTACGGCGCGCTCCTCAGCGACCCCACCCTCTCCCAGGCCAGCCGTGGATTGC
>JBKDOR010000178.1:0-10841 GCA_046342775.1 Synechococcaceae cyanobacterium
CTCTACCGCTGAGCTACAAGGGCGTGTGGGAGATGGGCCGGGCTGGATTTGAACCAGCGTAGGCAGAGCCAGCGGATTTACAGTCCGCCCCCATTAACCACTCGGGCACCGACCCGATCCACACCCCCAGACCTTACCAGCCGGCCACCCCGCCCCCGACGATTCAGAGTGAAGCCTCCGGTTTCGGCGAAACGATGCGCGTGCTGGTGGTCAATGGCCCCAATCTCAACCTGCTGGGCCAGCGGGAGCCGGGCCTCTACGGCGCCCTCAGCCTGGCGGCGATCGAAGCCGATCTGCGCCATCAGGCCGAGGGCCTGGGGGTGGAGCTGGCCTGGTTCCAGAGCAATCACGAAGGCGCCTTGGTGGATCGCATCCAGCAGGCGAGCGGCCACTGCGACGGCATCTTGATCAACGCCGCCGCCTACACCCACACCTCTGTGGCGATCCGCGATGCGCTGCTGGCGGTGGCGCTTCCCTTCGTGGAGCTGCACCTCAGCAACGTGCATGCCCGCGAGGCATTTCGCCACCGCTCGCTGCTGGCGGACAAGGCCCTGGGGGTGATCTGCGGTTTCGGGCCCGGCAGCTACCGGCTGGCGCTCGAAGGCCTGGTGGGGCGGCTGCGGCAGGGCTCATGAATCCGGGTGTCGCCAGCTTCAACACCAGCAACGCCACGGCGGCCGGGAGCCTGAAGGCCCCTGCGGCCGGGGCCGCGCGGGTGCGCTGGCTGGCGGGTGCCAGCAGCCGCGCCTGGCTGGAGGCCGCCCTGGCCCAGCCCGATCTGGTGCTGCTCGACCACGCCCACTGCGAGCGCAAGGCGGCCGGGGCGGCCTTGCAGCTGATGTTTCGCTATCCGGGCGATGGCGCCCTGGCGGCGGCGCTCAGCCCGATCGCCCGGGAGGAGCTGGAGCATTTCGAGCGGGTGGTGGCGCTGCTGGAGCGGCGCGGCCTGCCGTTGCGGCCCCTGCCCGCTCCGGCCTATGGCGCCAGCCTGGCCGCGGCGGTGCGGCGGCACGAGCCCGAGCGCATGTTGGATAGCTTCCTGGTGGCTGGCCTGATTGAGGCCCGCAGCCATGAACGCCTGGCGCTGCTGGCGGCCCACAGCCCGGATCCGGCTCTGCGCAGCCTCTACGCCGATCTGTTGGCCAGCGAAGCCCGCCATTTCGGGGTCTACTGGCTGCTCTGCGAAGCCCGCTGGCCCAGGCCCGTGGTGATGGAGCGGCTGCGTCACATGGCCCTTGAGGAACATCGTGCCCTGGGCGGGGCGCTGAACCGACCCGATCAGGTGCGCATGCACTCGCCCGGGGTGGAAGCGATCGCTTGAGCTCGATCACTCCAGCAGCGGGAACCGCGTGGCGATCGTCGCCCCGGTGAACTGGGCGACCCAGCCGGCCGGATTATCGAAAAAGCGGATCGCGGTGAACTGAGGGGCGCTACCCATGTCGAACCAGTGCTTCGTGCCGGCCGGCACCCGCAGGAAATCATTGGCTTCGCACAGCACCTGCAGCACCTCGTCGCCGAGATGCAGGCAGAACAAACCGCGACCCTCCACGAAGAAGCGCACTTCGTCTTCGCTGTGGGTGTGCTCGGCGAGGAACTTCTGGCGCAGTGCGAGGCGATCCGGGTGCTCCGGCGTCAGCCGGATGGCATCCACGGTGGGGTACGTGCCACTGGCCTGGACCCGGGCCACTTCGGCCCCGTAGAGATCCAGGATCTGCTCCGGGGTGGCGTGCTCCGCCAGCTTCTGACGCGCTGGCCACTGCTCGAAGCCGATGCCGCGTGCCGCCAAGGCTGGGCCGATCTGGTCGGCCTCCTGGCTCTGCAGCAGCGGCTGCTGCGGTGAGGATTCCGCGTAGATCCGCAGCAGAGTCATGCCCACAAACCACTCCGGTCACAAGTTAGGCAGCGGTGGGGGGTCGCGGCGCCCTGGGTGGTGCGCCTGAGAGCACACCAACCCCCGCCGCTCGCACCAGCCCGGCGAGGCGGCCCCGGCTGCCCAAGGCTGCCGGGATGCTCTGCACAAGCCCTCGCCGCAGCCGGCAAGACGCGAGCAGGGCGCCAGCGCCGTTGCTGATCGGCCACCAAGCCCCTCAACATCGGGAACAAGATGGGCCGATCGCCGCCCGCGCCGATTGCCCCTGTCGTTTCCCCTGCCCCCCCGCAGCGATCGCGAAGCCCCGCCCGCCCTGGCGCTGGTGGGCGTCGGGCCCGGCGACCCGGAGCTGCTCACCGTGGCGGCGGTGCGCGAGATCGCCGCCGCCGATCTGGTGGCCTTCCCGGTGGCCCGCGAGGGGGGCGACGGCATGGCCGCCGCGATTGCCGAGTGCTGGATGGGGCCGCAGCAGCGCCGCCTGCCGCTGCTCTTCCCGATGACCGATGCGGACGAGCCGCGCCGCCAGGCCTGGCGGGCCGCCGCCGCCGCCCTGGCGACAGCCGTCGCGGCGGGCCAGCGCGTGGTGTTGCTCTGCGAGGGCGATGTGTCGCTGTTCGCCACCAGCAGCTATGTGCTGCTGGCGCTGCGGCGCTTCCATCCCGATTGCCCGCTGCGGCTGATCCCCGGCATCAGCGCCGTGGCCGCCGCCGCCGCCGCCGCCGCCTGGCCCCTGGCGTTGCAGCGGGAGAGCCTGCTGATCCGCCCCACCCCGGAGCATCCCGCCGAGCTGGAGGCGCTGCTGGAGCGCTCCGCCAGCGAGGCGACGCAGCTGGCCCTGCTCAAGCTGGGGCAGCGCTGGGGCTGGGTGCGGCCGTTGCTGGAGCGGCGCCAGCTGCTGGAGTCGTGCCTGTTCGCCCGCCGCGTCGGCTGGCCGGATCAGCTGCTGCGGCCCGCCGCCGCCGTGGCGGCCGGCGAGGCCCCTTACTTTTCGCTGCTGCTGATCCGCCAGGGCTGGCCCGCTCTGCTGCCCTGATGGCCGAGCGCGGCGGCGACCGGCGGCGCGGCGGTGCTTGCATAACGGCAGCTCGCCGGCCCGCCATGCCCCTCGCCGACCGTCTCTCACTGGCGGAGGGCCTGGCGTTGCTGCATCCGCTGGCGATGATCCTGTTCGTCTACCCCGTCGGCGCGGTGACGGTGCGGCTGGCCACCCATGTGCGTGAACGCCGCCTCGACCTGCATCCCCAGCCGGCCTCCGTGCTGCTGGAGCATGCCCAGCACGGCCAGTGGTTGAGCAGCGGCGCCGTGCTGGCGGTGCTTGTCGCCCAACTCTGGGGCGTGTTCCTGGGGCCGGGGGCGCCAACGCAGCCGGCGCGGCTGCTGCCGCTGGGGCTGCTGGCCCTGGCCAGCCTGCTGGCGACCCTGGTCCTCTGGTGGGCGCGCCAGCCGGCACTGCGGGTGCTGTTCGCCCTGCTCAGCTGGGGCGGCTTGATCAGCCTGGCGCTGATGAGCCAGGGGATGCTGCGCCAGGGGCTGCTGGCTGCCGTTGCTGCCGCGGGCCAGGCCGCTGGCTCAGGCCCGCGCTCGATCGCCAGCTCCGGCCTGAACCCGGGCGACGCCCCCGCCTGGCTGGCCCTGCTGCGCACGCCCCATGCCTGGGCTGGACTGCTGGTCTGCGGCTTGCTGCTGGCCTCCACCGCCCTGCGCCCGGCGATCGGGCGCCGGCTGGCGCTGCGGCGGCTGCATGCCCTGGCCGGGGGGCTGGTGTCCCTGCTGATGGTGTTCCAGGCGATCAGCGGCTGCCGGGCCCTGCTCAGCGGGCGGTTGGCGGGTTGAGGGGGCGGGCCGGCGGCGGCGGTTCCGTTCCTCGGGGATCGGACGCCAGCGCCGCGGCTGCCTGATCCAGCAGCGCCAGGGTCGCCGCCGGGGTCGGCGCCCGCATCAGGGCGTGGCGCAGCCGCGGGGCGCCGGGAAAGCCCACGCAGGTCCAGCCGAGGTGCTTGCGGGCGATCAGCAGGCCGTGGTCGCCGCGGGCCGCCAGCAAGGCCAGCAACTGCTCCCGCGCCAGGGCGAGCCGACCGGCGGCATCGGGGCTGGGCGGTGGCGGCAGGCCGCGCAACGCGGCATCGATCTGCCCCACCAGCCAGGGGTTGCCCATGCTGCCCCGGCCCACCATCACGCCATCGGCGCCGCTGATCGCCAGGCAGCGCAGTGCCGCCTCGGCGGAGGTCACATCGCCGTTGGCGATCAGCGGAATCGCCAGGGCGCGTTTCACGGCGGCGATCGCCGGCCAGTCGGCCTGGCCCTTGAACGCCTGGGCGCGGCTGCGGCCGTGCAGGGTGAGCAGCTGGGCGCCGGCTTGCTCCAGGCGGCGGCACCAGGCCACGGCGCTGGCCACCAGGGCGGGATCGGCGAGCGGCCCAGCCTCCGCCACGCTGAGCGACTCGGCGTCGCGGCTGGTGCAGAACCCGCGGTCGCCGCTGCCGCACCAGCCCAGCCGCGTCTTCACGCTGACCGGGATCGCCACCGCCGCCGCCACGGCCTCGACGATGCTGGCGGCCAGGTCGGGATCGCGCATCAGGCCACTGCCGCCGCCCTTGCGGGCGATCTTGGGCACCGGGCAGCCCATGTTGATGTCGATCAGAAAGGCCCCGGCGGCCTCGGCGCGGCGGGCCGCCTCGGCCATGGCGGAGGGCCGGTGGTCGAACAGCTGCACGGCGATGGGCCCGGCTTCCTCGGCCAGCTCCTCCACCTTGCCGCGGCCACGGCCCAGCTCCAGTCCGGTGGCGTTGACCATCTCGGTGAACAGCAGGGCCTCCGGGGCCCAGCGGCGCACCAGGCCGCGGAAGACGCGATCGCTGACGCCGGCCAGGGGCGACTGCAACACCCGGCAGCGCAGCAGCCGGGGCACGCCGTTGCCCGGCAGCGCCAAGGGTTGCGGTGAAGCGAGGAGCGCCGGGGCGGGCGCGGGCGAGGTGCTGGTCATCACCCGCCATTCTCCGCCCGG
The DNA here is from genome assembly GCA_046342775.1 of Synechococcaceae cyanobacterium. Classification (GTDB taxonomy): domain Bacteria; phylum Cyanobacteriota; class Cyanobacteriia; order PCC-6307; family Cyanobiaceae; genus Cyanobium. The sequence continues at coordinate 4,875 of JBKDOR010000178.1, forward strand.
CCTGTCGGACTGGATCAGCGGCTTGAACAGGTCGGACTGGACGGGTGCCCCGGATCGGCAGGCTCGCGTGCCGAACAGGCAGACACCCCAGCGCGACCGACAGGGCGAGGCCGGAGAGGGCCCCGGGCGAGCCGGGCTGGAGGCGACCCCGCCGCAGGCCCCGGCCGGGGAGCCGACAGCGCCGCGGGTTCCCTTGCCGGACGGGCAAGCTGGATGGCACTCCAGGCCCCAACCGTCCTGTGCAAGCCGCCGCATCGCCCGCTGCCTGGCCCCTGAGCCGGGCGCTGCTCGAGGCCGTGCTCGCCGACCGCATCAGCGATCGCTTCGTGTGTGAGCTGATCTGGCCGCGCCTGGGTTACGCGCCCGCTGGCGACGGCACCTGGAGCGCGGGCCCGGCGACAAGCGCCAGCTGGCGGGAGTCCTTCCCGATCGCGCCGCCGCTGATCGCCGAGCGCCCGGCCAGCGTGGCCCTCACCCGCGCCATCGCCAAGGAGCACAAGCAGTTGCTGAAGGAACAGCTGGGCTTTGGCGGTTACAAGATCGGCGAGCTCTACCCGCGCCGCACCCGTCGCGCCACGGCGGTGAATTGGCTGTTGGCCCACTTGGCCGAGCGCGGCGAGCCGCTGCCGGACGCCGGCCCCCTGCCGCCGCTGCTGCCGCCGCCGGTCGATCCGGTGGCGGGCCATCCGGGCGATCCGCCGGTGCACTGAAGCCGGCCGGCGGCGGCTTGGGCTCGGCGGAGGCATGGGCTCGGCGGCGTCGCAGCCGCACAACCCCGGGGCAGCCCCGGGCGCCACGCCATGGCGGCCGCGCCGGGGGATGCCGCGCTGCTGGCTGAGCCCGCTGCCCCGCCCTGTCGGTGGCCTCGGCAGCCCTGCCGCGGAGGGGGCAGCACCTCAGAGGCTCCTCCTTCGCTCCTCCTTGGCTTCTCCTTGGCTCCTCGGCCTCGCGGTAGGGTCGAAAGCCTGCCTGGTCGTATCCGAGAGAATTCCCCTTGGCGTTACCCGTCGTCGCCGTCATCGGGCGCCCCAACGTGGGCAAGTCCACGCTGGTGAACCGGCTCTGCCGCAGCCGTGAAGCCATCGTTCACGACCAGCCCGGCGTCACCCGCGATCGCACCTACCAGGACGCCTTCTGGGGCGACCGTCAGTTCCGCGTCGTCGACACCGGCGGCCTGGTGTTCGATGACGACAGTGAATTCCTGCCGGAGATCCGCGAACAGGCCAACCTCGCCCTGGCTGAAGCCGCCGTCGCCCTGCTGATCGTGGATGGCAAGGCCGGCCTCACCGCCGCCGATGAGGCGATCGCCGAATGGCTGCGCTTTCAGACCGTGCCCGTGCTGGTGGCGGTCAACAAATGCGAGTCGCCCGAGCAGGGCTTGGCGATGGCGGCCGAGTTCTGGAGCCTGGGTCTGGGCGAGCCCCAGCCGATCTCCGCCATCCACGGCGCCGGCACCGGCGATCTGCTCGATCAGGTGCTCAGTTTTCTGCCTCCCACCAGCGTTGAGGAGGGCCCCGAGCCGATCCAGATGGCGATCGTGGGGCGCCCCAATGTGGGCAAATCCAGCCTGCTCAACGCCATCTGCGGTGAAAACCGCGCCATCGTCAGCCCGATCCGCGGCACCACCCGCGACACGATCGACACCACCCTCGAGCGCGAGGGCCTCACCTGGAAACTGCTCGACACCGCCGGCATCCGCCGGCGCCGCAGCGTCGACTACGGCCCCGAGTTCTTCGGCATCAACCGCAGCTTCAAGGCGATCGAGCGCAGCGATGTCTGCCTGCTCGTGATCGACGTCACCGATGGGGTGACCGAGCAGGATCAGCGCCTGGCCGGCCGGATTGAAGAAGAGGGTCGCGCCTGCGTGATCGTCGTGAACAAATGGGATGCGATCGAGAAAGACAGCCACACCATGGCGGCGATGGAGAAGGAGCTGCGCGCCAAGCTCTACTTTCTCGACTGGGCGCCGATGCTGTTCACCTCGGCCCTCACGGGCCAACGGGTGCAGGGCGTCTTCGCCGCCGCCTCCGCCGTCGTCGATCAGCACCGCCGCCGCGTCAGCACCTCCGTGGTGAATGAGGTGCTGCAAGAGGCCCTGCGCTGGCGTTCGCCGCCGACCACCCGCGGCGGTCGCCAGGGGCGCCTCTATTACGGCACCCAGGTGGCCAGCCGCCCCCCCAGCTTCACCCTGTTCGTGAACGACCCCAAGCTCTTCGGCGACACCTATCGCCGCTACGTGGAACGCCAGATCCGCGAATCCCTGGGTTTCGAAGGCACGCCGATCCGCCTGTTCTGGCGCGGTAAACAGCAGCGGGATGCCGAAAAGGAGCTGGCCCGCCAGCAAGCCCGCAGCCGTTGACATGGATTGGCTGCGCCAGGTGCCGATCGGCCAGTACGTTGACGCCCAGCCGGGGGAGCGCCCCAGCTGGCTGAGCCGCCTTGATCCCCGTCTGAAGCTGGCCTGGACCGTGGCCTTCCTGCTCACTCCGATCCTGGCCGGCCCCCGCTTCCGCTGCGCCCTGGTGCTGGTGCTGCTGCTGGTCACCGCCCTCAGCGGCCTGCCCTGGCGCCTGTGGCGCCGAAGCCTGCCCACGCTGCTGGTGGTGGCGCTGCTGGTGGGCCTGCTCACCGCCCTGCTGCCCGCAGACTCCAGCCCCGCCGCCAGCCTGCAACGCCCCCCCACGGAGCTGGTGCTGCGGCCCCAGGCCCCCGGTCAGCCCCCCGCCCAGGTGGACGGTCGCAGCTGGGAGCTGTGGCGCTGGGGGCCGCTGCGCCTGGGTCCGCTGCCGCTGGGGCCCCTGGTGGTCACCCGCAAATCCGCGTCTCTGGCGATCAACACCTCCACCCTGCTGATCACCCTGCTGCACAGCGCCAACCTGCTGTTGATCAGCACCCCGCCCGAGCAGCTGGCCTGGGCGATCAGCTGGTGGCTGGCGCCCCTGGAGCGGCTGGGTTGGCCGATGCAACGGCTCGGCTTCACGCTGCTGCTCGCCCTGCGCTTCCTGCCGTTGGTGCAGGAGGAGTTGCAGAACCTGCTGCGGGCTGTCGCCACCCGGGCCGTGAACCTCAAGGCGCTGGGCTGGAAGCAGGGCCTGGCGCTGGTGCTGGCGATCGGCGAGCGGCTGTTGGCCAACCTGCTGCTGCGGGCCGAGCAGGGGGCCGAGGCGCTGATGGCCCGCGGCGGCACCTGGCAGCCGCCGGATCAGCTGCGGCTGCCGAACCCAGCGGCCGGGCCGGTCTCCGCTGCGGCCTTGCTGGGTCTTCTGGCGTTGCTGGGGATGCGCTGGCGAGTCGGTGGCCTTTAATGACCCAGATGCCGATCTGCTGTTCAACGTGAGCGCTGAGCGCTATCTCAACCATCCCACCTTCGGAATGTTGTATCGGGTCGCGCCCGCGGGAGAGGGTCGGGATCTGTACGCCACGCTCTACGCCCAGCGCATTTTCTTCCTGGTGACTCTGCGGACCCGCGGCGCTTCGTTCGAGATCGTGCCCCAGATGGATGCCCGCCATGTGGCCGAGCAGAACCTGGCCCGAGCCCGGCGCGAAGGGCCGGAGGTTCTGGCCCACTGGCGCCAGCTGTTCGACCAAACCTTCATCTGATGCCGGACTCGGGCCTGGCCGAGCGGTTTGTGGCGGTGCGCGCCCAACTGCCGCCCTGCACCCGGCTGCTGGCGGTGAGCAAGGGCCAGCCGGCGGCGGCGATCCGTGCAGCCGTGGCGGCGGGGCAGCGCAGCTTCGGCGAGAGCCGCCTGCAGGAGGCCTTGGCCAAACGCCAGGAGTTGGCCGACCTGGAACCGCTCGATTGGCACTTCATCGGCCGCCTGCAAGCCAACAAAGCTCGCCAGGTGTTGCGCCACTTCGCCACCCTCCACTCGCTGGACAGCCTGGAGCTGGCGTTGCGCCTGCAGCGCCTCGCGATGGAGGAGGGCCTGGCGCCAAGGGTGTTCCTGCAGGCGAAGCTGCGGCCCGATCCCGGCAAGGCCGGCTTCGAGCCGGAGGCGCTGCGCCAGGCCTGGCCGCAGTTGCGCCAGCTGCAGCCGTTGCGCGTCGTCGGCCTGATGACGATTCCGCCCCTGGGGCTCAGCGATGCCGAGCTGCAGCGGCTCTTCCAGGATTGCGCCGCCCTGGCGGCCGAACTGGGGCTCAAGGAGCTGTCGATGGGGATGAGTGGCGACTGGCGCCAGGCGGTGGCCGCCGGCAGCACCTGGGTGCGGCTGGGCAGCGGCCTGTTCGGGCCACGGCCTGGCGCCACGGCTGCGCCGGCTTGAGTCGCGGCATCACGCCCTCGTTCAGCCGCGCAGAGCGCCAACCGACTCAGCCCGGTTGCGGCCTGTCGAGGTCGCCATCGCCGAGAAACTCCAGGATCTCCTTATCCCGCAGGCTCTGGGATCGGGCGATGCAGGGCTCCTGCAGCGGCCGGCCGGCGGCCAGCTCACCGAGGCAGCGCTGCAACTGGGTCACTTCATTCTCGAGGCTGTCGATCCGTTCCATCAGGTTGCGGATCACCCGGGCTTCGGCATCCGGCAGGGCCGAGTGGGCCAGGGGGTCGATGCGCACCCCCGATTGATGGATCACCCGGCCGGGGACCCCCACCACGGTGCTGTCCGGCGCCACATCGCGCAGCAGCACCGAGCCGGCGCCAATGCGGGTGTTGGCTCCCACCGTGATCGCCCCCAGCACCTTGGCGCCGGCTCCCACCACCACGTTGTCCTGCAGGGTGGGGTGGCGCTTGCCGTGCTGCTTGCCGGTGCCCCCCAGGGTCACCCCCTGATACAGCAGGCAGTGATCGCCCACCTCGGCCGTCTCCCCGATCACCACACCCATGCCGTGGTCGATGAACACCCCATGGCCGATGCGGGCCCCCGGGTGGATCTCGATGCCGGTGGCCAGCCGCCCCGCCTGGCTCAGCAGCCGCGCCAGCAGCGGCAGCCCAAGGCGCCAGAGGGTGTGGCTGAGGCGATGCAGCTGCAGGGCGTGCAGGCCCGGATAGCAGAGCAGGATCTCGAGCGTGCCGCGGGCGGCGGGATCACGCTCCTTGATGATCGCCAGATCGGCTCGGAAGGCCCGCAGCATTCAGGTGAGGGGAGGGATCAGGCGGCGAGCAGCCCGATCTCCTTGCGCAGTTGGTCGATCGTGGCGGTTCCCAGGTAACTCTGGGCGCAATGCACCACCGGGAGCCGCATCAGCTGGGCGCGGTTCTGGCGCAGGGTCTGCTCCACGAGCGACAGGCTGGGGCGGTCGCAGAGCACATGGCTGGCGGCCCGCAGCAGCGCCAGCAAGCGACTGCTGGTGTCTGGGTGGGCGGTCATCACCAGCAGCTCATTGCCGCGCATGCTGTGCAGGATCACCTCGGCGGCCCGCAGGATGCCGGGGCTGATGCTCACCAGCCCCACGCAACTGCCGGCCCGCAGCTCCTTGAGCAGATCGAGCTCATGGCGGAAGTCATTGAGATCCACGGCCACGGCACGCACCCCATGGCGCTTGGCGATCTCCTCCACCGGCTGCAAGAAGTAGCGGCTGGTGACCACCGTGCCCTGGCTGGAGCTCTCCAGCACCGCCTCCAGCTCCTCCATCGGCACCACTTCCACCGGCACCTCCAGGCTGGGGGTGAGCTCCTCGGCGATCAGCATCGAGGCGCCAATGTCCTCCCGGGGGGTGCTGACCAGCACCCGGGCGCCGCAGCGCAGCCGCCAGTCGATCTCTCGGGTGAGCAACTCCCGGGCCTGCTGCAAGGTGCAGCCGGCATTGAGCAGCCCGTCGACGCTGTGGCGCACCTCCTTGTCGATGTCCGGCAGGGCTTTATGGCGCAGACCCGGGGGCGGCTTGATCTCCCGCGGCTTCTGCTGATCGCGCACGTAGATGCCGGAGCCCGCCATCGCCTCCACGACACCGTCGGTTTCCAGCTGGCGGTAGACCTTGCTGATCGTGTTGCGGTGCAGGCCGGTCTGCATCGCCAGCTGGCGGGTG
>JBKDOR010000179.1:0-3179 GCA_046342775.1 Synechococcaceae cyanobacterium
CCAAGGGCACCAGGCCCGTTCCAGGACCTTTGAGGTCGATGCCGAGCAGCAGGGCGCCGCTGAGGAAGGGATCCTGGTTGGCCGGCAGCGTGGGGTTGCCGCCCTGAACAGCCGAACCGATGCCGAGGACGTTGGCGCTGGCGCTGGTCGCCTCCAGCTCCAGGAAGCCGAGGCGACCGCGCAGGGGCTCGGTGCTCTGCAGGGTGGCGCCCACCACCAGCTCAGGGCTGCCGTCCGTGCTGCTGCCGAACAGCCGCGCCATGTCGGCGGGCATGCGGCTGCTGAGGTTCTGATCCACCCCAGCGGCGCTATCGAGCAGGAAGCTGGAGCCGAGATCGGGGGCATTGGCATCGAAGGCGAAGCCGATCGAGCCCTCGGCGAAGAGGTTGAGATCGAAGCCGCCACTGAGTTCGAGGATATCGCCGAGGCTGGTATTGAAGTCGAGGTCGATCGTTGTCGACAGACCCTCAAGAGCAAGGTAAAAACGATAGTAATCTGGAGCGAGTTCGCCGCGGCGGTTGGGATCTGAGCGCACATCGCTGAGGTAATCCTTCAGAGCCAGTCGCCTGGCTTCGGCGCTGCTGCCAAGCCGCTCGAAGTTGCCGAGCTGGGTCACCACATTGGCGCCGCTGTAGGCGCGGGGGGCGCTGCCATCGCTGTTGCGTACCTTGCCGCCGGCGAGGGGGTTGCTGCCGTTGAGCCCTTCCAGAATCAGCAGATGCTCATGGCCGCTGGCGTCGCGGCGCTGCAGGATCGTGAACGGCGCCGCGAAATCGATGGCGGCATTGCTGCTGCCCTCGCCGGAGGGATCCACCAAGCGATAACCATCGGGGCCATCAGGGAGACGGATGCTGTCTGATGCCTCGAGGAAAATATGGGTTGTACGATCCTGGCCCTCAAGATCAAATTCAGCGGGCAAGACATAGTTGATCCAGGGCCCACCAGTGGCGTTACTATAACGTGCGCTGCTGTCCAGACGAATCTGCTTGATATTGCCGGGCTTGAGGTTGGTGACACAGAAATAGGAATCAAAGATCGGCCGTGACCGCAGCTCAAGACTGAGGAATTCCGGCAAGATCGCGTCGATGCGCGGAATCAGATTCCAGGGAAGGATCTGTTCGCCCAGCCCACGCAGATCCGCCAAGGCCTGCTCAGCAGTATCGAAATGGCCACTGAACTGCTTGATGTCCGCCGCGATGTCCGGGGCGAAGGTGGCCATCAACGGGTTATCGGCTACACCCGCCTCGATGGCGTGCTGCACGTTGTCGATCGTCTGCTCCAACTGGGCCAGGATGAACAGCACCTGCTGCAGCCCAAAGCTGCCGCAATTCAGGGCATCGCCGACATCCTCCAGCGATTGGGCTCCCTCCTCGAAGGCCTCCTCGAAGGGTTCGAGCAGCTCCAGGGCCGCATCCCCCAACTGTTCGGCCAGATCGAGCAGCAGCTCGGGCTGGAACTGCACATCGGCATCGAAGCCGCTGGCCACTGTGAGGGCGCCGCCGCTGATCGCCTGGCCGATATCCACCAGTTCGGGCCGCAGATAGCTGGTGCCGTTGCTGCCTTGCACCTGCAGATCGAGCCCGGCAGCAATGCTGGCCTGCAGCAGCGATTCACCGGGGGCGCTGCGGGCGCTGAGCCCGGCGAGCGACACCTGCAGATCGGAGATATCGAGCCAGGCCTTGGCGAACAATTCGGTGCCGCTGGCATTGAGCTCATCGAAGGCACTGGGATCGAGGCCAGCCGGCAGGCTGAAGGGGATGGCGCCGGGGGCGGTGTCGAGCACCAGAAACTCGCCAACCGAGCGGGCATCGAGATCGAAGCCGAAGCCGATCTTGGCGTCGACATCGATACCAACACTCCAGTCGGCCTTGATGTCGAGGGCACCGGTGGGGATGTTGATGTCAGCAAGATCGTTGATCAGCTGGATCAAGCTGTCGTCCTGCTCGCCGATGCTCCAATCAAGACCATCGCCAAAGTTGAGCTCAAAGAGGTAGAGCAGTGGTGTGCGCACCGCCGGATCATGCTCTGGGCATTCACCGGCAAAGGCATCGGGGCTGGCGCTTTCCACCAGGGTGAGGCTGATCTCGCCCAGGCCGGCTTCATCCATGGCCTGGTTGAAGCGGTTGGCCCATTCATCGGGGGGCAGGATGTTATCGGTGAAGCTGCGCACCGTGTTGGCCACGGTGGTGAAGCCAGCGCCGAGATCTTCGAAGCTGAAGCCCAGCGATTCGGCCAGGCCATTGATCAGCGGATCGCCACCAAGATTGCCCACCAGGGCATCGCGCAGCGCTTCGATGCGATCGGCCAGGCCGGTGAGCATCGCCAGCCAGTTAGCTGGGCTGAGGGCACCTTCATCGAGGCCGCAGAGGGCCTCGTCCAGGGCTTCGCCGACCGCGTCGATGGCATCCTCGATCGCATCCACCGTGGAGCCGATCGGGTTACCGGCAAGCAGGAAATCGAGCAGCTGCTCGCCCTGCAGTTGCAGGCTGCCGGCGGCATGGGCGGTGATCTCCACCGTGCGCAGCGGAACGAGTCCCTGATCGCCCGCGTTGGTGAGGGTGGCGTGGTAGAGCTCCAGCGCCGCAGCGGCCTCCAGGCCGAGCAGGGAGCGGGCGTTGGGCAGCTCAATCAGCGCCGTGGCGCGCAGGTCTGCGGAACTGAGGCCGGCGGTGCGCAGGCGCAGGCCGCTGGGCAGGGGGGCGCGGTACACATCAACGGAGCCCACCTGGGCGAGGGCCAGCTCCAGGTTCACCGCCTGGCTGACCCCCTCCCAGCCGCTGCCCGTGTTGCGTTCGAGCAGATAGGTGCTGGCCGCCACGGGCTCGAGCCGCAGCGTGAAAGAACGCGGCCGCTCGCCGCCATCCTTGAACACCTCCAACTCGGCGAGGGGGTTGGGCTCGGCGCCAGGACCCGCTAAGGCGGCCAGGGAGAAGCTGAGCACCCCAGCGCTTTCGCTCACCCAAGTCGTCGGCAGGTCGGCGCTGCTGAGCTTGAAGCGGTCGGGTCGCTGCAGGCGGTCGAGGCCGGCATCGAGGCGAAGCAGGGCCTCGGCAAACACCGGGTCGTAGCCGGCGGGCGCGGTGTTGAACCCCCAGAGATCCGTGGGGTTGCGCTCCACCCAGGAGGCGTAGGGCAGCACGCCACGGGTGTCGATGTAGAAGAGATCGGAGAGCTCGCTG
>JBKDOR010000180.1:0-8517 GCA_046342775.1 Synechococcaceae cyanobacterium
CCGGCCGTCGCATCCATGCGGCCTGGGCGGTGCCGGGCGGGGTGCGCACGCCCCTGCGGCCCGAAACCCGCGACTGGATCCTGCAGCGTCTGCCGGAGGCCCGCGCCACGGCCCAGCTGGCCCTGGAGCGATTCAAGACACTGCTGGATGGACCGCTGCGGCGGGAACAGGCCTGCTTCGGTCTGTTCCCGAGCCTGTTCATGAGCTTGGTGGGAACCGACGGGCGCTGGGAACCCAGCGATGGCGTGCTGCGCTTGCGCGGCGCCGATGGCTCGATCGTGGCCGAGGGCCTGCGGGAGGACGACTACCACGACTTTCTGGCCGAAGCGGTGGAACCCTGGACCTATCTGAAGTTTCCTTATTACAGGCCCCTGGGCTATCCCGATGGCCTCTACCGGGTGGGGCCGCTGGCCCGCCTGAACGTGTGCGACACGATCGGCACCCCCTGGGCAGACGTGGAGCTTCAAGAGTTTCGGCAGCGAGCTGGCGGCCCGGTGGTGCTGTCGTCCTTTGCCTATCACCACGCCCGGCTGGTCGAGATCGTGGCCTGCCTGGAAGCGATTGAGGCCCATGTCCAGGATCCCGCGCTGCTCTCGGGGCGAATCCGTGCCCACGCGGGCCTCAATGCCCATGAAGCGGTGGGGGTGAGCGAGGCGCCCCGGGGCACGCTGTTTCATCACTACCGGGTGGATGCGCAGGGACTGCTCACCGGCGTGAATCTGATCATCGCCACGGGCCAGAACAACCTGGCGATGAACCGCACCGTGGCCCAGATCGCCCGCGCCTATCTCCCCGATCCAGTGCCTGCGGAGCTGCCGGAGCCGCTGCTGAACCGGATCGAAGCCGGAATCCGCTGCTTCGATCCCTGCCTGAGCTGCAGCACCCATGCCGCCGGCGCCATGCCGCTGCGGGTGGAGCTGCGCGGCAGCGATGGCGAGTTGCTGGCGGAGCGGCAGCGTGGCTGAGGCGGTGGGGGGCGTGTCGGCTGGGCAAGCCTCCGGAGCCTCGGGCACCTCCATGGCGGCGTGGTGGCCTGGGGGCAGGGCTGCGCGGCAGCCGCCGGCCGATCCCTCTGGCGCCGGATCCCGCTCGCTCAGGGAGCTCGACGATCCGTTGCTTGGCGATCTGGTGATCGGCATCGGCAACCCGTTGCGGCGTGATGACGGGGCGGGCTGGTGGCTGGCGCGGCGGGCCGAGCCATGGCTGCCGGCTGCCCAGCTGCGCACGGTGCACCAGCTCACCCCCGAACTGGCGGAAGACCTGGCGGCTGCGGCCAGGGTGTTGTTCATCGATGCCTGGGTCGTGCCTGACGGCCGCAGCTTGGAACCCAGCGGCGAGCCGGGCGGGCACCGGGCTTGGGCTGGACGAACAGCCTGCGGGATGGAACTCACTGGGCTCAACGACCAACCTGGCGGCAGGAACGCGGCCAGGGTGAAGTCGCGCCGTGCTGCGGTCTTGCAGGGCCTGCAGCCAGCTGGGCTGCCGGAGGATGGCGCCGGGGTGTCGCTTGGCGCCTTCAGCCACCAACTCTCGCCGAGCCAGCTGCTGAGCATCAGCGCGTTGCTGTTTGGAGGCAGACCGAAGGCCTGGCAGCTGCTGGTACCGACCTTCTGCCTGGAACACGGCGAAGGGTTCTCGCCGAGGCTGAGACGCCTGCTGCCGCGTGCGGAGCGGCTGCTGCGGCAGTGGATTCACTCCCGCGACGCCATCCCAACAGCCGGCCGTGCATGAACTGAGCCTGATGGAGGAGCTGCGCGACCAGGCTCTCGCAGCGGCGGCGGCGGCGGGAGCTGTGAGCGTTGCGGTGATTCGGCTGCGGGTCGGAGAGCTGGCCGGGGTGGAGCTGGAGGCGCTGCGGTTTGCCTTTCCCCACGTCATGCAGGGCACGATCGCTGCCCACGCCGAATTGCAGATCGATTGGGAGCCAGCCATCTGTCACTGCAAACCCTGTGGTCGTGACTTTCACGCCGAACATGGGCTCGGAGATTGCCCTCACTGCGGTGCCATCAGCCGACACCTGTTGAGCGGACGGGATCTCCGATTGGTGGCCTTGGAAATCAACTGAAGCTGTCGTGCTCGCACCAACGCGCTGGCGGCGCATGGGCGAGGCCATCCGGTGGCTCAGCTTCGGCAATCCACAGACCGGCGGCGGAGATGCACCCAACGGGAGCAGCTGGGCCGCGCCAGCCTGCGGGCGCCGGGCATCCTGCCAACACCCACGGCCAGGCCGGCAGCCTGGCCAACAGGGGCCAAGCAATCCATCACTGTCAGAACAAAGCCAGGCACTTCACAATGCCTTCGCGGGCGCCCGCAAGTCTGCCGTCGTATTGAGTGAAGATCGACATTGGACTTAGGCGTAGTCTCCAGTGCTAACCGCCACAAGCTGATACAGGAAAGAGCAAGGATTGGCGCCAGACGCGCAAGATCCCGTGATCGAATAGCTCGAAAGGTTTATCTCCAGAATGGCGGCAATTCGGCGAGGTTGTGACGACAGACTCGGCTCTCCGTGGATGCATCGTCGTGCAGCCAAGCCGATCGGTCATGGCGCTGACTCGAGCAGCCACCGCGGTTGAACCTCATCAACAGCGAGCGAACCAACGACACAGTCAGGCAGGCCCCCACAACACCAGCCTGCAGTGCCGCTGGACACACTTAACCATTCGCTAATCGCAGCTTAACCCCAGGAGACTCCCAGTGCATAACAATACTGTAGAGATTTTGTGGTCAACGTTGTCCCTGACTTTCTCCTTGATCACCCCTCCGGTTGTGGCGGTGGGGGGAAATCTGAGCATGGCTGCCCAGCTGGCTAATGCTGAGATTTCAGCCTTCAATCCAGCCTCTGGCTATCTCTACACCGTTGGCGGTGGGTCCGGGTCGATTGTTGTCAGTGACCTGAGGAATCCAGCGACGCCCAGAATCGTCGCCCGGGCTGTGCCCGCAGACAGTGCTCAGACGCTTCAAAGTGTTGCCGTGCATGGCAATCTTCTGGCGGTTGCGGTGCAGAACGCCGTTAAAACCGAGCCAGGAATGGTGCAATTCTACCAACTCGGTGACAATCCAGCCATTCCCACGTGGATCAGCACCGTGAATGTCGGAGCCCTACCCGACATGGTGAAGTTCAGCGCTGATGGCAATCAATTGCTGGTCACCAACGAGGGTGAGCCGAATGCTGCTTACAGCATTGATCCGCAGGGATCCATTTCGGTGATCAACACCGGTGTATTTCACCTCGGCCGCATGGCACCAGGCCAGGGCGATGTGAAAACGATCGGCTTCGAAGCATGGGATAACCGCAGGGCCGAGCTGATCCATCGTGGTGTGCGCATCACCGGCAACGCCGGCGTGACGACCAGCTTGGCGCAGGACATCGAGCCAGAGGCGATTGCCATCAGCGCCGATGGCAAAACCGCCTATATCTCGCTGCAGGAAAATAATGCCATCGCCGTGCTGGACATCAGCACATCAACCCCCAAGATCAGCTCGATCTTCTCGGCTGGCATCAAGGACTGGGATCGCGGCCAGGCCAGGGCCACAAATTACAACGCGATCCTCAGCTATGCCGCCGGCAATGCCAACCTTCCCGCCGGCGCCCAGCCGGGTGGTCTCTCAGGCCTCTGGTTCGCTGGCGTGGAAACCGTATCGGGCAAGCAGCTTGATATCTACTACTCCATTACCGATCGCGGACCAAACGGCACGCTTGTTGCTGGCAGGCGTCAGTTTCTGGATCCCGACTTCCAGCCATCGATCTACAAGCTGGGGATGGAGAGGGCCACGGGGATGGTCAGCGAACTGGGCAAGATTGGCCTCAACCGGGTGGATGGCACTCCACTGACCGGGCTGCCGCAGCTCAGCGGCAAAGACGAGATTCCTGTCGATGCCGCCGGCAACCCACTCGCCTACGACCCCTTCGGGATCGACTCGGAAACCATCTCGGTGCTGACGGTCACGATCGCCGGGGTGAGCCGCAAGGTGTTCGCCGTGGGTGACGAGTACCGCAGCCAGATTGCCCTGTTCGATTTCAACACCGGCAATCTCATCCAGCGCTACATCCCGGCCGGACAAAAAGCTCTGCTTGAGGTCCAGCATGGCGATCTGATCGGTGCTGAAACAATCGACAGCCTGCCGGCGATCTATGGAAACCGCTGGGCCAATCGCGGCATCGAGGGCATGGCCTTCAACAGCAACGATGGACTGCTCTATGCCTTCCTGCAGAGCCCGCTGGATGTCGACAGCAACAACGATGGTGTTGTTGCCGAACGCAGCCTCTCGCAACTCACCCGCATCCTCGCCATCCAGCCCGCCAGCGGGGCCCCGGTGAAGGAGCACCTCTATCTGCTCAGCGGCCGCGTCGGCCAGGACAAGATCGGTGATGTCACGTTCGACGCCAGCCGCAACGTGTTCCTGGTGATGGAGCGCGACAGCTCCCGGGCACTCAACGGGTTCAAGAGCGTGGTTGAGGTGGATCTGCGTGGGGCCACCAACACGCTTCCCTACACACAGGGCACCACCAGTTGGGCCGACGCCATCGGCGTGGCCAGCCCCGAGCTGCTCGACAACAGCCTCACCCTGGTGGGCGGGGTGTACACCCCGTCCAGCGCCGATCGCCTGGCGGCGGCCGGCATCAAGCTGGCTCACAAGGTGGAGTTGTTCAACCTGCCCTCGGTGGGTGGAACGATCAGTTACGACAAACCGGAAGGCCTCACCCTGCGCGATGACGGCGCGCTGGTGATCAACTACGACAATGATTTCGGCACCGAGGGCGCCGATGGCAACGCCTTCACCGTGGTGAGCTTCAGCAACCCGGCCCTCGACACCGAGGACAGCGGCGATGGCGGTGGCTACAAGCCCGCAACCAACCACGACGTGTATGGCCTGACCATGCCCGATGGGCTGGCGACGTTCCGCTACAACGGCGAGGACTTCATCCTGGCCGCCGGTGAGGGGGATGACCGCAACGATTTTCTGGATCCCGATGAAACCGCGAGAGTTTCTGCCCTGCTGACGGCAGCTGCATCCGCTACCCCCGCCCAGAAGGCTGGATTGCTGGCAGCCAATGCGCTGCGCCTCAACATTCTCACGAACACGGGTGATCTCGATGGCGATGGCATCGTGGATCAGGCTTACACCCTCGGCTCCCGTTCTCTGAGGATTTACGATTCCAAGGGCAATGTGGTGTTTGATTCGGGGACGGCACTCGAAGAACTGGCTGTAGCCAAGGGCATCTATCCGATCAATAGCCGCGAAGACGATAAGGGCGTGGAACCCGAGATGGTGGAGGTGATCAGCGTCAACGGCCGCATCTATGCCTTCGTCGCTCTGGAGCGCAGCACCACCAGCATGGCGGCGGTGTTCGACGTGACCAATCCCTATGCGCCGGTGGCCGTCGATCCTGTGATCTTCAGCGGGGCGCAGCGGGTGGAAGGCATCACGTTCCTCAGCAGCGCCACCAACGCGGCCCGCAGTGTGATCACGTCCAGTGAAGGCAACGATGTCGTGTCTGTGGTGGATTTTCCGATCCCCTACAGGCTGCAGCTTCTGCACCTCTCCGATGGCGAGGCGGGCTTGCTGGGGTCCCAGACGGCTCCGTATCTGGCGGGCCTGGTGGATGCATTCGACAACGCCTATGCCAACACCCTGATCCTGGCTGGCGGTGACAACTTCATCCCCAGCCCCTTCCTCAATGGCGGCACCGATCTCAGCGTGCGCGATGAGCTCAACGCCACCACTGGGTCCAGCATCAGCCTGAGCTCCAGCACCAACCATCCGATCGCAGCGGTGGATCTTGCCATCCACAACCTGATCGGCGTGGAGGCCTCGACGATCGGCAATCACGAGTTCGACCTGGGAACGCGGGTGTTCCGCGACGCCTTCACCCCCGGATCGGTTGCCGGCTGGTTGGGGGCTCAGTTCCCCTACCTCTCGGCCAACCTCGATTTCAGCGGCGACAGCGATCTGAACCCCCGCTTCACCAATACCACCGCCACAGCGGGCTTGGAGGAGGCCAGCTCCCTGAAAGGCCGGATTGTGCCGTCAGCTGTGGTGAGCAAAAATGGCGAAAAGATCGGACTTGTGGGAGCCACCACCCAGGTGCTGGAGCAGATCAGCTCCACCGGTGGGGTCGAGGTGAAGGGCTTTAGTGGAAAGGGCAACGAGCGCGACGACATGGCCTTGCTGGCCAGCCAACTCCAACCGGTGATCGACGATCTGATCAACCAGGGCGTGAACAAGGTGATCCTGATGGCTCACCTACAGCAACTTGTCAACGAAAAGACCCTCGCCAGCTTGCTGCGCGGCGTGGACATCATTCTCGCTGGGGGCTCGAACACCCGACTGGGCGACAGCACCGATCAAGCCGTGGACTTGCCCGGCCACCCCGCCAGCTTTGCCGACACCTATCCCCTCGTGGCCAGCGGCGCAGACGGCGGCACCACACTGATCGTGAACACCGACAACGAATACACCTATCTCGGACGACTGGTGGTGGATTTCGATGCCCAGGGCCGCATCATCCCGATCAGCATCGATCCCCTGGTGAGTGGAGCCTATGCGGCCACGGCGGCCAATCTGGCCAAAGCCTGGAACGTTAGCGAAGCCCAGCTCGCCACCACCGCCTTTGCAGAGGGCAGCAAGGCTGAAAACGTGCAAGATCTTACCGATGCGGTTCAGGCGGTGATCAGCAGCAAGGACGGTCAGGTGTGGGGCTACAGCAGCGTGTATCTGGAGGGCGAGCGGGCCCTGGTCCGCGGCCAGGAAACCAATCTGGGTAATCTCACCGCCGATGCCAACCTCGCCTATGCCAGAAGCATCGATCCCTCGGTGGTGCTGTCGCTCAAGAATGGAGGGGGGATCCGTTCCCAGATCGGTGCCATTGATGTCATCACTGGCGCCAAGCTGCCTCCCGCCGCCAACCCCTCGGCAGGCAAACTCGAAGGGGGCGTTTCAACGCTAGATATTGAAAACTCCCTGCGATTCAATAATAGTCTCTCCCTGATCACGGTCACCGCCAGCAAGCTGAGGGACCTGCTGGAACATGGTGTCGCCAGTTATCCCAACCAGGGTCGTTTCCCGCAGGTTTCCGGGGTGGCCTTCAGCTTTGATCCCAGCAAGCCCGCCGGCAACAGGATCGTCAACATGGCGATCGAGGATGCTGCGGGCAGGGACCTGGACGTCATCGTGCGCGATGGCGCTCTCACCGGAGATCCCGGCCGTCCGTTACGCCTGGTGACCCTCAATTTCCTGGCTGGTGGTGGAGATGGCTATCCATTTCCCACCGGCCCAGCCGCCAACCGGGTCGATCTCTTCGACCCTGCGGTAGCACGGACGGGAGCGGCTACGTTTGCTGGAAATGGAACGGAGCAGGATGTGCTGGCCGAATACCTGGCGAGCCAGCATGGAAGCCTGGCAGCTGCCTATCGCAGCGCCGATACACCTGCCACCGCTGATCAGCGACTGCAAAATCTGAGCCAGCGCTCTGACACCATTCTTGATCAGCTGATCTACACCCCGGGTCCCACCACGGTCAATGGAGTCAACCTCGGGACAACGGCCCAGGGCTACGCGGTGCAGACAAGTTCTGGCACGCCGATTCAAGTGAGCTTCAGCGGTGGCAACGCCTCCGCCAGCAATCCCGGCAATGGCTGGAGTGCCATCGCTGCCGCGCCCACCAGTACCGGTTTCGCGTTCTATTGGCGCAACAGCGCGAGCCAGCAGGTAGCTCGCTGGAACCTCAATCCCAGTGGCATTTATGAATCGGGGGTGGTGCTTTCCGCCAACCTGATTCTCAGCGAAGAGGCATCCCTTGGGCTTGATCTCAACAGTGATGGCTACACCGCGGGGCCCAGCACACTCAACGGACTCAACCTTGGCACCACGGCCGCGGGCTACGCGTTGCGCAGCGGCAACGCCACCCCGATTCAGGTCACCGATGCCGGCGCCAATGCCTCAGCCAGCAACCCGGGGAACGGTTGGATCGCTGTGGCGGCCAGCCCCTCTGCAGGGGGTGGCGCCAGCCTCTACTGGCGCAACAGCATCAGCCAGCAGGTGCGGCTCTGGGCTCTGGACGCCACCGGCGTCAACCAATCCGACGTCAGCCTGTCCCCCAGCCAGTTGGCCAGCGCCGAGGCCAATCTGAACATTGACCTCAATGGTGATGGCTCCATCGCGGTGAGCCTCGGCAGCACGCCTCAAGGATATGCCCTGCTCAGCGCCGGCCAGCCAGCGATCCAGGTGGTGTATGCCGCTGGCAACGCTTCCGCCTCCAACCCGGGCAATGGCTGGAGCGCTACAGCGGTTGCGGTGACCGGCAGCGGCTACAGCCTCTACTGGGCCAATAGCGTGAGCCAACAATCCGCGCGCTGGAGCCTGGATGCTAGCGGCGTCTACCAATCGGGCGATTACCTCACCACCAACCAGCTGTTCGGCGAGGAGGCCAAGCTCAAGCGCGACCTCAACGGCGACGGCTTCGTCGCAGGGCCCAGCACGATCCAGGGCCTGAACCTCGGCAGCACCTCCCAGGGC